>JBIKRF010000009.1:0-44714 GCA_044349305.1 Flavobacteriales bacterium
AAAAGAAAATCGAGAAGTAAACCGCAATCGAAATTATCGTTAAAAAAAATAAGGGGTATTTGGTTTTGGAAATAAATCTCATTGTTGTGAGGTTTGTATTGATTTGATAATTAGAGAATTTTGCATGAGCCGCTATTTTGTGGTTGCTTATAAATGATCTGAGTTTTCCTTTGAAAGAGGGGTGCGTATAAGATGGTATATTGTAAATTGTCTTTCTAAGATTTTCATATTTGAATTGTATTGCTAAGGTTGAAATTAATACGACAAGGAGTGCTAACGAATTTTTCAGTTATTAAGTCTCGCTTGTTGATGCTTGCATTCTTATGAATATAGGTGCTTGGTTCAGATTGTAAATTAAAGATTGTTAACCCAACTCAAGAAATGATTTGTAATTTGATTGGTATAACTTAGTTTTTTCTTTTTTAATTGGAATTATGAGAGTTTCTAATTCAGGTTTGGAATTGATTAAATTTTTCGAAGGACTTCGATTGAATGCATATCGATGCCCTGGAAATGTTTGGACCATTGGCTATGGTTCTACAGAGATAGAGGGACGGAAAGTCCGCTCGGGAGATGCAATAAGATCAGAGGATGCAGAAAGACTTTTGCGCAATGATTTAAAGCGCTTTGAAGAAATTGTGAATCAAAGAATTCAAGTTTCCTTGAATCAGAATCAATTCGATGCATTGGTATCCCATACCTATAACACAGGAGGTTCGGATACCTTGTTTGAATTGATTAATTCAAAATCGACAGATTTTGCTATTCGAAATTGGATTGAGACGCGATACACGACCTCCAAAGGAATCTTGTTGCCGGGATTGTTAAAGCGACGTAAAGAAGAGGCCGCATTATACTTTAACGATTGAATGTTTTGTAATGAAATTCAAACTTCATAATTCATAAGAAGGATTGATCGCCGAAGGTGATTGATCACGCAATGATTGATCTGAAAAATTGATTGCGGAGCAATTGATTCGGAGAATTATTTTATGTAGTTTTTTCCCCCAACACAAAATACATTTTCATCAATCCTTTTCCCTTCACTTCAATGTCGCCTCGATACTCGCATGTGAAAATATCCTTAACCAATTCGTAGGTAGTTTCGGTAATGTTCACCAGGCCTACCGCACCGCTACTTTCAGCTCTGCTGGCCGTGTTCACAGTGTCGCCCCAAATGTCGTAGGCGAATTTTTTGGTGCCGACAACTCCTGCAACGACTTCACCTGTGTTGATGCCAAGCCTGCATTCATAAAAAGGTTCGTCTTTGGCCATGCATTCGTTTTTGTAGGCAGTCATGTATTCTTGCATAGCCAAGCCAGCGCGTATAGCATCTGCCGGGTTGGAGTCATTGCCAATAGGTAATCCACCTGCACACATGTATGCATCGCCAATGGTTTTGATTTTTTCAAGATTGTATTTTTCGATTATCGCATCGAAAGCGGAAAAACACTTGTTCAATTCTTCAATCACTTCTTCCGGTGTCATGGTAGCGCTTCTCACCGTAAACCCTTTGAAGTCTGTAAATAACACCGAAACTTTTGGGTAGTGTTTTGCGCTTGCCTTCCCTGTTGTTTTCAATTCATCGGCGACTTCATCGGGCAAGATGTTGCGAAGTAGTTTATCTGATTGCGACTTCTCATCGGCCAAGGCATCATTGGCTTCCAACAAGGCTATTTTGAATTTAATATTTGAAATGGTAAGTCTATAGCGCGTTTCAATAAGGACGAACATGAAAATGGCCACAACGATAAGCAGCAGCCCTCCGTTTATAAGAGCCTCTTCCGTATTCAACTGATGATTCATTTGAAAAAAGTAGCAGGTGGCTGCAACAGACGGAATGATAATAGCCAAAGAATAATACCAATTCCACAATACAAACATTCCTCCTCCTATGAATAAGGCTAGGTAATTCAGTGAATGTCCTGTGAAATCTTCAACATTGATTAAACTAAAGGTGTAGGCGTTTTGAAAGGAAATGAGCAAAAAAGGAATGAAAATTAGCATTTTGGAATTGATGTACTTGTACTTGTGCGCCAACAAGGCCAGCGCCGCAATTACCGAAACGCATAGTCGCAACGACATAATTTGGGTGAAGGCATGAGGAATGTTGAAGTAGTCTGTAATTCCAAAAACAGGATCGAAAATAATCGCTATCCAAGCGCCATAGATATGGTATTTTTTAGAAGATGTTTCTAAATCTTCTTCCCAAATCAATTTTGTGGCGCTCATGGTTTTTGCATTTTTCTCGTTAGGGTGAAATTAAGGCAAAAAAGTTTTCTAAACGAGGGGTATGTGCGGAAAACGAGAAGGTCTGTTTTTTTTATTAAAGCACTCGAACCTTCACCCCAATCTGCGATGTAAATACCCCCGTGAAGTCAGGGGCAGTAAGTCCAGTGGTTTGATTTATAACCGCTTCGGTATTGGGCGAATAGAGGTATGGAGTGTAACCAATTTGAACGAAAGGCGATAAGCGTATTTTATTTTTCAGGTTGAAGGAATAGCTAGTCTTAATGCTCACGTCTCCGCCAATGCCAAAGGCTCTTGCGCGAGTTTCGTCGTAAATAAATGACTCGTCATTTACGTTTCGAAACAGCGCACTTGAAGTGGCAGATAGAATGAGATCCGTGGTTAGCCCTTTGCATTTTTCAGTACTTTCATAACGAAGAATATATCCGACATTTAAAAAATGCAGGATGTATTGATTCACGAAATTTACATTCTCGGCATAGCTGCTGAAATGAGAATAGGATGCGTTTATTCCTTGTTTGAATTTATTCTCCGACTTGAAAATATAGGATGCTGAACCATTTATGCCGTGGATAAATAACGGCTGTTTTTCTGAAAGAAATGGTCTGCTGAAATTATACGTTTGAATCGCTTTGTCCCAGTTGCTTGCAAACATGTATTTGTACGAAAGGTCCACTTCAATCTTTTGCGATTGAACATCCACGAAAAGAAATAAGAAATAGAGAAAGTAGAGTAGTCTCATTTTGTTGAATCTTTTATAAGATTTATCACTTCTCTATACCCTGTTTCTATAGCCCCATGAACTGTTTGGTGGTGTCCGTTTATGTTCATGGCTTCACCAGCGAAGTATAGTTTTTTAGAAACGGATTCACTCGCTACTTTTCTGGCGTCGCCCATTCCGACGGTGCTGTATGAATAGGCTCCGCGAATAAACGGATGGGTAGTCCAGTTTTGAACGTGAGATGCAACAAAGGAAGCAGAGGCTTGTCCGTTATACATCGTGTCTAATTCTTGAAGCAACGCATTTGTAATAGCCGCGTCGCTTCCCAGAGAAGTTAGATATTCAGCTTGCTGCCCCATAATGAAGGCAAGCAAAATGTTATCGTCTTGCAGCTTTCCAATACTATCGTCTGAATATGATGCGCAAACGTTACCGCCGAAAACATTTTCATCGAAAAACTTTGTGTTGAATTTCAGAAAAACTTTCATTCCGGCGTCCATTCCAATTTTTGAAAAGGCCGAAGTTTTTTCTGTAGGAAGGGCAGGAACAAATTCAATGTCTCCCGATTTCAAAATGGTAATGGGTACCGTAATGATAACCTTGTCTGCAGTATACACGTTATTGTTGTAATCGCTAACTTGAATGGTAGCACCCGAATAATCTATTTGTTTAATTGCAGTGTTCAGTTGAATCTTGTCTTGAACGTGAGTTGCAATTTGTTTTTCAATGAGATCGAAATACGTTTCTTGAAATTTGAAATCATCATCTCCCGAACTCCAGTTTTCCTCTTCTTTAATTTTCCAGTATGTCGATATATTTGAAGCGTCGGCTCCCGAATCTCCGGCTATGAATTCAACAATGTTTTTGTATTCGTTTCCAAATTCTTTTTGAATGGCGAATTCCTCGAAAGAAACATCAGGCGCATTGTAGTCGTCTAGAAAAATGGCGTTGATATCTCTTGGCAAGGAAGAAACAAGCTGATTGCTGAACCAGTATTTTTCGCTGCTGTCGTCGAGTGCAATTTGGGTGTTTGACGCAGCAATTAAATCGCTAACGATACTATTTTTTCCATGCACCCACTGAGCTCCTGCATCTACTGGAAAGTTTGCAAATCCGGTTATTTTCCCTATTCTACCACCGTAGTTTGGCGCCGCTTCTAAAATTTGAAAGTCAATTCCCTTCGATTTTAAAATATATCCAGCATACAAACCCGCCGCGCCTGCACCAATGATTAAAACCTTTCCCTTGAATGCGATGTCTTCAAACAATGTATCTGGTCGGCAGGAGGTAAGCAAAGCCGAGGGCAACAGCAATCCGCCAATTGAAAGAATTGAAGTTTGTTTTAAGAATTCCCGTCTGTCCATGGGGTTTCTATTCGTTCTATTTACTTAAATAGATATTGACAGACTTGGCACTTAGGGCTCAACCTCACGGATAATTCCATTTTCACTAATGACTATTTTTTGTCCCAGGGCTCTCTTCTTTTCTCTTAGTTTTTGAGAGGAAATCTTGATTGCCTTTTTAATAGTCTCTTTCAGTAATTTCTTCTCTTTATCACTCATTGTAATAATATTTTAGATTCTCGAATTTACTCCAATTCAAGATAGAAAAATCTCCGTTAAATTCTTTTTCTGCTATTAACTCTGATTCTGAGTTTGAATTGTCATAGATTAACAGAGAGTCTACTTTGTTTTGATAAATTTTGAAAAGGTTGCTAATTCCCGATTTATACCTTCTTTCAATAACATGAGTTTGAATATTATGTCCTCCTTCTTTTACTCTTTTGCTAACACGATCTTTCGCAAGCTTAATAGAATCGAGCCAAAAGAATATTAGCGTTACATAGTAACCGTTGGATTGTGCTTTTTCGATTTTATGTATAAATGTTCGTGTTGATAATGTAGTTTCAAACGCAAAATCTTCACCGAGATTTAAAAGTTCATCTATTCGATGAAGCATAATTCTTCCAGCTTCAATTGCAACTTTTTCAGGTTGAAATGGAGAAATACCTCGAGCTATTTCATCGGCATTAACAAACTCTTTACACTGAAGTATTTCAGGAAGAATGTTGAATGAGGCTGTTGTTTTGCCAGCTCCATTGCAGCCGCCGATGATATACAGTTTCTTTCCAACCATATTCAAAGGTAGCAAAGATTAAGATGCAGAATGTTCGCTTTGCAGGTACAATTTGTACTCCGACCTATTCCACCCATAAATAATCGCGAAACATCCACCTATTAGAATGAAGTAGATAATGGGTGCGCTGTGAACCGATCTGTAATATTCGGAATTGTGAATGAGTATCCACATGAGTGTTGAAACCAATCCGGCGTAAGCGAGGCATTTGGTAAGCACTACGCCCATGTAATTGTTGAAGCGATTTAACGATGAAGGAAGTTTATACAAGGTGGCGAACCATTGGTCTTTGTATCCTAAGAATAAGAACGCTACAAAGTGATTGAAGGAATATCCTTTTTCTTTAGGAAAGAGGTTGGTGGGTTTGTACGTCCGGATATAAAAAGCGAATAGAGCGTACGCTGTTAGACAGCCGAGTATAATGAGCAATACGGACCACGAGGATACACCAGCTACTGTTACTAAGGGATTCGCCTCTTTCGAAAGATCTGGAGTAAGCGTGTGCGTGCAATACGCGTCGTAGCTTCGAGAAAATAGTATCCAGGTAGTAAGGGTGAAGAATTTGAGGTGTTTTTTTACAAATTTCATTTTGAAAGTTTGAGAATATTTAAAGAGCCTTTACCTACAATAAGAAATACAATTACTCCAATGATGAGGTCGGGGTATTGCGATTGAGTTAAATACACAAGTCCCGCAGCCACAATAACTCCAATATTCACGATTACATCGTTTGAAGTGAAAATCATACTTGCCTGCATGTGAGCTTCTTTACTTCTGTTTTTTTGAAGTAGGAATAAACAGGCGGCATTGCCGACTAGGGCAGGTATTGCTACCATTACCATAGTTTGGGCTGAAGGCATTGTGTCTGTTTCTAGAAAACGTCTGATAACTTCCACAAGACCAAATATGGCTAATGTTAGTTGAATGTAACCAGCCCATTTGGCAATGTTCTTTTTCATCTGAATTGCTCCTCCAACTGCGTACAATGCGAGTCCATATACAATGCTGTCTGCTAGCATATCAAGACTGTCACTAATAAGCCCCATTGATTTCGCAAAATAACCGCTTGTGATTTCAAGTATGAAAAGGAAAAAGTTTATACTCAATACTTGCCAAAGTAATTTTCTTTCATTTGAGCTTTTGTTGACATTCGAAGAAGAAAAATAATCTGCAGCGACAGTTTCAATATAGGTAGTATCAAAATTTAAATTATCAAGACAGCGGAAAATTTCATCGTGGTTATCTGTATGAAAAACAGTTAGCTTTCTTCCGGAAATATCAAAATCTAAGGATGTGATATTTGTCAAATGGGCTAATTTCATCCGAATCATCTGTTCTTCGGATGGACAATCCATTTTTGAGATTTTGAAGGTGGTTTTTTGCATTGTAAATATTCGAGGTTAAATTAAACAATGTGAAGTGAATCATCAATTAGTTATCGTGAATATTGAGCTCTGCATCTTTAGTCGATGACTTTTTTCCATTCAGGTCAAAGAATAATCCCAATACCAAAAAATCGCGACCTGTTTCATCATTTATTTTATAATTAAACTGATTTAAGTACCCAATCTGAATAGTAGTCGATTCTGTATTTCGGTAATTAAAAGCGAATAGTAACCTGTTTCTTTCGAAATAAGGCTCTTTATTGGTGAAGAAAATTTCGTTGCTTGCGCTAAGCTGAAAAGGTTTGTAACCCTTGGAATTGTTTCCAAATCGGCCAAGGCTGCCCCCATGCCCGTAAAGAATCCGGAAGTACGTCCTTCTGTCAAAGTTTGTTTAATCGTAAGTACACCAATAGGCCCAACGGGAGCAGCTACTGAAAAGCCAATGATTAAACCTTTAACTAAATAGTCTGTCGTCATAGTGAATTGCCGGCTGAGTGTCAGAGAATTTGCACCGGACAATTCAAACTATTCGCGATGAAGCAATGTTTGTGTGCTTTTTCATGCAATGTCGCTAGCCGATTTTCATCTTCCGGATTTTGAAATGTAGCAACTGGATGCAGCGTTATTTCTGTGAACTTTCCAATTCCGTTTGTATCGATAACCAATGTGCCTTGGGGTTTGTCTGTGTAAGCTGTAACAATTACTCCTGCATCTGCGCAGCAATGCAAGAACCACAACATGTGACACGAAGACACAGAATACAACAACAAGTCTTCCGGATTATACACTGTCGCATCACCTCGAAACTCCGGCGCAGAAGAACAGGCGAGGTTTTTCTTCCCTTCAGCAGACAACGTGTGATTTCGTGAGTATTCAGTATAACCTGAAGTTCCTGTTCCCAGGTTTCCAGTCCATTCTATGTTTGCAGTGAAAGTGTGTTGGCGGGTCATGATTTTTTGAATAGTTAGTTCTCTCGGTAATATTAAGAAGAATATACTCTTTTATTAAATACTGAGGCAAATCCTTCACTTAGCAGAATTCAATTTCAACTGGGTAGTGGCACTAACCAGTTAATTGTTTTTTTCGATTAAATTAATTGAAGGAAAAAGCTTTCAGTTGGTTAGTATTACTAACCAACTTGCCGTGAAAATTAAATTTTCACAAAATTGTTTTCTAGTTTAACCTGAAAACTGATTTCGGCTTTGAGTGCCTGAAACACTCTTAGAATGGTGTCTATGCTCGCGCTGTTAGCGCTGTTTTCGAGTTTAGAGATTTGCGCTTTCTGAACACCCAGCAATTGTCCCAATTGTTCTTGCGTCAGATTCCGCTCTTTTCGAGTGGTTTTGATCATTTGCCCCAATAAGTCCATACGCAACTCGTATTCATATTTCTCTCTTACCGGACTTCCCTTCTTGCCAATGAATTTGTCTTTCATTTCGTCGAGGGTGTATGATTTTGTTTTTTTAGTAGGCATTTGAACTCTTTTATTGATTTAGAAAATATTCTTTCCTGGCACTAATTGCTCTTTCTATTTCTCTGTTTGGGACTTTGTCAACTTTTTTAACAAAGCCATGGGTGGCTACGACGAGCGTTTTGTTCTTTTTGCTGTTATCCCAAAAGGCCAGTAATCGAATTTGAATTCCAGCGTGTAACGTTCTGAATTCCCAGATGTCAGAACTTAGTTTTTTAAATAGAGTAGCGTCATTGCATTGCGCTGCACGGTCTATGTTATACAAAATCTTTATCTGGGTTTTGGGATTTTGTTTTCCAATGAAATCATGCGCTTCTTCCAAGAATATAGTGTCAAAATATCTCATCGACTAGATAAATGGAAGGTTTGACAAATGTAATAAAAGTTTCTAAATATAGATACATGTGTATTGGAATTTATTTTAGTGATTAGTTCTATCTCGAGTGAATCAAAAGTATTTGAATAGGCAATAGGCTTCGAAAATGCTTATGCGCAGATATGCGCCTATTCTTCTATCGAGAATCCGCGTCCAGAAGGAGATTCAAGAGCTATGAAATAAAAATTCAGATATATCCTTCGCATATATTGCTTTGCAATCAATCTTTCAGATCAATCCTTCGGATGAATTGCGCAGCAGGAACAACACAGTTCCCATTACGTAGTAGGAATAAAATCTTCGATTTTCCAATTGCGAAGCAGGAACAATGAAGTTTCAATAACGAAGTTCCAAGTTATTCACAAAGTATCTTCAATATCAATTGTAAAACTTTTGCCCCCACAATCAATCACTCTGAACTAATTTTGAGGTCCTTCTTGAACCGAAAACCTATGGCAACCGATAATAACTACAAACCGAAAAATCCACGCAAAGACAGAGTTTCCGCTATTCGCGACTTCATGCCAGCGAATGAAATGGGGAAACTTCCGCCGCAAGCCATTGATTTGGAGGAAGCCGTGATTGGTGCCATGCTGCTCGAAGGAAAATCGCTTAACGCTGTTATCGATATCCTGCGTCCAGAATCGTTTTATAAGGAAGCTAACGGAGATATTTTCGAGGCCATTCGGGAGCTCTTCGGGGCTGGACAGGCTGTAGATATTCTTACCGTTACGCAAGCCCTTCGGAAATCTGGGAAACTCGATTTCGTTGGAGGGCCATTGTACATTTCGCAACTGACCAACCGCGTTGCGTCAACCGCCAACATTGAAACACATGCACGTATCGTTTCGCAAAAATTCATTCAACGTGAATTAATACGCGTTTCGAACGACATCATTAAAGCAGCTTACGACGAAACAACAGATACCTTCGATTTGCTCGATAAAGCAGAGAGCAACATCTTCGAAGTAGCGGAAGGAAACATTCGTAAGTCTTCCGATAAAATGAGCACCCTCGTGAAGTCCGCTATGGACGCCATTGAGGCAGCACGCAAGAACGAAGACGGTGTGAGCGGTACGCCAACCGGATTCAACGCTGTAGATAAACTTACAGGCGGATGGCAGAAGTCGGACATGATCGTTATCGCGGCTCGTCCGGGTATGGGTAAAACGGCTTTCGTATTGTCCATGGCCAGAAACGTAGCAGTCGATTTCAAACGTCCAGTTGCGGTATTCTCTCTCGAGATGTCCGGAGTTCAATTGGTTCAACGTTTGATCGCCAGCGAAACAGAGATCAATTCAGAAAAGCTTCGTAAAGGACAATTGAAAGATTATGAATTGACGCAGCTTCACCAACGCGTAACAAATCTTTCTGAAGCGCCAATCTTCATCGATGATACTCCTGCACTTTCCGTTTTCGAATTGCGTGCGAAATGTCGTCGACTGAAATCAAATCATGGTATTGAATTAATCATCATCGATTACCTGCAACTCATGACTGCTGGAGACAGCAAAGGCGGAAACCGTGAACAAGAGATCTCAACCATCTCGCGTTCCATTAAGCAAATTGCAAAGGAATTAGATGTTCCGGTAATCGCCCTTTCACAGCTCTCGCGTTCCGTGGAAACACGCGGAGGAGATAAGCGTCCGATGCTTTCCGACTTACGTGAATCCGGCGCGATTGAGCAAGATGCAGATATCGTTGGTTTCATCTATCGTCCAGAATACTACGGCCTTACCGAGTTCAACGACAACGAACGCACACCTTCACAAGGACTTGCTGAATTAATTATTGCGAAACACCGTAACGGTGGACTGGATAACATTCGTCTGCGATTCATCGCGAACCTCGCGAAATTCGCAGACGTTGACGGATATAACTTCAACAACGATTTTAACGGAGGGTCAACGGAAGCAAGAGCGATTCCTGCGAACAATTCTTTCTTAGATAGCGGCGCAACTACCATTACTGTTGCTTCGAAGATGAACGACGACTTCGGCGATGACGAGGACTTTACCTTCACTGGCGGGGAGGAATCGCCTTTCTAGGCGAAGAATGTTGGCTTTGCCAACGAATGTCTACGACGAATGTCTACGACGAATGTCTTAAAGACTCAAATTAATCTTGCGAAGCATCGTCGAAGACTGTCGTTCGAAGAACATTCGCCATCGGCATTCTAGCGAAGCGTAAACCTCCTTTCTAAAAGAATATCCTTATACTCCGCATTAAGCATCAACATTCGCTTTTGTTTTCCTTTCAAAGCACGAAGTGAAAGACCTTCGCTCATTGAGATGCGTCCATTAACTTGAATGTTGTACTGGCTGAAGCCAATGCCTCGGGCGTGTTTCTTTTGGAGTTGTTTTATTTCTCCGGAAACTTTCATTTCATAGGGCTTATTAAATTGATCGTCGATCCAAACAATGTATAACGAATCGTTTTCAATTTTGTATGTGAGCAATTGGGGAGCGTAACTCTCTTTTAATTTTTGATGGAAGATTTTTTCCTTTCCCAACACATCAATACTGCTCCACGAAAACGAAGGCCACACATCGTTCAACTGCCAGTACAAGGTGCCTCCGCATCGCGGACTACTGCGCTGAACTTCAATGGCGCGACACATGCCTTCGGCTTGCATCTCTTGCGTAAGCTTCGCGTACTCGGGAACTGGAAGTGTGCTTGCTTCCGGATACCACTGCTCGGTGTATTGCTTCATTAAACCAAAACCGCGTGCGTTTTTCTGATGCAATTTTATTCCTTCCGAATTCATGTCATAAGGAGTAAGAGGCGACATTAACTTCAATACATCTTCACTCGGAAAACTTTGCATACCGAACTCACTCATGAATCGAGGAACCTTCGTTTCCAAAACTGAAAACGGTTGCTCATCGTGCCACAACCCCCAGTAGTGCGAGTCGCCAACATTTAACGACTCTTGATTTCCTCTTCCGAATTGCGGTGACGAAGACCAATAAGGAAGTTTCGAAAAGTGCCCGACAATTCCAGGTAATAACTGATTGAACAACTGATTGTACTCACTGTCAATAGCAGCAACCGATGCATTCGACAACCCCGTCTTCCAACCCCAATTCGACCATGCTTCTGCATTCTCGTTGTTACCGCACCAAAGTGCCAAACAAGGGTTGTATGAAATTCTGCGAACATTTTGTTCGGCTTCCTTCTGAACGCTTTCTAGGAATTTTGCATCGCCCGGATACATGCTGCACGCAAACATGAAGTCCTGCCAAACGAGAATGCCAAGTTCATTGCAAAGCGAATAAAACAGATCGCTCTCGTAAATTCCACCTCCCCAAACGCGCAGCATATTAAAATGCGCCCCTTTGCATTGTTCCAATAAAATACGGTATTCAGCTTCGCTGTTAACGGCAGGAAGCATGCGCAAAGGAATGTAATTCGCGCCCTTCATAAAAATACTTTTTCCGTTTACTTTGAAGTAAAAACTCTCGCCGAATTCATCGGGTTTATTCACCAACTCAATGGTGCGAACTCCTGTTTTAATGACACGCGTATTCGCTTTTCCACTTGCTGTTTGAAGGGTACACTGAACCAAATACATGAACGGTTCTCCTGCTTCATTCGGCCACCATAGCTTGGGGTCTTTTAATTCAAATTGAAAAATGAAATCATGTTCTCCCACGCGCGAAACAAATTCTTCATTGAAAATCTGTCCGCCGAAATTAAATGCTACCGCAATTTTTTCTTCTTTGTTGGCGCGATAGTGAATGTGCGCGCGCATCTGCGCTTTTCCTTCATTCAACGAAATCGTTTCCACTCCAAATGTCTCGAACAACAAGTCGGTGTGTCCAACCAATTCAATGGGCTTCGTAATTCCGCAAGTTACCAATTTCGGTCCCCAATCCCAACCGAAGTGATACTGCGGCTTTCTGCATGCCGCGCGAATGCTGTCTCCTGGAAGGGGAAGAATTCGTTCTGCTAGTTTTTGTTTCGCGAAGGCTTCAGCCGGAGAAAAAACAATGCGCAGCTTATTTCCTTTTGGAAGAATAATTCCTTTCACATTGAAATCGAATTGCACGAAGGCGTTGTTCGTTTCACCGAGAAGATTATTGTTAAGGAAAATTTTTGCATACGTATCTATTCCATTTAAACGCAATTCAATTTTATCTTGAAGAAGCATGTTCGGTTCACAAACGAAATCGTTCAAGGTATATTCCCAACTTTTTTCCGATACCCATTGCACAGTGGTTTCGTTCGTTCCAATGAGCGGGTCCGGAATTATTTTGTTCAACACCAAATCTCGGTGAACATTTCCAGGAACAGCAGCCGACATGTATTCAGTTTTTCCTTCTTCATTGAAATGCCATTTCATGAATGGTGAAGTCAAATTTTGCTTCACACTTAAATTCTGTGCTGAAAGCGTGTTCATGAGCAAAGCGAATACAATAAAAAGTGCAGATCGCATATTCTATCTGTTGTGTTGTGCGTTTTGAAGGGTAGGACGCTTTCCGAAAATTTTCATTTCAATGATAGCGCGCAAATACCCCCAGCCGTAGCCTAAATGTAAAATGAAAAAACTCAACAAAGTTGAACGAGGCTCTTTACTTTTTGTTCGAAGCGCAAACGTGAGCGCAAGAATGAAATAGAGCAGAAGCGGAATTGCCATGAAAAGCGAGTGCTTCGGAAGAACAATATTCGTTAGCAAAAGTAAAATCAGATAGCAAACAAATGCGAACGGAACCAATTGCCTCGATGTAGTGATTTGTCCGTGAAGTAAGTTCACATATACTTTCCAGTAGCCGTATTGATAGTATTGTTTGAGTAATTTGTTTAGTGTTCCTCGAACATAATATTTAGAATGTAGCTCCGTATTCAAATAACATTTCATTCCGTTCTTTTCCATTCGGAAGTTGAACTCGTCGTCTTGATTCCGAACAAGCTCCTCTCTGAAATAGCCGATTTTTTCAAACACTTCTTTCCGATACATGCCGAAGGCAACGGTGTCTACGAATCCATTTTTATTTCCAGTTCTGAAATGCGCATTGCCCACACCAAACGAAGAAGACATAGCACATCCAATAGCTTGAGAAGTGGCATCTTGATATTCGTTTATGATTATTCCACCAACACAATCTGCTTCCGGATTTTCAATAAACGTCTGCATACATTTTTCAATGTAGTCATTTGGAAGAGCGGCGTGCGCGCCGAGGATCATTTTAAAATCTTCGTTACTCGCTTGCAACCCCATGTTCAGTGCTACCGGTGTAACGCGACGCTCATTCTTCAAAACAACAATTTTATTTTCATGTTGAAGAGCAAGCTGATCAAGCTTTTCAATCGTGCCGTCTGTACTTCCGCCATCGGCAACATACACACGAATAAGTCCGGTGTATGTTTGATTCAAACACGAAAGCACACATTCTTCAATGTATAATGATTCTTGAAAGCAAGGAATGGCAATTCCAACTGAAGGAAGGTTCATGGTTTCTTTGTTCAATGTAGATGGCAAGCAGCCTATTTACTTAATGTTATGTTTACACAGTTATTTTTGATTTTTCGCGCTTCTTGTGAGCTTGAAAAATTCTTTTGGCTAGAGCCATTCCAAATTTAGTAAATTTGAGGGCTACACGGTCCTTTCTTAATAGGAATCATTGTCGACAATTAACAGGTAATTAGAAAATACCCTGTCAATTCGAAGCGCTTGAAGATCGTGAATTTAGATTATTAACTTTTGAAGAATGAGGTTTAACAAGAGCAGTAATTATATCGTAACTTTTTTTGTTGAATTTCTTGTTCTTTTGCTGGGTTTTTTGGTGTTCAGATTGGCGAGTGAGAAATTGGCAGCTGCTGGCTTTAGCGAGTTTACGCTGGCAAGACGTAATATTTCATTTTTACAACCACTGTTAATGCTCGGTTTGGGAGTTGCCGTACCGCGTTACATGAGTATTAATAAAGACCGCGATTCATATTTGCCTAGCGGGCTAATGATGATGTTGGGCATTGGAATGTTATTTCTGGTAGGGCTCGTTGCTTCCAGGAATGTTATTTCAATTTTGTTTTTTGGAAATGCCGAATATAATTTTTTGATTTTTCCTTTAGCACTACTTCTCGTGACTTATGGATTCCATTCTATAATTTACGGGTATTTGCGTGGTAAAGGAGAAATGTATTTAGCAAATTTTTTCCAGCTAATCAACATTGGTGTGGTACCAGTATTAACCATGTTTTTTGCTGAGGATGTAGCGTTTTATATGTATTTCAACGCACTCACTATTGGCATTGTATGTACTGTTTTTTCAGTTCTTATTTTCCTGAAGAATCAAATAAAGTATAATCTCAAATTGTTAAAAGAGGATTCTTTGGAACTTCTGGGTTATGGAATGCCTCGCATTTTTGGAGATTTTGCATTGTTGGCACTTTTAACAATTCCGGCCTATGTTGTCTTGTATTTGCAGCATAATCTTTCAGCGGGTGGAGATATTGCTTACGCTATAACCCTGTTTAATTTGGTCGGAGCCGCCTTTGGTCCAATAAGTCTTGTGCTACTTCCGGAAATTTCTCAGTTTCTTGCAGAATCTAGAATCGATCTAATTTCTAAGAGGTTTTATTTCTTTGTTTTTTCTAGTCTGTTCTTGACAGTTGCTGGGTATTTGTTTTTTATTCTTTTTCACGAATCTATCTTAAATCTTTTGCTCGGAAAAAACTACCGTCATGAGATATTTGAAATTGCTCGAATAATTCTAATGGGAAGTTTTGGCTATGTAATTTATATTGTTCTTCGAAGTTTTTTAGATGCGATTCATGTAAAGGCAAAGAATTCAGTAAATCTATTGATTTCACTCGGAGCATACGCGGTTATGATTTTGTGCGGTTATTTGTATGAAGTGTCAATGTTTTATTATCTATATTGTTTTGTAATTGCCGTGAACTTGCTTGGAGTACTTACTTTTATTCAAACGTATTATTCCATTAAAAAACTAAGATGAGTGTACTGATTTCGATATTGATTATTACGTTGGCTATCGTATATTTCCAATACCGAATTTGGAAGGTCGAGCGAAACATTGTCTTTCCGATTTTTACGGGAATATTCTACTATTGGTCCTTAGCCGGTTCTTGGTTGTTCACCTTCGATAATTTATCTGGATTAGGGAAATCTGTGGGTTTTCAATATTATGACTTGATAGAAAAAATGTTTCCTGTTGAATTTGATGAAATCTATTGTCAGACCATCTGGATGTATGGAATATTCATTTTGTTTTTTCAAGTGTTTATTTGGATTGGATTGAAGCGTGTCGTTCGTTCAGAGCAAAAAATAGTAGAGGGTGAAAGGCTGCTAATAAATTCGAATGCGGTAGCATTTATGGCTTTGTTTTTTCTTGCGGTCTCTGTTTTTTTAGTAAAGGATGTAATCGTGTATTCTCTTATTTTAAATGAATCTGTTTATTTAAATATGAGATCGGCGCCCATTAATGGTTACGTTATTCATCAATACGCTTGTTGGTTCATGGTCGTTTGTTTGTTTATTTATTTAGGATTGAGTCTAAAACAACAGACGAATTATATCGAATTGAAAAAAACGAGTGGATTCTATTGGCTAGTCTTTGTGTTATGTAATGCTTACCTCGTTTTTATAGGTTCCAGGCATGAGGTCTTTTTTGGTGGAATTGTCGTACTTGTTTTAATGTCTTATCCGATAAGAAGTATTTGGCAATCGAGAAAGAGTTACTTTTTAGTTGTGTCGATTTGGTTATTTATCCTCATGTTAAACGATCCGTTCCGAAGTTTAACACCTGTTATTGCAAGGCAGGCTGGTCTGACTGAAATGTTTAATTCAGTCGAAAATCAGATTGAGGCAGCTTTATACCAACAAGACAGAACGTTCATAGCGCACAAATCACCTCAGAGGACAGAGGAAATTGTTTATTCAAATGCCATGAAGGACACTGTAATTTATCTAAAGAACGATTCATTAATTGTCAATCGAGCCGATTACTTGAAACAAATTAAAGAGCATCCGGAGTATATCGTACTTGCAAATAAAAAAATCGAAATCGTAGATTCGCATACCTCTTTGCGTTACCAGAACAATTCGCTTTTTACAAAATTGAGTCTCACAATTTCAAATTTGATTTTTAGTAATGAACTTTTCGCAGGTCATTTTTCGATGTGTGGTGTTCTGAAAAAAAATGTTCAGCCGAGTTATGGAATTAGTTTTAAAAACTTGATTTATTCGTTTATTCCTTCAGCCTTTGTAAAACAAAGGCCAGAGGATGCTTACACGTATTATTCTCACCAAATGAAGTTTCGTGGTACCCAAGGATTTACCATTAACTACATAACTGCGTGGTATTTGAATTTCTCATACTTGGGTCTGCTGCTTGGTCCATTGTTTATAGCTGCAATTCTTTTATTGCCTTTTTACCTTTCACGGAAATTATCAAGTAATAAAGGAAAGTTGTTTTCGGTTATAGCAATTTGTGGAGTTACGGGATTTGCAGCGATGATGGTACGTTCAGGACCTGAATCTACTAAGGCTTTGCTTTACGAAGGTGTGTTGATTCCTATTTTTGCAGTGGCTATTGGTGTAATGATTACAAGATTATTCAAGGAATTAAAGTCACGCATATGGAAGGTGAAAAAATGAAAATACTTCATGTTATTCCATATCACCCGTCTCCTTCAGCATTTATTTTTGCTAAGAGACAGATCGAGGATCTCGGTGAATTGGGGCATTCAAATGAGGTTTTTTATTTTAAAACGAGCTTTTCAGTTTTTGGTTTTTTTCATCAGCTCAAGTCACTCAAAAGTCAAGTCAAAGCGTTTGCCCCAGATTTAATACATGCCCATTACGGAACAATTAATGCTTTTTTTGCTTCGCGAATTTCGTCAGTGCCATTGGTAGTTTCATTTCATGGAAGTGATATAAATTACACGAGAGATATTCATTGGTTAAGAGAGAAATTAGGTAAATTCTTGAGTTTTATAGCAGCGAAGCGCGCGCGTAAAATTATTTGTGTGAGTGAAAAGCTTCAAAACAATCTTCCTGTCGGAAAAGAGAAATCAACTGTTCTAGCTTCCGGAATAAACACACGATTGTTTCGCGAAATGGATAGAGAATCTTGTAAGATGAAGTTAGGACTTGCCCCAAATAAGAATTATGTTTTTTTCAATTCGAATAACCCTGTTGTTAAGCGATTAGACTTAGCCAATGAAGTTGCAGCGTCCTTGACCGATTTGAATGTCGAACTTCTGTCGCTTAATGGGAATGTTGAACCCAATGATATTCCCGTTTACTTGAACGCTTGCGTGGCTTGCTTACTTTGTTCGGACAGTGAAGGAAGTCCCATGGTCATTAAAGAATCCATGGCTTGTGGATTGCCTATTGTCTCGGTTGATGTAGGAGATGTTCAAGAAAGAATTCAAAATGTGTCCAATTGCTTTATTGTGATGCAAGATGTGAAGTCCATTTCCGATAAAATGAGAATGCTTATCGGGTTGAATAATCCGAAGACAAATGGACTAGATATTTTAAGGGAACAAAGATTAGATTACTTAAGTGTTGCGAAACAATTGGAAAATATCTACTTTCAAGCCTTGCAAATTCACCATTAATGAATGCGAATAAAACAGATATGAGAATTGCGAAGGGCTATCACCTGGCTTTAGCGCTGATTACAATGCTCATAGCAGTTTTGCCCAAGATGGTCGCTATCGGTTTCGCATTCCTGTTTGCGATGAGCATAATAGGTTTGTTGAAAAGGCAGTTTACGTTTCGAATGAATATTGTTATTGCTGCATTTATGACCTTTTATTTGTTTTTTCTGATTGGGGTATGTTTTACAAATGATTTTGCAAATGCAATGAAGGTGCTCGAATACAGACTTTCATTCATAATCATTCCAATACTGTTTGTCTTTCGACCGAGGTTTAAGATAGATTTGGCATATCCGATTTTGGGTTTAACATTAGGGATAGTCTGCATTTCTATCATTGGGTTTACCAAGGCGTTCGGAGTGTTTCATTTATCTAACAACGCTCTAACATCTTTTACATCAAGTAATATTTGTGTTGATCATCCGACCTATTACGCCGCATTTACAACGGTTGCATTAGCTGGAGTATGGTTTTTATACAAGAAGAATTTTCCTGGTTTTACATTGCTTAAGATTATTCCATTTTTGCTATTTGCTGTTGTAATGATCTTATTGAGTTATTCCATGTCTGCGATACTCTTTTTATTTGCAGTAGGTGCATTTTTATTATTCAAGTGGTTCTATACGAAGCTCAACAAGATTGCTGCAGTTGCATTGCTTGTTGTAGCGCCCGTTGGTATTTTTGTCGTGATAACGAATACTCCTGCACTGAAAGACGAATTCAATAATTCAGCTGTGGCTTTGCACGAGTATACCACCAATCCAATGGAGTTTATACAAGGGGAAGGAGAGGTTCCAACAGGCGATAAGGTTCGTTTGATCATGTGGGTTGTATCGGCGAGAGAATGTCTTGCACACCCATTAGGAGTGGGCACAGGAAATGTCGACGAAAATTTGAGTCAAGCATTGCTTCAGGTGAATCAAATTGAAATGTCTACCAAAACTCAAAACAACGAAATACGATACAATCCGCACAATCAGTTTCTTCAGACAGCTTTGGAATTGGGTTTTCTTGGTTTGACTATTTTTTTATTCATACTTGTAAAGAGCCTACAATGGGGCATTCGCTCGCGTAATGGACTGCTGGTATTGGTGGTTTCCTGTTTGAGTTTTAATTGTCTATTTGAATCCATGCTTCAACGTCAAACAGGTATTGTGTTTTTTACATTTTGGATCGTTCTTTTGACGATGGACTTAGGTCAGACTAATTTTTTAAAGGAACAAACAAACCCAACCGAGTCATAAGCATTAAGAGCCTAGATGCTATGAAAGATCGAGATGTCTTATTGAAATTAGACCTCAGATTTCTTGTTGAAATTATTTTTTTGAATTTGCTAGCTGCAGATACCAGAAAAAGGTGATTAAGTACATGATACTGCTTACCAAAGAATAGAGTCCAATGGCCCACATAACACTATTCATGAGGAATCCGACGTAAAGTGACCCGAGTTTTAGAATAACGTCAATGATGTTTAATCCAAGCGCTTTGTTCTGCGCGTTTTCTAAAATGGCGGTGAATGAAAAAGGAGAGACAGAGAAATTCAAAACGAAGAACGGAGCTAACCAACGCGCCATTTCTCCAGAGGCTCTCCACTCTTCTCCGAATACAAAAGCGAATAGGGTAGGGGCAAGCGCAAAGATTAAAACAGCCCCAATTCCGCTGAACAACATGAGCGCTTTTGCAGTGCTTAGAATAAGCGGGCGGTAAGACTCGCCTTTGTTCTTCAATTCAGAGGCTTTGTTGTAATGCGTAAGGAATACGGTATTGCTTATTAGGTTTACAGGGGCTTGAATAATTTTCCAACACATGAAATACAAACCCGTTGCTGAATCGCCAAAGCAGACATTCAGCATCCAAACAGTTCCGCTCAATTGCAATGTTTCTATAATGCCTTGTGGAGTATTGAAGAAAATGTATTGCTTGAAATTCTTGAGTGAAATGTCTTTCACCGGTTCTTCAGAAAGTTCATCCTGACGCGTTCCTTGGAAGAGCACCCACAAGGAAATCACTTGTCCTACAATGAATCCGATGACTAGCCCAAGGTAGTCGAAAAGGAAATAACCAAGTCCTATGGAAATTCCATTGATGAATAAACTATTCACCACGCGATAGAGGGCATTGGTGCGATAGCGGTTCAATCGGGTGGAAAGAAAACTATAGGTTTGAATAGCAGCAATGGTGAATATTCCAATGGGAAGGAAAGCTTCGAACGCAGATATGTGCATGCCGAAGAAATACAAAACACTAAATAGAATTGCAATTCCTGAAGCCAAGCGCCATGCATTGTTTAGGGCCAACTTCGCGCGTTCGCGCGCCATCATCTCTGTTTCTGCATTTGGAATGCTGTACTCAACGCGAAGAGTTGCAAGCACTGCAAACGGAATGATCCAGGCATAAAACAAAGCGAACCAAGCGAAGTCTTCGGTGTTGTATACGCGTGAAAGAATTGGAGCACTTCCGTAGGTTAAAAGTTGACCTATTCCAGTAGCTGCCGAGAGTCTCAGCACATTTTTTAAGTGAAGCTTTTCAATCAACTCTTTCATGCACCTAGCGTTGGCATGGGCATCCAATGCGATACCGATTGAAAAAACTGATTGGAATTTCCTTCCCCTTTCCAAAAGTGAACGCCGTGTTTTTCAGCTTTCTCTTTGTCGTGGAAGTAAAAATCTTTTTGGAAATGAAGAACAATAACCTCGCGCATTTCGGTCTCGCCGGTTTTTCCCGGAAGAAAAACAGTGTTGTTCGGAACAAAGGCCAGCACGCGCTGCCCATCTTCTGGCAATTGATCAGTTATTGAAATCCATTGACTCATGCGCTGAATTATTTTCCTGTAAAGGTAGGCATGCGTTTTTCTAAAAATGCTGCAACGCCTTCGTGATGATCAGCGGTTTGCCCTGCTTTTTTTTGAAGGTCAAGTTCAAGATCTAATTGTTGCTCGAGGGTGTTGTTCCAAGCGGCATAGATTGCTTGCTTAGTGAAGGCCAATGCCTTGGTAGGCATTGCGGCCAAGCGGTTAGCAAGTTCGGTAACTTTCGGTTGAAACTCTTCTGTTGGATATACATCGTAGATCAATCCAATGGCTTTGGCTTCAGCAGCAGTAACCTTATCTGCCAAAAGCATTTGCGCCATGGCACGTTGTGTTCCAATAATTCTTGGAAGGAAGTATGTTCCACCGCTGTCGGGAATTAATCCAATTTTAGTGAACGCTTGCAAGAAGCTTGCATTCTCGGAAGCAACAACTAAGTCGCAAGCCAAGGCAATGTTCGCGCCTGCACCCGCAGCAACTCCGTTAATGGCTCCAACAATTGGAAGAGGCAATTCACGCATCATGCGAATAATCGGATTGTATCCGTCTTTCAAGATACTTTCCAATCCGGGTCCATCAGTCGCAATGGCTTCACCTAAATCTTGACCCGCGCAGAAAGCTTTTCCATTTCCAATTATCACCACGCACCGAACGTCCGTTCGGTTTTTTATTTCAGTCAATGCTTCTTGCAATTCAACAGACATTTCCATGACGAAGCTGTTGAATTTTTCTTGACGATCTAGCGCAACAGTTGCTACGCCTTCGTTGTAACTAAGTTGAATGTATTTCATAGTTTATGATGCTTTATAAAAGTTCTCGCGTCCTTCTACGAAACGCAAGAAGGCAACAGTAATGATAAGTCCAGCAGTGGCCTTCATGGCGTATGCCGGAAAGTCTAATTGAATGAAGGCCCAAGCGCGCTCAGGGTTAATGCGGTAGATGTACAACCCGCCCAACAATAAAATGAGAGCGTGTCCAAGAAACCAAACAGCAAGTGCGTTTAGCATTTTTCTCTTTCTAGGAATTTCCGAGAAGTATCCAGCTAACAAAGCCGAAGCTAGGAATCCGAAATAATATCCGCAATTGGTAATGGTGAACAAATGCTTCAAGCCGCTTTCGTGATTCGGAAAAATACTTAGGCCTGCAACTCCTAAAAAGATGTAGATGAGCGTTGAAAGAAATCCAATTTGCCATCCCCACCAAATGGCGTTGAACAACACCACAAAACTTAAAATTGAAAAGGGCAATTCCTTTCCGTAAGAAATAACTAACGGGCCGAGACCAACGAGCAATCCAATAGAAATGAATAATCCAATGATGAAGTTCAGCGCTGGATTTTTTGTAAATGCGAAATAGTTTTTAAACACAGGTTATTGGGTTATTGATTTTGTGTTGTTGGATTTGTCGGTATCTATGGTTTGATTCTTTGCATCAAGCGTCACCTTGACAACTTTCATATTCGGATTTTTAAATTTCAATGAATAGGTTTTGTCTACCCAATGCCAGTCTGCTTGAAGAATCCAATCTTTTGGGAAGTCTCCTCGAAATTTCATTCCCCGCATGAGATCTAACGGAATGTAATAGATACACTCTTTTCCATTGTCGAAAATCACAGTCACTTCGCATGGCATCGGGAATAGTCCATTGCGCTCAAGCACAATTTCAGTTTCTCCTTTGCCAGCAAAGACAGTATCTACTGCGTAGTCTAATGTTTTTGTTGTCCCAACGAAATACTCATCGAACCAATCGAGTACCAAAGCGCTTTCTTTTTCAGCTACGCGCAAGATATCTTCCGGTTGCGGATGTTTGAAAGACCATTCGTTGAAATAAGTGTGCATGGTTTGATTGAAGAGTTCTGACCCCATGATGTATTCCAATTGACTGAGGTAAGTCTCTCCTTTGCTGTATGCTGCAACACCGTAAGCATAATTCGTTTCGAAGTGATCGGCGTGTGTGGTTAAAGGTTCTTCAATTCCTGCTTTCACCAATTCCAAATATCCGTCAATCGATTCGCGGTGAAAAGGATCTGCCTGTGCAGGGAACAGCGCATTCATCACTACAGTTGCCGCGAAGCTTGTGAAACCTTCGTCCATCCAATAGTATTTGCTTTCGTCGGTGGCCAACATTCCCTGATACCAAGAATGAGCACCTTCATGAACGGTTACACCGACAAGGCTTGGAAGCGAACGCTTGCCGGTGATGAGCGTAGCCATTGGATATTCCATACCACCATCTCCGCCCTGAATAACATTGTAAACAGGGTAGGGGTATTTTCCGAAATCTTTGCTAAGCAAGTCGAATGCCTTCGCTGTGAACTCGGGAAGACGATCCCATGCCTCGTTGTATTTCTCATCAGGTTGGTGGTAAAAATAAATTTTTGGACCGCCGGTTAGTTGGGTTTCTGTGCGGACGTAATCGGGGTCGGCAGCCCACACGAAGTCGTGAACATTCTTCGCTTCGAATTTCCAAGTCAATAAATTCTTCCCAGCTTTTTGAACACGCTTGAATGACTCTTCTTCATTCAACAACACGCCACCTGCCGCAACCACGTAGTTCGCTGGAAGTGTAAGGTTTACTTTGAAGTCCCCCCAGATGCCGTAAAACTCCCGTCCGATATACGGATTCGGATGCCAACCGTATTCGTCGTACTCACTCAATTTAGGATACCATTGACTCATGCTGAATTCAATTCCTTCCGCATTGTCTTTTCCGCTTCTGCGAACTTGTAAGGGCACTTGTCCGTAAAATTCGACTTCAATCTTCGCAACCGAATGAGGCGGGATGGGTTTCAATAAATTGACTTCTAAAATAGTCTCGTTCTCTTCATAAGTAGCAGTGATATTTTCTCCATTTATTGAAAGACTCTTCACATGCAAATGTCCTTCTTGCTCTTTCGTTAATTTCGAAATACGATCGCCTACTCTGCGATCTGGATCAGGCAGACTGCGCGAACGCACGTCCATGTCGCTTCCTGGCTGAAATGCATTGTTGTATAAATGGAAGAACAGCTTGGTAAGCTCGTCGCTGCTATTGTTTGTGTAAACGATGGTTTCTTTTCCAACGAACGTGTCGTCGTCGGTGTTCAAGGAAAGGTCAATGGTGTAGTTGGCGTGTTGCTGCCAATATTGACCGAATACATTTCCACATAAAACTAAAAATGCCAGAAGGAATAAATTTCTTTTTGTCATGATTACCAAATTACTGATTCCTCATTCATCCAATGTCCGTGAAGCTTTAACGCTTGTTCCATCAAATCGCGAACACATCCATGTCCACCATTTTTGTTGGAAATGTAATGCGATACTTCCTTCACTTCAGGCGCTGCATCGGCCGGACAAACAGCCAACCCAACAATTTTCAAAAGAGGTAAATCCGGAATGTCATCGCCCATGTAACACACTTCATCGTCGTGGAAACGCCATTTCGATTTTAGCTCTAAATACACTTCGCGCTTATTCGAAGATCCCAAGTGAACTTCGTGAACGCCTAGTTTTTCAAAACGATTGCGAACAGCTTCAGATCTTCCGCCGCTTATAACCGCAATGCGGAATCCGTTCTTCACTGCTAATTGAACGGCGTATCCATCGCGAACATTCGCAGTGCGCATTTGCTCTCCGTCGGGGAATAACCAAACAATGTTGTCGGTGAAGACCCCATCTACGTCGAAGATAAAGATCTTCGTTTTCGCTAATTTTTCTTTGTAATTCATTGGTATTTGTCAAGAATGTTTTTGGAAAGAAGGGAATAGATTTCCATCCATTCAACATGATTATTTAATAATTGTTTTTGAGCTTCAATGGTTTCTAAATCGCCACGCTGCGCCGGTCCGGTCTGAATAGCTTCAGGCGCTTTCGTTTCCAACAATTCAACATGTGCTTTTAACATGGTGTAAAATAAATCGGTTGGAAGTTGCGCTTCCTTTAACAACGATTGTGAAATGTGTTGAAGGTGATTGGTGAAGTTATTCGAGAAAACAGCAGAGATGTGCGCGAGCTGTCTTTGCTCTCCGTTGGCGGAAATCCATTTGCCAATAGCAGGTTCCAAAAACGCTTTCACAATGGTCTCGGTATCTGAATTGGAAAATTCATACAACAAAGGAATATTGTTGTACTTCATGAAAGTGCCTTTCTTCAAGGTTTGACAAGGCCAGCAAACGGCTCTGTTTTTTTGTGGCAGATTCAAGATGGAAGTGCCTCCTGAAAAGTGAACTGCTATAATTTTTTCAGGAAGTTGCGCAGCCACTTCAGCAATCTGAGAATCGGGAACGGCCAACAAAACCAAGTGATAGCTTTCGTTAATATCGGAAAGTTGCGTAGTCGTTTTCCAAGGACTCGATACCGGCAATTCACGAACCACATGAAGATCTATTCGCGAATTAATTTCACGAAGTGCAGCATTCAAGTGCCACGCTAAATTTCCATTTCCTACTAGAGCTATGCGCATATCTCTGCGAAGATAAAGCGAAGAAGCGTACCTTTGTTTCATGACATTAACGGTTCAACTCGATACCCCTTCTCGTTGGAAGGATTATGCCCTGATAGATTGCGGCGATTTTGAAAAACTAGAGCGCTTCGGCGAATTCATTACCATACGTCCTGAACCACAGGCGGTATGGCCGAAACGCTTGTCTGACGAGGAGTGGAAGAAGCGCGCGCACGTTCGTTTTGTGCAGAAGGGAAGTAACATAGGCGAGTGGACCAAGTTGAAGAAGATGCCCGATCAGTGGAAAATTCAATACGAATTAATCAATGGAAAGAATTTGAACATGCGTTTGGGAATGACTTCCTTCAAACACGTTGGAATTTTCCCTGAGCAAGCGGCAAATTGGGATTTCTCAATTACCGCTATGCAGAAGATGCAAATCGAAAAGCCGAAAGTGTTGAATTTGTTCGCCTACACAGGTGGTGCAACAGTTGCATGTGCTACACACGGAGCAGAAGTTACACACGTCGACAGCATTAAGCAAGTGGTCACGTGGGCGAATGAAAACGCGCAGCTCACAGGAACTAAAGACATTCGTTGGATGGTGGAAGATGCGTTGAAGTTTGTTCAACGTGAAGTGAGAAGAGGAAACAAGTACAATGGAATTATTCTCGATCCCCCCGCATTCGGACATGGACCGAAAGGAGAGAAGTGGAAGTTGGAAGAACAGATTTCTGAATTACTCGACGGCGTGTTACAGTTGTTAGACCCGAAAGAACATTTCTTGGTGTTGAATGCTTACAGCCTCGGACTTTCTCCGTTGATTGTAGAAAATCTATTGCGTCCGTTTGCAGGAAAAAACCTGGCAATCGGAGAACTTTATTTAAATGCTGAAAGCGGGGTGCTTCTGCCATTAGGCGTGTTCGGAAGAATCTTAAAAGTTTAAATCCATGCGGAAATTAATTTTCTTGTTCGCTCTGTGTGCGACGTTCGCTTCATGCAAAATTTCGGAAGAAGTTCCCTCAGCCCCTCATTCCTTCAACCCGATGACCACTTCAAAAATATTCGATCCGCATTCAGCGGCAACATCAGATGCGAAAGTAACTCACTTGCACTGGACTGCTAATGTCAATGTGGAAACCCACGTCATTACTGCCAACGCAACCTTTGACTTTAAAGCAGAGAAGGGCGCGAAGCAAATTTCCTTCGACACGAAAGATTTAAATATTGAGTGGGTGATGGTGAATGGTAGATTGGCACGTTACACTTTGGATGAAGAGAAGCCTTTTTTAGGTAAAGCGCTGCATGTTGAAATTCGCGATATCGATAATCTAGTGAGCATTCAATACACCACATCTCCTAATGCAGAAGCGTTGTTGTGGGTGGAAAAGGAAAACGAATTGCCTTTTCTTTTTTCGCAGTCGCAAGCCATTCTCGCAAGAACGTGGATCCCTTGTCAGGACAGCCCTTCGGTACGTTTTACTTATTCAGCCGACGTTACCGTTCCGAAAGAATTAATGGCCTTAATGTCTGCTGAGAATCCGCAAGTGAAATCTCCAGACGGAAAGTATCACTTCGAAATGAAACAACGTATTCCTTCTTATTTGCTGGCTTTGGCTGTTGGAGATGTGGCGTTCAAGTCGTTGAGTGAAAACACAGGTGTATACGCAACTGCCGATATGCTTGAGCTTGCTTTCAACGAATTTTCAGATATGCCCGGAATGGTAAAAGCAGCAGAAGAATTGTACGGTCCATATGCCTGGGAGCGTTACGATGTGTTGGTGCTTCCTGGAGCATTTCCTTTCGGAGGAATGGAAAATCCGAGATTGACTTTCGCTACTCCAACTATTCTAGCTGGAGATAAATCATTGGTTTCGCTTATAGCTCATGAGCTAGCCCACAGTTGGAGCGGAAACTTAGTAACCAATGCCACTTGGAACGACTTCTGGTTGAATGAAGGATTCACAGTGTACTTCGAACAGCGCATCATGGAATCCCTATTCGGAAAAGCAAAAGCTGAGATGTTGGCTACTCTTGCACGTCAAGATTTGAATGCAACACTTGCTGAACTTCCAGCAGAAGACACACATTTGAAGTTGGCTTTGGAAAATAGAAATCCAGACGACGGCATGAACGACATCGCCTACAACAAGGGCTATTTCTTCCTTCGAACCATAGAAGAGAAAGTTGGAAGAGAGAAATTCGACGCGTTTTTGAAGAACTACTTCCAATCGCATGCATTCGGTGTTATGACTACAGAAGGATTCATAGACATTTTAACGACCGAACTTCTAACCAAAGAACAATCAGATGAAATTGGAATTGATCAATGGATTTATTCTGCCGGATTACCTGCGAATACTGCTGTTGTTCAGTCGGCAGAGTTAGAGAAAGTAGATGAACTGCGTTTGAAGTGGGAAGGTGAAGAGATCTTAAACAAGGATCTTCCTTGGAACAACTGGAGTTACCAAGAACGCTATCGCTTTTTATCGAATGTGAATTTCAATCTATCGCTTTCTAAAATTCAATCGTTAGACGAGAGCTTCCACATTTCGAAAATTGGAAATTCAGAGGTGCTCTTCGCTTGGTTCATGTTGTCTATTCAAGCAAAGAACGAAGCGGTGTTCGCTGACCTTGCTACTTTTTTAGAAAAAGTAGGAAGAAGAAAATTTGTCGCTCCATTATATGAAGCCATGGAAAACAGCGGCTATCATGTCACTGCTTTGAGCATATACGCACACTGCAGAGGTAACTACCATGCTGTTACTCAGAACACGGTTGACGAGACCTTGCATTACTTCGAGAAATAGAAACGAAATTTTTGAGTTTAATTGGAAGGAATCGAAGCGCTTTTCAGGATAAATTTCAAAACATGAAAATGCGGGTTTCAATAGTATTGGTGATTCTTTTTCTTTCGTTTGCAAGTGATGCGCAGCAACGAGGGAAGGTCATTTCATTCAACACCAAGAAACCCATCGGCGGAGCCGTGGTGAAGTGGACCAACGGAAAACAAATGGCTGTAACCGATGAAAATGGCGAGTTCGTAATTCCAAATTCCAACAGCGGGTATGTCGTGCAGTCGATCGGTTATTACGACTTTAGCACCTCGACTTTGACTGACGTTGTTGAATTGCTCGAACAGATCTATCAATTGCCCGTGCTCGGAATTACCGATGCTCCCGATAGTGTTTTTGGAAATGAGCGGTACTCTGTTGCCGATTTTGTTTGGTGGAATGGAAAGCTCACGCTGCTTCTATATGAGCATGAAAAATTATTGAAGCCTTCATACGAGAAGCGCGATTTGTGGGAAGACGCGTGGATAGCTCAATTGGACACGTTAGGTAAAATTGTGTCCTCTTTCCACATAAACGAGCCCGCTGAACGTTTTCATTTAACCCCAACGGGTTTGTGTTTTGTGTTGACTGAAAATTCAGTTTTTCAGATGAGGCCTGAACCTTTTTTACACTTGGATAAGCTGAGTTACGAATCGTTTCATCAGGAATTTGAGCCCATTTGCGGATTCCTCAATTCGAATATTGTCTTCCATACTTTTACAGAGGAATATCCAGAATTCAGTTATTATTTGTTGAAGGAAAATGCCAACGATCCCATCGAGTTGGAACATGTGGCAGATTCGTTAACCATGGAACTCTTCAAGTCTGAATACAAGTATATGAGTGGAAGGTCAAAGCGAATTGCTTATCAGTATGAATTGGATTACGGAGTTCCGAAAGAGGTAATAGCCGGACAAATGACACAGTTCAAAGAGAGTCTTTATTACCGCGATCCAGCAGCTAAAATTGTTCAGCATGAAAGCCACTGGTCTATTTTCAATATTTCACAAGGACAGGTTGTTACCATTAATGACGGAGGAGAACCATTGAAAAGAGTTGCAATGAGAGGAGATCGTAATCTTTCAAACTTGCCCGCAAAAGAGAAAGTATTAAATGTTCAATTCGATTCGGAAAAGAAAGAAGTTGTTTGCTTTACGCAACTTCGAACAGGAGAGTCCACGTTCAATTCGTTGAAAGAAGATGGAAGTCTTGAATTGAAAAAGAATCTTTATTGGCAACACATTCGCAAACCACAAATAAAAAACGGTAGAGTATATTACCTCTATCGTCCTTATGAAAGTCGAAACAATTGGTATCTCTACGCCGAGTAATTAAACGACGTGATTCCAGTTGTGTGTATCTGTTTCTCTTCCGCGCTTTACGCGATCTAAGTAGGAAGAAACTTTAGGAGCGAACTCCCAAGTTGAATATTCATTCAAATTGTAATCAACACCGTCTAAACTAATGGTGCGAATAGGAGCAATGGTAGCGGCAGTGCCAGCGCCGAATGCTTCATTGATTTCTCCATTGCGAAGCCCCTCAATAAGTTCAGCAACAGCAATGCGCTTTTCAACCACTTCATATCCCCAGTCGCGAGCCACTTGCAAAATAGAGTCACGCGTAATTCCACTTAAAATAGAATCTGAAAGTTGCGGAGTCATAATGGTGTTTCCCTTACGGAACATTACGTTCATGGTTCCACTTTCTTCCAAGTACTCGTGACTTTCAGCGTCGGTCCAAAGCAATTGATTGTACCCTTCGTCTTGTGCTTTTTTTGTTGGAAGTAAAGCAGCAGCGTAGTTTCCAGCTGCTTTCGCAGAACCTGTTCCGCCGTGAGAAGCGCGAGAATAGTGGTGTTCAATTTTCACCTTCAATTCAGAAGTGTAATAGCTTCCAACCGGACTGGTGAAGACCACAAACATATAGCTGTCGCTTGGCTTCACACCCACATATTCGTCAATGGCGAACATGTGCGGACGAATGTACAGAGCTTCACCATCGAGCGTAGGAACCCAGTTTCGGTCAAGTGAAATAAGTTCTTCCACACATTTCACAAATAAGTCTTCAGGTATCGTTGGCATGCACAGGCGTTCTGCACTGTGGTTCATTCGCTTGGCGTTTTCTTCTGGACGGAAAATAAAAACCTCATTGTCGGTATTACGAAAGGCCTTCATTCCCTCGAAAATCGCTTGACCATAATGTAATGAGCTAATTGCCGGAGAAAAATGCAAAGGACCATACGGTTGAATAACGGGTGCTCCCCATTCACCGTTGTGGTATTCCATGGCTAACATGTGATCCGAAAAGACATGTCCGAATCCGAGGTTCTCCCAATCTACTTGGTGAATGCGGCTTTCAGCAACTTTACGAATCTCAATCGGTTTTTGTGTAGCTATCATTGAGCGTGTTGATTGATTCCCTAAAAAACAGGAAACCAAAAATAACACAAATATTCAGACTTTAGGCATTCGCAGAGGGCGCGAACAGAAATTTGTTAGGGCTAACCAATTCTTTCTTTACCGCATACATTACAATGGCCGCAGTGTTGTTCACCCCGAGCTTCTGCATGATATTCTTTCTGTGTGTGTTAACGGTGTGTGTGGAAAGGAATAGCTTCTCGGCAATCTCGACATTGGTATAGCCTTCGGCAATAAGCGTAATGACTTCATTCTCTCGGCTACTGATGGTGGTGGGTTCACAATTGTAAGTTGCCACGGCTAAATCTTCAATATCAATGGCTTCTTTGCGAATGCGGTCAACGATATTTCCACAGAAGAAAACGCTACCCGAAGCAGTCTCACGCACCGAATCTAATATCTCGTTCACATCGCAATCTTTACGAATGTAGCTGGTCACACCAGCGCGCAAGGCGTTCACAATGGTTGCTCCGCTTTGGTCTGCCGTAAGCGCAACAATTTTTAATTTAGGTTGAAGACGCAAGGCTTTGGTAATGGTGTCTACAGAGAATCCTGGCGCAGTAAAATCCATGAGCAGAACATCTGCTTCGAAGGAAAGGAGTAATTCGTATAAACTCTCAGAGTTTCCTGCATCGCCGATGATTTCTATGTTTTCGTAGTTCGAAAAGATAGAATGAAGTCCGGTTTGGACAATCTGACTGTTATCGGCAATGATTAATCGAATCATGCCGCGAAGATATGTTAAGTAAAACGATTCTAAATAAGAATTTTCGATTATTTCTTGTTTCCCAATTTATATGTTACCTGAACGCCATAGCGAGCAAAGCTATCGGCCGCACCTGCTGGAATGTTTGAGTGAATTTTTTGTTGGAAATTAACCCCATAAGCCCATCTGCCGCGGTATGCATCAATAGCGAAATTGGCCCAGGTTTGATTTCCTCCAGTTGAAACTTCAGCAACGCCATATGAAAAATCTTGCTTCTGATTTTCGAATCCAATTCCTAATTGAGGCAGCAAAGTCAGTCGCTGCGACTCGAGATTCAATCTATAAAAAACAACAGCGGAAGTTGAAGTTGAATTTCCAAATTGATAGCTCAATTCATTTTCAGAATAAAAACGCTCTTGCGCATTCAATGCAAGTCCTAGATTTTTTCTTCGCAACACGTAATACAAATTGAAATTGCAGGCATACGCGCCCTTTCCCAATTGGAAACTCGCGGGCAAGCGTAACATGGTTTCATCGCGTTGCATGTATTTTCCGGTTGGAAGGGCAAGACCCAGTCCAATAGTAAGTATGTGTTTTACTGTTCGAAATGAACTGTCGGAAGTGTTGATTAAGATGCGAGCAGCTCCGAGTTGAATGTCGCCAATCCCTTTGATTTGAGTTGTTCTAGCCGTTTCAACACGTGTGTTAATTCCAAGCGGGACACTCGCGGAATAAATCATCTTTTTTGAACTGAATTTTCTGAAGGTGAATTCATGTTGAAGGAAATGATCTTCGAGAACAATGCTTGAGGGAAGAGGACTACTGAAGGCAGCAGTCGGATGAATGGAAGAAAAGGCATTCACCCGGAAGGCGAATTGATTTTGTCCGAACAAAGGAATGACTCCTTGGAAATTTCCAGATGCACCACCTCCGCATCCATCACAGGCGTAGGTTGAAAGTGAGGCTGCCAAAAGCAGCCCCACTAGAAAAATTCGTAAACTCATATTATTGGTGCAAATGTTCAAACGTAATAGCACCAAGCATATTCGTTAGAAAACTTTCGCTCTCTGCAGTTCCCGCAGTAATTGTGCTATACACCGCAGGAGTAATTCCATTCGCGAAAAGAGATTCCATATTCAGGCTCATGTGCAAAACAGGAGCAGCGTTCGGAGCAATCGTTAACACACTTCCGAAATCGAATATGGAAGTTAATGCGGGTCCATTGGCATTGTACGCTTCATAATCAAACGCCGCATTAGCAACGCTTCCCGAAACAGTTCCAAATACAGCCGATGTGTCTGTCCCCAAAGCGAATTGAACTCCCGTGTAATCGCCATTCGGAATGTCTGCAATGTCTATCATAGCACTGCCCGGAATGGCGAGATTAATCTCGTGAGTCACCACCGACTCGTAGTAACTGCCATCTGTTCTGATCAAGCGGATGTGCGAGATGTAATAGTTCCCTGAACTGAAAACGACCGTATTGCCATTCGCATCGACATACGGAGTGTTCACTTGAAAGGCACTCGCGCCAAACGTGTGCTCCATTTCGAATTCAAGCGCACCTGCCGTTCCAGTATGTGTATGATCGTCATGGTTGTCGTGATCTTTATGGCACGATGAAAATGTAAAAAGACTAAGTGCAGCAAATGCCGCATAAAAAATATGTTTCATATAAAATGTAATTGATTTGAATTAAAATGATTGGAAATAGCAGCTCAAATGCGCTGTTCAAGTCAAATCAAATCAACAAGGCGGATGCTCAATTTCCAACAAAGGATCTTGAACATGTCCTTCGTTATGAAAGGCAAAAGAGGGATTCTCTTCCACCAAAACAGAGAATTGAAAATCGATTGATTTCGAACAATCGAATGCACTGAGTTGTAACTGCTGAACAAAATCAAGTGCTTCTTTCGATGCATCTTTTTCCTTCGATGCCGACTTCAATTGTTTCTTCAAGGCACATTTTCCATTACAGTCCATATTCGGATTGTTCTTGTTTGCACAAAGAACTTCTTTGTAATAAGAAAAGTTGATGATGTAATTCAACGAATAGCCCGATTTTACAAGCGTTGGGGCAAGTAAAAGAAGAAAAAGGGCTAGAGCTAATATTCGTTTCAAAGTATTCGACTAAAGTGAGCGCAAGTTAATACCGCTCGCAGTAACTTTGCTGCCGCAATGACGAAATTTTTCCTTTTCATTTCCGTATTTACGCTGTTCACTTTGATCATTGATTTTTATTCTTATCAGGGAATAAAGCAATTGACAGAGAAGTACCCAGACTTCTGGAGAAAGCTTTGGCGTAGACTCTTTTGGTTGCCTTCAATCATGGCACTCATACTTATTGTCATTGTCTTCATTTGGTCCGAGAAAGAAGTGAAAGGCAGCAATTTCAAGTTCTTCTACTTTGTAACGGGATTCATCTTTATTGCGCTTGCGCCAAAGGTGGTTTTCTTGGTTTTTCATTTCATGAACGATTTGGTTCGAATAGGGAAGTGGATTGTTCGGAAACTAAAAGGACTTTTAACCAAAATCGAGAACACCGATTTCGAAGAGCAGGAGTCAGATAAAATGACTCGCTTTCAGTTTTTCAATCAAGTGGGTTTGGGAGCTGCAGCTGTTACCATGGGTGCCACGTTCTACGGTATTTTCAAAGGAAAGTACGATTTCAGAGTCTGTGAAGAATCCTTGAATTTCCCAAATCTACCGCAAGCCTTCAACGGTCTTCGTATTGTCCAAATAAGCGATGCGCATTTAGGAAGCTTTCTCGACAATAGTTTTGAAGAAGTGCAAGGTGCGCTAAAGCGCATCAACGACTTGAATCCAGATGTCATCTTCTTCACAGGAGATTTGGTAAACAACCTCGCTGATGAGGCAGAGCCGTGGGTAAGTTACTTCAGTCAACTGAACGCTCCCCTAGGTAAGTTCTCTATCTTAGGGAATCACGATTACGCTGAATACGTTTACGATCCCAATGACGCAGCGAATGCACAAATTCTTTCCGAGAATATGTTGCAGTTGGAATCGGTTCACGAGCGTATGGGTTTTCGTTTGCTTAAAAACGAAACTGTTGAGTTGGAAAAGCTAGGTGAACGCATTTCTTTAATTGGTATTGAGAATTGGGGGAAGGGACGCTTTTCAAAACACGGAAAGCTCGATTTGGCCATGACAAACATGCCGCAAAATGATTTTACCATTTTACTTTCACACGATCCAAGTCACTGGGAAGCTCAAGTATTAGGACAGCAAAACATTGACCTAACATTTTCCGGACATACACACGGGGCACAATTTGGAATTGAAGCACCAATGCTTCATATCAAAGCAAGTCCTTCTCCATGGTTTGGATACAAGCGCTGGGGCGGCTTGTACCAAGAAGGGAAGCAATATTTATATGTAAATAGAGGCTTCGGATTTTTAGGTTTTCCAGGGCGTGTGGGCATGCCTCCCGAGATTACTTTGGTGACAATTTTTTCAGCGTAATGTCGTTTCATCAGCAGGGTGTTCATAACCTATGAGGAACATTAGGTTAATTTTGGAAACCTTTTTCATTTATATTTGGTAAGCCTATTTAGGAATTATGTCAAATCAAGAAGTAAAACAACTGCAGCACATTCATGCCGACTACCACAAAGTAGTCGGAGACGTATTGGTTGATTCCAATGCCGAGTTGTTGGTATTTGCGCACTTCGGTGATTTTACTCCAAATAGAAACGAGCATATTCTTGAAGCAATTTCTTGCACAGACATTAACAAAAAAGATCTTCGTCAAACAACCAAGCGCGTGGTAACTGTTTTGGTTGAAATGTTACAGAACATTTCAATTCACGGAGAGCGCGGCGATAACGGCTTAATGAATGCCTACGCAGTTGTTGCGAAGGGAGGCGATTATTTCAGAATGTGCACAGGGAATATGCTTACAGTTTCTGCAGCCAGGGCATTGATGCGTCGCCTTGAAATGTTAGCGGAATTTGATAAGGTTGATCTTCGCTCGAAAATTCGCCAGCGTCTCAAAGACGAAGGGTTGAGTGACAAAGGTGGAGCCGGTCTCGGACTTCTGACCATTGCAAAGAAGGCTGAAAAAGGTTGGTCGTACCGCTTCGATTTAATGGAAAACGATATGGTATATTTTCAATTGAACGTTTCTGTTCCAATGGTAGAAAAATAATGAGAGTTCTTCTTTTTTTAAGTGCGTTTTTTCTTTTCAGTTCAACAGTAATTTCTCAGAGTAAAATTTACAAATTCGATTTAAGTCTAATTGAATCGAAAGGTGCAACGCTTGCCGAAGGATTGAAATCTGCCGATTATGAAATTCAATTGCGCGCAGCTCAGCAAGCCGCTACTTGGGGAAAGGCAGAGCATATTCAGGATTTGATTTTTCTGCTTTTCAACCTAAGAAATTCGATTACGCTTCCGAAGCACTACGAAACTATGGCCGCAGCGGCTTATGCACTTGGACAAATTGAAGGCTCCAATGTGCAACAAATTGAGGCTTTACAGACAACGATTCTAAATGTTCCAAATCAGAAATTAGTTAAGGAATCATGGATAGCATTAGGTAAATCGTTGCACGAAACAGCTTCATTCGGAGTTCGGCTGGAGGATGCTTACGCCAAGAATTCATCAATGCCACACAATCAATACGCATGCTTGGCTCTAGCTGCCCGCAAGAGAATCAATCAAAGTGATTTTGTGAAATCCATTTTGAATTTCGATGATATATTAAATTGGGAAGAAGAAGCGCGAGTGGCCTTGGCGCAAGTTCTTTCGCGAACAGACTATAATTTTCTATCTGGAAATGCGCCGAGCGATACGCTTTACAAATCGAAAGTGAAGCGTTGGATTCAAAATGAAAAGTCGAAATACGTTCGCATTCAATTTGGAAGATTAGCCAGTCGTTATGAATGGTGGACATTGCTAAACGATTTGGCTTGTGACGAAGACGAACAAATAGCAGAGCCAGCAATTCAAGTAATGCTCGCTAAGGATTCAACTTTCATTTCAAATGTGTTCTTAGTTGAATTGAAGAAAAAGGCTAGCCCATTCAACTACATGCGCATAGGCGTTCATTTCAATCAGTTTAAACCAGATGAGATAAGAGAGGTTCTAAGCGCTTTGCCAAATAACAGCCGCGAACAAATAGAGATTGCTGGTGTGTGGAATGAAAAGGGTACGCCTGAGGCGCAGAATTTCATCATGCAGAAATATTCGCAAACCGATGATTTGTTTCAAAGAATACTTTGGGTGCGACAAATGTCGAACTCTTATTTGTTTATCGATTCACTGATCATCAATGATTTTCCAACGGCACCTCCTGCATTGCAGTATGCCATTACGGAATGTGTTATCGATTATGCGAAGAGCGATCCGTTGTTCAATGAGTTGTTCTTTCCTGGATGGTTCGCTGTGTTGTGGACCTCTCAAGATGCGGGCGTGATTTCACTCCTTGCAACATGGGCTGTAGAGAATTCAGAACGTGTAAAGGGTAGTGATTTTCTGGGAATAATTATCGAACAAGCGCTCTCTTTGTTTCAAAAAACAGAGACTATAGAAACGTATAACGCCCTTTTAGATGCATACAATGCCACACAGTTGGAAGAAAAGGTTTTGGTGAGAATGCAACAAGTGACGCGTCCTTTTCCTTCCGAAAAAGAATGGAAAAAGAATCGGTCGTGTAAGGTGAAATTGAAAACAGATGTAGGAACTGTTGTGCTAAAACTAAACGGAATGAACGCGCCTGAGAGCGTTTCGAATTTGTTGAAGTTGTGTAATCAGCATTATTACGACAGCATAGCATTTCACAGAGTCGTTCCGAACTTTGTAGTCCAAGCGGGCTGCACGCGCGGAGATGGCATGAGCGGAATGCCTTATGTGATTTCTTCGGAATTTATGGGACACAATTTCGCACCACTTCACATCGGAATGGCAAGCGCAGGCAAGCACACCGAAAGTGCACAGTGGTTCATTACGTTAGCCTACACTCCAAATCTGAACGGACGCTACACCGAATTCGGAGAAGTGGTGAGAGGAAAAAAAGTTTTGCAGAAGATTCAAGTCGGAACGCGAATTCGTTCCATGCGTGAACAACATTTATTCTAATTTGTAGTTGATTTATGGAAACTCAAATTCCGATGAAATTAAAATTAATCTTACCCTTGTTCATGATAGGTCTTGCTTCATGCGCGCAATCGAACAAGGAAAATCCCAAAGGAGAAATTATGAAAGTTGAAATGAACGATTCGTTGGAAGTGGCCACTCTTGCTGGCGGATGTTTCTGGTGTGTGGAAGCGGTGTACGCTAACGTGAATGGAGTGACGAAAGTAGAGTCGGGATATGCGGGCGGATTCATTAAAAATCCATCTTACAAAGAAGTCTGCAATGAAACTACAGGACACGCAGAAGCTGTTCAGATTTATTTCGACCCAAGAAAAGTTTCTTTTTCTCAATTACTTGAAATTTTCTTCGTAGTTCATGATCCTACCACATTGAATAGACAAGGTCCAGATTCAGGAACACAATACCGCTCTGCGATTTTTTATCACAACGAAAAGCAAAAAGATTTGGCAATGAAAGCCATTCAAGCCATTAACGAAACAGGCGAGTGGGGCGCTAATGCTGTTACCGAAGTAACAGAATTTACCAATTTCTACAAGGCAGAGAATTACCATCAGGATTATTATGCACTGAACGGCGAGCAGCCTTATTGTAGAATCATGATTACCCCGAAGCTGGAGAAATTCAAGAAGCGTTTCGGAGAACTGGCGAAATAGTTTTTTCTATTTTCTGAATTGCCTTAACTTAGACAACCAATTGATTCAAAGGAGAGTCTATTGGAAAACTTAGGCTATGAAAAAACTTTTATACTCTCTATTCTTTTTGTCTTCTGCGCTTTCGAGCTTCGCACAATTCAGCGTTGATTCCGTTTCAAATCAGATTACCGCTGTTGAAGATTTGTTTCTTGCCAATGGAATCTTCGTGAACAACATCTCTTTTATTGGCGACTCAGCCCAATTGGGTTGGTTAACGCAAGGCGATGCTGTTTCGCTGGGTATAAATGAAGGTCTTGTTCTATCTACGGGTGTTGCTGCTTCAGTAAGTAACGGGAGTAATATGCCAGGGGGTAATTGGTCGAATACGATAAGCAATCCTGATTTGTCTGGATTGACAGGTTTTCCAACCTACGACTTGGCTCAGCTCGATTTCGATTTCATCGCAACAGGTGATTCTATGACTTTTCAATTTGTGTTCGGTTCTGCCGAATATCCTGAATGGGTGGGAAGTGCTTTCAATGACATTTTCGGTTTTTTCGTGAATGGACCCGGCATTGCTGGTCCATACACGAACGGTGCTGTGAACCTTGCTCTTGTGCCGGGCACAAACACTGCTGTGAGTATCAATACCATTAACGCAGACACCAACGCAACTTTATACAACGATAATTCAACTTTACTTATTCCAAATTTATTTTGCGATGGATATACTGTGCCAATGAATGCAGCAATTGGTGGTTTGGTAGTTGGTGAAACTTATCACATTACTCTTGCAATAACAGACGCTTCCGATGCAGCATTGGACTCTTGGGTGTTCTTAGGTGGAAACTCATTTCAGCAATTCTGCACAGTAAACTTCTTGGAAGAAGCAGATGACAGAGGTGCACAACAATGTCTGCTTTCTCAAGTAAAGGCTGATTTAGATTACACCGTTTTCTGCGGAACCATCACCTTGGAAAATCAATCGCAAGTGAACATGAATGTGGCTAATGCCTATTACGAAATGGGCGATGGTAACACGATTCCTGCCAATGCAACAGACGTTTACTCTTATGTTACTCCAGGAAACTACACAGTGAAGTTGGTTCAAGAAACCATCGATGGTTTCACAGCGAAATACACACTTGGAACTTTTCCAATTTCTGAGATCATGCCAAGTGTGCCATTCATTTCACAAAACGGTTCAATTGTAAGTATCGACAACTACGACCCAAGTTGGTTGGTATCTTGGTTTGTTTCAGTTGACGGCGGATTTACCTACACTGAATTAGAAGGCGTTACAACACCTTCTTTCGACGTAACCGGAATTGTTTCAGACGGAACATTTATCTATGCCGGAATTAGCAACGGTTGCTTGAACAGCTCAGTAGCGCAAATGGTTGTTGGTGTGGATGAACTTTATCAAAACTCATTCAGTGTTTATCCGCAACCAGCAGATCAAGAAATTTTCTTCTCGAATGTAAGCGAACCAAAGACAGTTAAAGCGTTCGATGCTACGGGTAAGCTTGTGTTAATGGAAAACAACGTTTCGAGTGTTCTGAACATTTCAACTTTGTCTCCTGGATTCTATGTTTTACATGTAACGAACAGAAACGGAAAGCAAGAGCGTGTGAGTGTGATGGTGAAGTAAGAAATGCTGAAAGAAGAATTTAAATATTTTTGGAAAGGAGCGCGATGGTTCGCGCTCCTTCCTGTTTTATACCTGGTGTTACTTTTTATCAATCATCGGTTTCAATTAAGCGATTTCAACGTTTATTACGGTGCTGCCGATGCACTACTAAACGGCGAACAAGTATACGGACAGGCTTTCGGATTGTACAGTGGATTCTATAAATATTCCCCTGAAATTTTAGTTCCTTTTCTTCCATTTGCTTTATTGAATTACGACGTTGCCGCTGTCTTGTTTTATCTAATCAATACTGGAATTATTCTCTTGTTATTAAATGAATTCAAGCAAGCATTTTTTAAATCCAAGGCTTGGGGAAGGGAAGTGTGGTTCTTTTTAATTGTTGCGGTAGTGTTTTTCGGAGACCAGTTAGAGCGCGAATTGTTCTTAGGTAATGTAAATGCCCTTTTGCTTTTGTTAACGCTGTGGTCGGTTCGTTCCGTAGAGAATAAACAACATGCCAAGGCAGGACTTATTTACGCTTTTGTCTTGTGCTTCAAAATTCACTTTTTAATACTCCTTCCATATTTCATATTGAAAAAAGAATGGAAGGTTCTGTTGTTTACCATTGTCGGTATGGCAGGAATGGCACTCGCCTTACTCATATGCATTCCGAATAGATTTGTTGTCCTCCATACCCAATGGTTCGAGGCGGTTCAGGCGCATAACATTCAGTTAGATCAAAGCCCGAATACAATCTACTGTTTCCTTCAGAAAATATTTTCTTCTCTACATATGCCCGTTATTTCAATAGCAGTTGTGCTTATGGGCTTGTCCATAGTGGGCGCTGCATATTTGATATTTATTTGGAAAAACATTGGTAAAGGCTTTCAATCAAGCGAAGCATTAATTTTGGTTGCTTTGATTCCAGTGTTGACACACACCGACACCGAACATTTCTTGTGGGCTATGCCGTTCTTCTTAATGGTATTGCTTGTCATTTCAACCTGGAATAAGAAATGGAAAACAATTGGAGTTGTAGTCCTAGTTCTAGCGTCGATACCCTTTCTCTTCAACAGTCCAGATTTGGTTGGAAAGTCATTTTCGAAGCAACTCGATGAAGGAGGAATTGGCCTCTCGCTCATGCTGCTATTGGTGTTGTCTTTCCTTTATCGCAGTGTTAAGTTTTTTCGAAATCGGTTCATTTGAATCGGTTAATAACTCGACCTGTGATTTTTTAGCTTGAATCATTGAAGAGAATATATTCGTTAAAACCAATCGAATATGGCTCCTCGCAAACAAAGAAAAATTTACGTGCTTGACACTTCAGTTCTTCTGCACGACCACAACAGTATTAACAGTTTCGAAGACAACTATGTTGCAATTCCCATAACTGTTTTAGAGGAGTTAGACAAGTTCAAAGTGGGTAACGAAAATAAAAATTTCGAAGCTCGTGAGACCATTCGAATCATTGATAGATTATCTTCAACACATACACTCAATGCTTGGGTTCCGCTAGGAAATGGCCACGGAGGGAAATTCAAGATTATTTTAGACATAGACCTTTCTGCGAATGATGATGCAGAGGCAATTTTTCAATCGAAAAAGAACGATCACAAGATTTTAAACGCCGCCATTGTTCTTCAAAAACATGAGAAGCGAAGCAAGGTTGTATTGGTTACAAAAGACATAAATCTTCGCATAAAAGGAAAAGCTTTAGACATTGTCTCAGAAGATTACAAGACAGGAAAGGTTAAAGAAAGTGTTACCGCATATCGTGGCTACAGTGTGTTGGAAAACGTATCTGCTGAAGCTATTCGAAAGCTATACACAGCAGGCGAACTGAAAGACACCAAGGTTTTAGGAAAAGAAAAACACAACAATCATTTTTATGTGTTGAAGTCGGGAACGTCTAGCGCATTGGCGTTTCACGGAGGAATAGAAAAGAAGGTAGAGCGCATTGATAAAGTTTATGCAATGGGTATAAAGCCTAAAAATGCTGAACAAGCTTTCGCGCTTCATGCGATTATGAATCCGGAAATTAAATTAATAACCATTTCAGGAGTTGCAGGAACAGGAAAGACGTTGCTAGCATTAGCGGGTTCTTTGGAAATGCGAAACGGTTTTGATCAGCTTATTTTAGCTCGCCCGATTATTCCACTTTCAAACAGAGACATCGGTTTCCTTCCTGGAGATGCCGAGGAAAAAGTTTCACCCTACATGCAACCCCTTTTCGATAATCTGAATTTCATCAAAAAGCAATATTCAGAAAACGAGAAGAAACGGAAAGTGATTGATGAAATGCAAGCAGACGGTCGAATTATGATAACCCCATTGGCATTCATTCGTGGAAGAAGTCTTTCCAACTGCGTTTTTATTATTGATGAAGCGCAGAACCTAACTCCGCACGAAGTGAAGACAATAATTACACGGGCAGGAGAAAACACAAAAGTAATTTTAACTGGAGATGTTCGTCAGATCGATACTCCTTATCTCGATGAACAATCTAACGGATTGTCTTATTTAATGGATAGGCTGAAAGGACAAGATTTGTATTGTCACATTACCCTCGAAAAAGGAGAAAGAAGTGAGCTAGCGAATTTGGCGAACGAAATGCTTTAAGAAATTTCTTCGAGATTGGAAAGGACAACAATTTGTTCTTTTCCTTTCTTCGTTACGTTGTAACCAAGACCGCCCTTGTTTACGATATACCCTTCCAGATATAATTTTGTAACACGTTCGCCAAGCTGTGTGCTGTGTGTTTGATGTGCAGCATCGCGTTGAATGCGCGTCCAAAAATTAGCCTCTAATTGATTGAGTTTAATGTATTGACTTTTGTTATTCTTGCGGAAAGTCTGAATGATATCTAAGATTACGAAATCGTATTTATCCATGTTCTAAATCTCAAAAAGTTTTGGTTAAGCTTTGCAACGAATGTACTCTGCTTACTTGCGCGTATGACAAGGCCTTCGAAAATTTTGCTCACAACATATTAACTAAATTTTATACCTTCGTTAAACAACCTTAATGAAATGAAAAAACTTCTACTTGCTCTTTCTTTTATAGCGCCTGTTTGTTTAACCGCGCAGATTACCATAACGAAAAACGATTTGCCGTTGGGTGGAGATATTCTAGCGCAAGAGAACGCTACATTTAACGGAACGTTCAACGAAGGAGATACAGGGCCGAATCATGTTTGGAATTTCGATGAGACCAATCTCACTTTAACCGGAAATATTCAACAGCAGGAATGTGTAGATATTTCAACGACACCTTTTGCCTATCAGATTTTTTTTAACAGTCCATTTGATTCTGAACACAATTCTGATTTTGCAATCGGTTTGGCTTCTTTAGGTGGAAACATGCAAGGGTTGCCAGTGACATTGGAAGACATATACTCGTATTACCAAAACAGCAACAGTAGATATGCCATTGTTGGCGTGGGCGCGACAGTTAGTGGTATTCCAATTCCACAGCAAGCGAGTCCGGTTGATGTGGTATACGATTATCCGGTTGCTTTTGGAGATAATCAAACAAGCGTTTCGGAGCAGGTTATTCAAATTCCTACACTCGGTTATAGAAAAACGAATCAGACGCGCATAAATGAAGTCGACGGTTGGGGCACAGTGAACTATTTTGGAACGGCATACAATGCGCTGAGAATTAAGACTACGATCATTGCTTCAGATTCGATATACATTGACATGCTTGGATTCGGGTTTCAATTCGATCGTCCGGAAGCGGTTGAGTACAAGTTCTTAGTTCACGAGTGGATGGTTCCTTTGGTTCAGGTGAATTACACAGCTGGTGCTAATTCGGGTGTGCTTGTAGCATCGCAACCAGTAGGTGTTGTTGAGTCAAGTATTCCAAAATTTTCAGTATTTCCCAATCCGACCACAGATCATTTAACCGTTCAATGGGAAAATGCCCTCAATGTTCCTTATGCCATATACGACATGAATGGGAAGAGAGTTTTGGAAGGACAATTTTCAAACAACTCTCAGATCGAAGTGAGTGCGCTTTCGAACGGTTTGTATTTCTTAAAAACCGCAACCAGCGATACCTATTTCTTGAAGAGATAAGTTTGATTTGTAAAATGAAAAAGGGAGCAACTGCTCCCTTTTTTTATTACTTAATAAATCCTTAATTACAACCGAACTCTATATTACTCGGGTTCGGGTCACAGAAATTTAAATCGGCGGTATAAATGCCATTTATGAGAGCATTAATGTTTCCAGTGCCCGTGCTAGCCTCCAAAGGTACTTTTAAAACGTAGGCAGTGGCGCGAGATGCAAAAAGGCCTAATCCATTTACGACATTGGTATAACTCGGTCTCTCTTGAATAATGCCAGTAACGGGATTGTTTACGTTTATCCACGTTTTTAACTCATCGTTCGCCATCCCCATTCGCAATTCAAACGCACGAGTTTTACCTTGAGTATAGCGGCCCGCCTCACGACGAATACGAGGATCCGCAGTCAAATTGTTTCCTAAGAATGAAAAGAAAGATTCAGCATTGAATGTTAAATTGTAATAGCCGTTATTCAAATCCAAATCAGCAGAGTTGAAAGTTCCAATTTTCCAATCAATGGATTTACTTACGGTGTCAATTAACTGTGTTTGAGAGTTATCCTGATAGATATATTCCTTGTAATAAAAGCGTATGGCCAAATCGTAAATTTCGGCATTATCAATTCTGCTCCAGCGAATAGAACAATCTTCATTGTAATTAATAGCGCCTGTAAAGGTTGTGGTTGCGAAGCCTAGACCTAATCCTGATTGAGGGCTTTGAAAATCCACAACGTTAGCCGGTATAACATTCGTCCAAGCAAAAATATCTGGACGTGATGTGAAGTCAGCAACCAACTTGTATTTTCTGCTGGTGTTTAATCCACCGACTGGAGTAGGGAAGTAATAAACCGTTTGCTCTGGCCCGTAGAAAATGCCGTTTACGTCTTTATTTTGAATAGTTATTGGTTGAAGGTCATGAGTGGCTACCGGATTGGGATTGCCGGTTGCATATTCTTCAACACGCAAAGAAGAGAATTCCTCCCATTTGTATTCAGAGCTGTCGCGAATCATGGCGTAATCATTTAGATTTCCATCACCCAAAAAAGTCTTGGTAATCTTTACGAACTGTGTGTCGGCTTGCGGGTCGAGCAATCCGAAAACAACAGTGGTGCT
>JBIKRF010000069.1:0-12290 GCA_044349305.1 Flavobacteriales bacterium
AAACCATTCTTTCCCCAACGACTTCGGAAGCTCTTGAGCATAATAGGGGAGTGCGTTTAATTTTTCAAGTAGTTCAACATTCACAACACCGCGTCGCGCCATTTCTCCGTTTGCATCGAACGGATGTCCGGTTTGTTCAGCCAGTAGATTTAATGCCATATTCGCTACACAAACATCGAAGGCGTTTAAGTCGCCCATGAGTGTGTACGAGACATTTGCAATTCCGCCTATGTTCAAACAAAAATCGTATTCGTTGAATAACAACCGATCTCCAATGGGAACCAACGGCGCACCTTGTCCACCGTGAGCCACATCTGTAGTTCTGAAATCACAAATGGTTTTAATTCCAGCATGCGCTGCAATGTGTGCACCGCTTCCAATTTGAACGGTAAGCGATTCGCCTGGCTGATGGAAAATGGTATGTCCATGCGAGGCAATGGCATCTGCTGAAAGACCTCGTTCATCTAGAAAACGTTTGACTTGCTTTCCAGAATAGATTCCAAAATCGACATTGAGTTGGGCTAATTCGAATGCAGACATTTTGTGCGCTCTTCTAAAAATGTCACGCCACGAGGCGTCGTAAACTACAGTCTCGGCTGCAACAATTTCGTATTCCCATTTTTCATTGTTGAATGAAAGATCACACAGTGCAATGTCCAGTCCATCGAGACTGGTTCCGCTCATGAGTCCAACAATTCGAAAGGTTTCCATAGTGTTACAAATATAAGAGGGCGGAAAGTTCCGCCCTCTTTTCAAACTAATTCAAGAAAGAAATTATTTGATAATAATGGTTTTTGTCCAAAGGTTAATATCGTTTGAAACCTTACATACATAAGTTCCAGCAGCAAGTGAAGGCAATGAAACTTGATTCATGCGAGCATATAGATTTTCGGTGTGAACCAATTGTCCTTGTGCATTGTAAATATTCAAAATTGCTTTTCCAGATTGAATTGGAACACCTACCCACAAGTTGTAAGAAGCAGGGTTCGGATAAACACTCATATCATTGTTTGTTTCCTCTTCAACACCAACCAAGCCCCATGTAGCCATGAATTCTTGTAAGTAAAGATTTGCAACACGCGCATCATGAACAACAACAGTATTCTCATCATTCGTTGTTTGAGCAGCGCTACTCCAGTTATGACTACCTGTCAGAACAGTAGGATCAGAATCCAAGGTGCTATGATCGACGATGCAATACTTGTGGTGAAGATCATAAGGGATAGCTTCGTGCGAACGAATGTCTTGTCCTGCCGTTTGCAAGTATGCGAATTCAGAAGCTGGGTCAGAAGTTTGCTCCATCATACCTCTTACTAAAACAAGGAATAAATCGTCTTCAGCAATTATAGCGTCAGCAATGTCTGCGCGCGTGAAAGCTAGAATGGCGTAGTCTAAATTCACATCTGTTGTTTGCATGGTCTTGATAATTGCACCGTTCGCATTGTCGGTAGGAGAGAAGTAACTTTCTACTTTAATATCGTCTGGACCCAATACATATTGCAGTGGAGTGTTGTTGGTTTTGCTAGATCCAAATACTCCATTCGGATTTCCTGGTTGTGAACCATTACCGCCCCACATTTCCTCGAATTCTAAGCGATATCCGCGGGCGATACTTTGATCTTGGAAAATAATAATGTTATTGAAGTCGTTAGACATGTTGTTGTCTGTCCAGTTGGTAGACCCTGTAAACACCCATGAATTGGCGGCAGAGTCTGGATCGATGACAATAAATTTATTGTGCATGATTCCTGTTCCAGAAGTGTTAATTCGTTCAACAACGGGAATATTTGGATTCAAAAGAGATAGACCCATTTGAGCAGTAGAACCATCGGCAACAACTCGTACTTGCACACCTGCATTGTATCTGCCGTTAATTGCATTTGCAATAACCGCATCATCGGTGAAATTGTAAATAGCAATATCAACAGCTTGCTGCGCACGGCTAATGTAGGCAGCTATGGTGTCATTTGTTAATGTGCCCAAAGAGACGGCGTTTTCGATTGTTGCATAACTGTTGTCAACCTGACGCGTGAAATAAGTACGAATTTCTCCAGAGCTTAAGCTTTTTGTTGCATACGGACGAACGCTGCTCGTGCTAGAACCATCGACGTTTGAAGAAGTTACAGACGCGTAATAAATTGTTCCTGGCTGTAATCCTGGGATATTCACAACGTGGCTAGTAACGCTTTCATTTATGTACACGGTTTGTCCCAATGAAGGAGTTAAACCGTAGTTCACTTCACTGTCTCCACCATTGTTGGTTGCCCAGTTAAGATCAAACGAAGAAGTAGTGATGTTTGTTTGCGTTACAGTACCAATGATAGCAACACCTGGAGGAAGAATGAAATCGTTTTCATCGCGTGGTAAGATCTGGTAACCAGCATCGAAAGGTGCTGTAGCATCGAATTGCGATACAATACCTACAAGTGTAATTGCGCTAGCTGGTAAGTTCGTTCCAACCAATACGCTTCCCGCACGAATGTAAATAACACCCGATTGTCCGTTAGCCAAATAAGAGTAGGTAGAGTTAGCTGAGATCACAGATCCTGCTAAATCGAAAACTACATTATCCACTGTTACCAATTCACCTTCGTAATCTTCACTAATCATATTTGGAGTAACCAATTGATTTGTCGGTAGAGTATTGTTTGATGAGTTTACAGTTACAGCAGTTAGTGTTGGTCCTATTTCGAGTAGTCCGTTGAATTCAGTTATTACACCTGAAACGGTAACGAGGTCACCGCGTAAGGGAGCTGATGGCCAAGAAGCCCAATCAAGACCTGGATAAACAGCAATACCCGCCTGGCTGTCTTGTATGTAGCGCACAGAGCTGCCCATTTCAGTGCCATTCGTAACGATACCCGTTACAGTAACAGCTGCTCCAACACCTGCAATGCGAGCGGCTGATATGGTACCTCCAGCAATTGGAGTTCCTGCGCAGTCGCAATTGACGTCATACGTATCACCCGTTGTAGTTGTAATGTTGTCATTACATGCATCACCAGGAAATGCACAAGAACCATTGTCGGTGATCGCCAGCGCATTGTAGTTGCACGCTGTGTTGTCCATACATCCTGAAATGGTTCCAGTATTGGAGGCACCTGGTGTAGGTAATTGCGCAACGTAAGCAGAGGTGTTGAATGGGGCTCCGCCATCAGGAAGGCGTGATGATGAATTGTTCAAGGTTGGGGTTGCTGCTGTTTCGTCAGCTTGCGGTTGACCGGGAGTAAGAACAGTTAATAGGTTGGTAGCGTCAGCATCTGCTGTTCCGTATACCAAAGCATCTACCAATCCAGTTGCGCTTACTGCTGTGCCATTTGGCCAAGCTGCAGCCGCACCAGTGTATATTGCAATGCCGTCTGCACCGTTTTGCAAAGTGTTTCCGGTGAATGTGACATTCACATTAGCAACGCCTGCATTTCCGATAACGAAATATCCTGAGGCAGGAATGACATTTCCAGATAGGTCAACTGCTTTGTAGGAGGTGGCAGCTGCGCCGTTGAACCAAACCATTACCATTCCGTTCAATGATTGTCCTGGTGTACCATACAATTCAATGAATTCGGCAGCGTCGGTTCCAACTTGATCGGCATCAACTTCATTAATGACAACCTGAGCTTGTGTTGCTCCAAGAAGGAGCGCTAACAAGAGTGTGTAGATGTATTTCATTTTTCTTTCTATTGTTCTTTTTTATTATTCTTAACTACTTGATTAGAATGTGGCCGATAAAGATACGTTGAACCATCTTCCCTGACCAAAGAAAACTCCGGCAGATGAGGCGTTAAATGAATTTTCAGTGTCGGAGTAATCCTTATTGTTGTACAAAGCGTAGGTGTCGTTGTTGTTTGCATCGGTAATGAAAATGCTATTCAATACATTGAAAACACTTCCACGAATATCATAACGAACCCCACGAATTTCTTTACCATATCCAGCGTGGAATTCTAACGTTCCGTAAGACGGAATTTTCCAAGAGTCGCGAGCGGCGTTAACTCCTTTTAATTCAAATGGATTCATTGCAGAGTAGTATCTGTCGAACCAAGTGTATCTCGATTTTACGTATGCGCCATTTTTCCATTCATAACGCAACATACCGCCGAGTTGTGTTTGTGCGGCATCACTAACATGTACCCCTTGCGCATCGTAAGTAACAAAAAGCTGCGGACTGTTTGGATTACCATCTCGAGGAACAGGATTACCTGCATCGTCAAAGATGTATATGGTGTCAGAGGAAGTCCAAATCCAATCTCCGAATGATGCCAATCCCTCAAAAGTTAATCGATCATTAATTTTATAAGCAAAATCAAATTCGACACCTTTGTGACGAGCATTCATTCCACGAATATTGACGGTTATGTTTGAAGTTGGATCCAGTGGATCAGGAACAGAGAGGCCATATGGAAAAGGCTTGTTTTGCCAGGTCGTATAGTAGAGATTTACGTTGAAAGAGAATTGCTTCGATTTGTAATTCCAACCGTTTTCAAAACTAGCGATTACCTCGTTTTCAATCGCATTGAAACGCTCATTGGCAGAAGTGTAAATTTGGTTAAACATAGGGGCTTTATTCAAATAGCCAGAATTCAAGAACACAGCCAGCTCACGGGAAATGTTGTATTTCAATCCCGCTTTAATTGTTGCTGTAGGTCTGTAATACCAACCTGTGCTTTGGAATTGTGAACCTTCCATATTACTCGTTAAGGTTTGCCCAACGAGAAATGTCGTATCTGAATTCAAGGTAACACTGTTGCTTTCAAAGGCGTAACCTACGGGAATTTCAACACCGTCGACAGTATATACTTTCGGACGGAAGTAATCGACGCGCATGTATCCTGTGTATGCCGCGGAAGCACTTACGAATGCCGATATTTTTTCATCTTGGTATTCAACTTGTCCGAACAATCCGCCCCAACGAATAAAGGCATCATTGTTAAAGTCAACAATGTCACCTTCTCTTTTTACGAGATTGGGATCGTTGTAATTTATGTATCTAGGATCGCTAATGATCGTGTAATCTGCTCCCATAAGGTCGATGATTTTCCTGTAATGAGAACCTTTATAGGATCTTAAATCTACTCCACCAGCAAAGTTCCATTGATCATTAAATTTCTTGTTGTAGGTGCTTAATGCGCCATACCAAGAATGCTCGTTCATAGATGCTTCAACATAATTTGAAACTGCGTAACGCTCGGTTGAACTTACAAGCGGGTTAATGTTGTAGTCTGGTCCTGAAAAAAGAGGGATTTTAGCGCCGGAATTGGCATCGTAAAATGCTTGCATATTTACGGTTCCGTCTGGTAAGTAATCATTGATTGTAATGTTATTGTTCCAACGAGTTCCACCCCCTCTTCCGAAAGAAGCATAAGCCACTGTGCTAATGAATGTATTTTCATCCAATGTCCATACATCTTTAATAGAGAATTGTGGCTTGTGGAAGAAATTTAATCTGCCGTTGAATTGTTCTTGCTCCTGAACATTTGTTCGCTGTCCATTTACAAAATCGTAGCGGGTTAAATAACCAACATCGGGATTGTAGTTTATTCCACCGTCGAAAATGGGCACTCTCGAATTTCCTGTGCCAGCATATGTCGTGTCAGCACCAAGATTAATGGCAGTTTGTCTATCATACAAAGCAATAGCTTCTGATTTTAGGCGCTGTTCGTGTTGTTGCGGTGCTCCTAATCCGTATAAACTTAAGTGATGTTTTCCAAATATTTTTTCAATTTTTCCGTAATAGAAAAACCCCTGAGTACGTGTCCCATCTACCCAGCCATCACCGGTCTTGAATGAACCAGCCATTGAGAAAGCCCAGCCTCTCTTCGTTTTTCCTGAATTAATGGAAAAAGAGGATCTTGAAAATGCACCGTAAGAATATTCTTGTCTCAGACGAACACTTCTTTTTGCGTCAATTCCGCGGGTAATAATATTCATGGTGCCCCCAACTGCCGGTATCACCAACTTAGATGCACCTAATCCGCGTTGAATTTGTGTGGTTTGTGTGGCCAAATCCAATCCGAACCAATTGCTCCAATAAACCATTCCGTTTTCCATGTCGTTCACAGGAACGCCATCCAACATAACAGCTACGTTATTTCCTGAAAACCCTCGAATGGTCACGCGTGCATCTCCATCACCACCTCCTGCACGCGTCGCGTAGGTTCCGGGTGTCGTATTGGCAAGTGTTGCCATTTCTCTACCGGCTAATTCTTCTTCAATACGTTTTAATCCGATGTTTGAAAATGCTACAGGAACCGTTCTTCCAACAGCGATGTCGGCAGAAATAACTACTTCCTTTTGCATGGTTTGAATGAGATCGAAATCGATTGAATATTCTCTTTTAGTTATGGAAATATTCTTTTTAACCTCTTCATAACCGACAGCGGTAATTATGAATTCATATTCTCCGTATGGAAGGGATATGGAAAATTTCCCCGACGCATCTACGGCTTTACCTTTTTCTTTGTTTGCCCAAAGTACGAATGCAGATGGAAGCGTTTCGCCAGAAAGGGCATCACGAACAGTTCCGCTTAAAATACCTTCTTGCGCTTGGCTTTCAGAAGCAATGAAAAGAAGCGAAAGAATTATAAAGAATGATTTTAAGATTCTCATTTGATTGAGGCTAAGGATTAACAATTGGAGATAAAAAAGGGGCTTTACCGAAGTGAGCCCCTTTTTTGCGAAAATCAAAAATAATTATTTGATGAAGTTTTGACGATTGATGGTTCCGTTTTCAGAAACAACTTCAATGGTGTAAGATCCTTTCGCAAGTAAATTTGTTTCAATGCGAGTCATGCGATCTAAGATTGTTCCGTTAGCAAAAACAACACGACCGGCATTATCGAAAATACGAATTGAACGAATAACACTTGGAGAAACGACATTCAAAATATCTCCAGTTAATGGATTAGGATAAATTGAAATTGAACGTTCAACGTTTTCAGAAACACCTACGTTGCAATCACAAGTGTGTGCACCTAGGAATGTGAAAGTGTTTGCTGGTAAAGTATCGTATTGAGCGAATACATCAAATGTAGACGGATTCATTGTAACGCCTGAAGTTACTGTAGATTTACGAATTTGAGTGTGGTCTTCTGTAGCATAAAGTGTTCCGCCTGTAGCATCGGTGCCATATGCGCTCCATCCTCCGAAACCAGTTCCTTCGCCAATTCTACCGTAAAGATCGATTAGGGTCTGTCCGTTATTTGTTACAATGGCAACGGCATCGTTTCCATTGAAATACATTGGCCAAATACCCGCGTCATACGTTGGGTTCATAAATACATCTGCCGCTGCAGCTAAGTCATCCCATACCGGTGCTTCAAGACCAGTTCCTGCTTGATCTTGTTTGTCTAAAACAACAACAATAACATCGTGTGGTGCAATCGAATATCCGTCTAAAGGAGAAATACTTCCGTAAGAAGTACTACCATTTGAAAAACGAACCAATCCGTAGCCGTTCAAGTTAATAGCGGTGCTTGTTGGATTATAAATTTCAACAGCTTTGTTGTTGCTCCAACCTTCAACGATTTCAGATATGAATACCGCGTTGCATTGAGCTTTTGCTGTGAATAAGGCTAAAACAGAAAAAGAGAGAAGTAAAATTTTTTTCATTACCATTTATTTTGAGGCAAATATATTCTACAAATCGTTTTATTCCGAAAGTCAATATGAAAAGAATGTTAAAAGTTACATGCACCTTTTTAGACAGTTTCTTGGTCTTTGTTACAATAAACCTATTTACGAACTTATTCGCCTTAACAATTTCGCTATTTAGAAAACGGAAATGCCTTTTGTGAAAGCGGTTATTTAGTAAATTGCACGATTAAAGTACTGAAAAATTACACCATGCGCCTTCTTGTCAGATTTATATTATTTGTAGCAGTTTTGTTTTTGGGATACTCAGCAAAAGCTAATCACGTTTTAGGAGGAAACCTAACTTGGGATTGTCTTGGTGGTGATCAGTATACCATCACAATGAAGATTTACAAAGATTGCTTCGGTGCGAGCACTGCGTTATCTGCTGAGAACCTGTTTATTTTTCCTACGGGTTGTGTGCTGAATCCGCAGAATATCACACTGAACTTAATCAGCACCACGGAAATTTCGAATTTGTGTCCGAGTGAATTGGCGAGTAGTTCTTGTAACGGTGGATTATCACCGGGAACACAATTGTTAACCTATCAGGCTACCGTTACGCTTACTCCCGGTTGCACATGGGAAGTTATTTGGAATGAAGGGGATTGGAATTACTTCAACAATATCAACTACAGCACGCTGCCCGATGCTTATTTGAATGCGCTAATCAATACGAATTATTGTGCAGACTCCCCGGTTATTACCTCCATGCAAGTGCCCTATGTATGCAGAAACAATGGGGCTTTTGTTCATACGCCAACACTTACTTTGCCTGCTGGTGTAACAGCATCTTATACGCTTTCAACACCGCAAACAACCGGAGCAACGTTAGATGCAGGAATAAATGTAGCTGGTTATGTGAATACCCTTGGAGCCACCGTTAATGCCACAACAGGGGCGGTTAGCATCAATACAAATGGAATAGCAGTCGGTAACTACATCGTTACAGTTCAAATTACCCTTACTCAGGGTGGTAACACTGTTGGGACTTTTTATGAGAATATGGTTTTTGTAATTCGCGATTGCGGAATTACGCCAACCACTTTTGCGACCCCATTAATTCAATCGATAACTATTCCCGCAGATCAAGGTGGTCCGGCAATTATTAACGCTTGCGCCGGAGATAACATATGCTTTACCGTTTCAGCCTCAAATACCAATTTATACAGGGCAATTACTCTTTCAGCAACTTGGAGCGCTGGTTTAAATGCAGGCACGCCTGTCTTTACTCAGAGTACGGTGAATTACAATCCTGCTTCAGGTAATTTCTGTTTTACAGCAGACCCGAGTATGGTCGGTATTGCCAACACGATTAACTTTAATGCAATCGACAATGCCTGCACGGCGCCTCAATCAGACAATCAAACCGTTACGGTAAACGTCTTTCCTAGTTTAACATTGACACCTTCAACAGCTACGATTTGTAACAATGCAACGGTTACCGCAACAGCTTCAGGAGGGACTGCATACGCATGGACAGTATTGAGTGGAGACAATACTCCAGGTTTTGACGGAAACAGTGCTATCCAGGTCTTGGAAAGTATTTCGAGTAACACTGTAATAGAGGTCTCAATTCCAGGTGTTCCTGCACAGTGCGATGCTTCTGACACGTTAACCGTTACAGTACCAAGTTTTACTGTTCAACCCCTTACCACTCAGACGATGTGTGTTGGAGGGACTGTTTCGCCGTTAACCTTTACAATCACTGGTGCCAGTGGAGCATTGACTTATCAATGGTACAGTAATTCAACGAATACCAACACAGGAGGCACAGCAATAGCCGGCGCCACTGCTATATCCTATACACCATTAAGTACTGTTGCTGGAACAACCTATTATTATTGCGTAGTCACCATTCCTTCGTTAAGCTGTCCGAGTATTTCAACCAATACTGCAGAAGTTGTTGTTGTTGCTGACCCAACTATTTCAACTCAACCGTTAGCAACACAAACGATATGTATTGGAGGAACAGCCACTTTGAGTGTTGTTTATGCCAATGGCTTAGGAACCGCGACGTACCAATGGTATTCCAATACAGTGAATAGTAATACCGCAGGTTCGGTCATTGCAGGCGCTACCGGAGCTACCTACACAACCCCAGTTTTAAATACCCTTGTAACAAGAAACTATTATTGTATTGTTACACTTAATGGTTCCGGTTGCGGAACAGCAGTTTCTGCCGTTGGTCAAGTATTCGTAGTTGCCGATCCGACAATATTAACTCAGCCAACAGCAACTCAGTCAATTTGCGTGGGAGGCATTCCAAATGCTATTTCTGTTGCTTATACAAATGGAACAGGAACGCCAACTTATCAATGGTATTCAAATCTTGTAAACAATACAACAACGGGAACTTTAATTGCCGGAGCTAATTCCGCCACCTATTCCTTCCCGGCAATGAATACCCCGGGAACCTTTTATTATTACTGTATTATCACCTTGGGCGGATCGGGTTGCGGAACAGTTAGTTCAGCTACTTCCCAAGTAATTGTTGTCGCAGATGCTACTATTGCTACCCAACCACAGGCCACTCAAACAGTATGTTTAAACGGAGCCCCGAATCCACTAACAGTAACGATTCAAAATGGATTGGGAACAATTACTTATCAGTGGTACTGCACAACAGCAAACAACAACTTTTCTGGAAATGCAGTTGCCGGAGCAACTGGTGTAACATTCAGTCCACCTACAAATGTTTTAGGAACGAGATATTACTATTGCCGTGTAAACGTTGCTAGTTTGACTTGCGGAGTAATTTTCGTAGTAACCTCTGCACCAGGGGCAATCATAGTTGTAGCTCCACCCACTATAAGTGCAGCTAACCAACCAACAGCCAGCCAAACCCTTTGTATAGGTGGAACACCAAACCCAATAACCGTAGCATACACAGGCGGAACGGGGACCGCAACTTATCAATGGTATAGCAATACAACTAACAGCAATACTGGAGGAACAGCAATTGCCGGTGCAACTACAAATTCCTACACCGCAACAGCCACAACAATAGGTACTTCATACTACTACGGAGTAATTACGCTGTCTGGCTTAGGTTGCGGAACAGTTACGAGCAACGTAGCCGCCATCAATGTAATCGCAGATCCTGTAATAGCGACTCAACCAACGACACCACAAACAATCTGTGTTGGAGGTGTGCCGGTAGCTTTAGCAACTTCCTATACCGGAGGAACTGGAACAGCAACCTATCAATGGTTTTCTAATACCACCAACGCGACCACCGGTGGAACTGCTATTGCGGGTGCTACAACCGCAAGCTATACTCCAGCCGCTATTAATACAGCTGGAAACTACTTCTATTACGGTACAATTTCTTTGACCGGATCGGGTTGTGGAACCATATCTTCAAACAGTGCAAATGTTATTGTTGTTGATGATCCTTCGTTCTCTGCTCAGCCGTTGAGTTCACAAACATTATGTGTTGGCGGTACAACTTCAGATTTAACGGTTACTGCAGTTGGAGGTACAGGTACATTATCTTACCAATGGTATTCAAACACGTTGAATAGTTCAACCGGAGGAACCATTATTCCAGGTGCGAATGGCACAACGTATACACCTTTAAGTGCCGCCGTCGGTACTACCTATTACTATTGTGAAGTGTCAGCAACAGGTTCCGGCTGCGGCAGTGCAACCTCCTCAACAGGTGCTGTTATCGTAGTATCGCCACCAACAGTGAATACACAACCAACGGTAACTCAGACGATATGTGATGGCGGAACTGCAGGTGCCTTGACCGTAGCTTATACTGGCGGAACGGGAACAGCAACCTATCAATGGTACAGCAATGCAACGAATACCAGTACTGGTGGAACGTTGATAGCCGGCGCAACGAATGCGAGTTACACACCGACCGGATTAGTAGCAGGTACCTATTATTATTATTGTGTAATTAGCTTGTCAGGTTCTTCATGTGGTACAGCGACATCGAATACAGCGACAGTTATTGCCGTAGCCGACCCAACGATTACCACGAATCCTACTGCTACTCAAACGTTGTGCGTAGGCGGAACTCCAAGCGCATTAGCGTTAGCCTATTCCAATGGAACAGGCACTGCCACATATCAATGGTATAGTAACACCACGAATGCAACCACTGGCGGAACATTAATCGCCGGCGCAACGAACGCGAGTTATACTCCACCGACCTTGAACACAGCCGGAAGTTTTTATTACTACGGAGTAGCTACATTGAGCGGCTCTGGTTGTGGTGCGGCAACTTCAACGAGTGCAGAAGCTATAGTAATAGCAGATCCTACAATAAGCACTCAACCTCTAACTACTCAAACACTGTGCTCTGGCGGAACAGTAACTGCATTAACGCTTGCAGCGACTGGCGGAACAGGAACAACGACTTACCAATGGTTCAGTAACGCAGCGAATACCACCACTGGTGGAACCTTGATAGCAGGTGCTACCAATGCGAGTTACTCACCACCTACAACCACCGTCGGAACGATGTATTATTATGGCGTAGCAACACTGAGCGGTTCCGGCTGCGGCAGTGCAACATCCTCAACAGGTGCTGTTGTCGTAGTATCTCCACCAACAGTGAGTACACAACCAACGGTAACACAGACGATATGTGATGGCGGAACTGCAGGTGCCTTGACCGTAGCTTATACTGGCGGAACGGGAACAGC
>JBIKRF010000010.1:0-44162 GCA_044349305.1 Flavobacteriales bacterium
ATATTGTAATGTGCGTAGCACGTGTGTTCACAATCTCTAAGCGTTCTTAGACCCGACAAACTTATAACGGCAATTGACCTGTCTTGAACTTGCTTTTTCGACTTATAAACAGAGGAATGTGAAACGGGACTTGTATTTTTAGAAAATTCATGTATATTTGCACTCGTTTTAACAAAGAATACAGATTATGAAAACAGGAATACACCCAGAATCTTACCGTTTGGTAGTTTTCAAAGATATGTCTAACGAGCACGCTTTCTTAGGAAAGAGCACTTGTAATTCAAAAGAAACCATCATGTGGGAAGATGGAAATGAATATCCTGTAATCAAATTAGAGATTACATCAGCTTCTCATCCGTTCTATACAGGTAAGATGCAATTAGTAGATACTGCAGGTCGTATTGACAAGTTCAAGACGCGCTATGCAAAATTCGAGAAGAAATAATAATCATCACCGCTTACAAAGAAAAGCCACTCAAGCGAGTGGCTTTTTTTTTAGGGCGCTCCATAAAAACAATGTACTTTTGTTTTCCGTATGAAAAACGTCGCTACCGCTTATCAATTGCTTCATTCAGCTTTGAAGAATGTCTTTCAAAATAACTTCCAAATGGAAGTTTCAGACAGTGAAATTCAAATACAAAAAACACGAAAAGAATTCGAAGGTGATTTAACCGTTGTGACTTTTCCGTGGGTGAAGAAATTAGGAAAGTCGCCGGAAGCTGTTGGACAAGAAATAGGTGAGGGGCTTCAAAAAGAAATTCCTTCAATCGAAAGATTCAATGTGGTGAAAGGTTTTTTGAATCTTCATTTCAATGATGCTTTCTGGGGAAATCAATTTCAAAATGTAACACAACTTGAAAACTTTGGTCTAGCTGACACGAATTCAAAGCCAAGAGTCATGGTGGAGTATGCTTCACCAAACACCAATAAGCCACTGCATCTAGGTCACCTAAGAAATATTTTCCTAGGTTATTCAGTTTCAGAAATTTTTAAAGCGAATGGCCATTCGGTTACGAAAGTGCAGGTAATCAACGATAGAGGAATTCACATCTGCAAAAGCATGATTGCGTGGATGGAATCCGGACTGAGCGAGACTCCGGAATCTACCGGAATGAAGGGAGATAAACTGGTTGGAAAGTATTACGTTGAATACGACAAGAGATTCAAAGGTCAGGTCGCTGATCTTATTGCTTCAGGATTGTCAAAGGAAGACGCAGAGGCACAAGCACCCATTGCAACAGGTGCGCGCGAAATGTTGTTGAAATGGGAAAACAAAGATGCTGATACAATAGCCCTTTGGTCGAAAATGAACGGTTGGGTGTACGACGGTTTTGACGTGACCTACAAGACCATGGGCGTGGATTTCGATAAATTATATTACGAAAGTGATACCTACATTTTAGGAAGAGACGAGGTGATGAAGGGATTGGAAAATGGTGTGTTTTTCAAGAAGGAAGATGGAAGTATCTGGATAGATTTAACGGGTGAAGGTTTAGACGAGAAGGTTGTTTTAAGAAAGGATGGTACGGCAATGTACATCACACAAGACATTGGAACAGCGATGTTGCGTTTCCGCGATTATCCCGATGCTTCTTCATTGGTTTATACCGTAGGAAATGAGCAAGATTATCACTTCAAAGTATTGTTTAAAATATTGAAGAAGTTAGGGCTGGAGCAAGCGGAGAAATGTTTCCACTTGAGCTACGGCATGGTTGAACTTCCAGAAGGAAAAATGAAAAGCCGGGAAGGAACTGTGGTAGACGCAGACGATATCATGGCCGAGATGAAGCAAGTGGCCAAAGAAGTGGCAGAAGAACAAGGGAAATTAGAAGGAATGTCAGACGAAGAGAAAGATCATCTTCACCACATCATTGGAATGAGTGCGTTGAAGTATTTCTTACTTCGCGTAGACCCGAAGAAGAATATGTTGTTCGATCCGAAGGAGAGTATCGACTTCAATGGAAATACAGGTCCGTTCATTCAATACGGATACGTGCGCACACAAGCCATATTGAGAAAAGTTGAAGGTGAATTGAGCGTTTTGAATTATACGGGAGAACTGCACGAAACAGAAAGACAATTGATTAAGCATTTGCTCGATCTTCCTGCAGCGTTCGACGATGCAACAAATACATACAATCCGTCTGTTCTTGCTGCATACACGTACGATTTGGTTCGTGACTTCAATAGTTTTTATCAGCAATGTGCCATCCTTCGCGAACCAAACAACGACTTAAGAGTTTTTCGTTTAGCACTAACCAAGCAAGTTGGTGAGGTGGTGAAAAAAACAATGAATGTATTGGGAATTGAAATGCCCGAAAGAATGTAATTATGTCTGCAACAGAAGTGAGATTAAATACAATTGAAGAGGCCATCGCCGATTTCAAGAACGGTAAAGTGGTCATTGTTGTCGACGACGAGAATCGCGAGAACGAAGGCGATTTCATTGCCCCTGCGGAAATTGTAACCCCAGAGGTGATCAATTTTATGACAAAGTTTGGAAGAGGTCTTATCTGTGTCGCACTAACACAAGAGCGTTGCGAAGAATTGAATTTGGAACTTATGGTTTCAAACAATACCGATCCTCATAAAACGGCGTTCACCGTTTCCGTTGATTTAATTGGAAACGGTTGCACAACCGGCATCAGTGCGCACGATCGCTCGAAGACAATTCAAGCGTTAATCGATCCAAATACTTGTCCGGAAGACTTAGGTCGTCCTGGACATATCTTTCCATTGATTGCGAAAGAAGGTGGTGTGCTGAGAAGAACAGGACACACTGAAGCAACGGTTGATCTAGCCCGTTTGTGCGGAATGAAGCCTGCGGGAGCATTAGTGGAAATCATGAACGACGACGGCACAATGGCTCGTCTTCCACAATTGTTAGAGATTGCTCAAGAATTAGATTTAAAGATAATATCGATTGAATCTTTGGTAGCCTATAGACTTCAAAGAGAAACACTCATTGAAGAGACACGAAGAGAAAATAGAAATTGGTTGGGAATGGAGGTGGAGATTGTGCATTTTGGTAGTGAGTCATATTCACGAAATCATGCGGCGTTGAAGTTTGGAGATTGGGACTCAAGCGAGGCTGTGCCTGTTCGCGTGCAATCCGTGTCTTCATACGGAGATTTTATCGATGTGCTTCTTCAACAACACAATTCACTAAACACCGCACTTGAGACCATTCAAAAAGAGGGTAAAGGATTGCTTGTTTTGTTGGAAAATGAAAAACGAAACAACGATGAGCGTGATTATGGAATTGGCGCCCAAATTATTCGTGCATTGAACGTTTCAAAAATGAAATTAATTTCTTCATCGCAGATCAAACGCAGCGCCCTTGAGGGATACGGATTAGAAATTTCAGAATACATTACGCTTTAAATTGAAGTTATGATTTTACCGGTAATCGCATACGGAGATCCCGTTTTAAAAAAGAAGGCGGACGAGATTGATGACAATTATCCAAACCTCAAGGAACTCATCGAAAACATGTTTGAAACCATGTATGCCTCAAATGGTGTGGGCATTGCGGCGCCGCAAATTGGACGTTCAATTCGCTTGTTTGTTATCGATGCTTCGGCGGTTGCCGAAGGGGAAGACGGAGATCCGTCATGTGAAGATTTCAAAAGAGTATTCATCAACCCAATCATCTTCGAAGAATCGGGAACCGAATGGTCTTGCGAAGAAGGTTGTTTGTCCATTCCAAGAATTCGAGAAGATGTAAAGCGTAAACCGAAATTAAAAATTGAATATTACGACGAGAATTGGGAGCTTTACGAAGAAGAATTGGAGGGCTTTGCAGCACGCGTGGTTCAACACGAATATGACCATATCGAAGGTATTCTTTTCACCGACCGCATTAACCCGTTGCGCAAACAACTCCTGAAAGGAAAGCTTCGCGATATTCAAAAGGGAAATATTAACACGGATTACCGAATGAAATTTTACAAAGGATGAGAACATTATTTTTTATAGCCATCTCTGCCATACTATTCGCCTCTTGCGGAAATAAATCTGCAGAAGCCCCAAAGGAAAAGAAAATCAATGGAGATTCCTTGTTAAAGGTCGTGAACGATTTCGACGCGAACGTGAAGGCCGGTAACCCAATTATTAAAATGTCACGTGAGCAATTGAAAGGTGTTGTTTCGGCTTATAAGGAATTAGCGTTAATAACAACCGATAGAAATACGCAAGTCATGTATTTCGAAAAAGCCGGAAGCATAAGCGGTGAAGCGCATTTCAATGAAGAAGTGAAGAGTTGTTTCGAGAGTGCGTTTGCACTTGAGAATAATCCCGAGAAATTGGCTGAACTTCATTACACCTATGCGTTTATAAATGACGCCAAGCTGAAACAATTCGATATTGCACGTCAAGAATACCAATTACTCATTACCGATTTCTCAACCTCGTTCTGGGCTGAGCAAGCAAAAATGGCCTTGGAAGTTTTAGGGAAAACTGACGAAGAAATTTTAGCAGCATTTAAGGCGAAGAATAATTTGTAATGATTAAATTTGAGGTATGCGATACCTTAAATATTTGCTGGCCTTTGTACTTCCCGCATTAGCGTTCCTAGGTTTTAAATGGGGAAACGTCTTTTCGTATTTTACACTTCTCTTTGCATTCGGTTTAATTCCATATTTGGAATGGAAGTGGAAACCTGTTCATTCCAATGTTCAGGCAGAAAGTATAAAAACGAGAATGTGGTTTAAGTTGCTTTTGTATCTGACACTTCCCATCCAAATCATTTTACTTTACTACTATTTTTCTGCTCAACTAAATCCGAATGTTAACGCATATACTTGGATAGGCAACATTTCAGCAATGGGAATTATGTGTGGTGTATTTGGAATAAATGTCGCTCATGAATTGGGACACTCTACAAAATTTTTTGATCGTTTGGTTGCTCGAATTCTACTCAGCACCTCGCTTTACATGCATTTTTATGTTGAACACAACAAAGGACATCACAAGTGGATAGGTACCGTTCAAGATCCGGCAACAGCAAGAAAGAACGAGTCTCTATACGCGTTCTGGTTGCGCGTTATACCCGGCAGTTATCTTTCGGCGTGGAAGATTTCAAGTAATGAATGCAAGCGTAAAAACCAATCCTTGATATTCAATGAGACGTTCATTTATTCAATCATACAGCTAATTCTCTGTGTGGGAATTTTTATGTGGAATCCAATCGCGCTGCTATCCTTCCTGTTGGTGGCAATTCTCGGTGCTATGTTATTGGAAACTGTGAATTATATAGAGCATTACGGACTAACACGTAAGAAGGTAAATGAAAATAGATTCGAACAAGTTGCACCCGAACACTCCTGGAATTCCGATCACATTTTGGGTCGCGCAGTCTTATTCGAATTAAGCAGACACAGCGATCACCATGCAAATCCAGAGCGTCCTTATCAAGATTTAAGGTCGCTAGATACTTCAAAACAGTTGCCTTTCGGATACCCAGCAATGATGGTATTGGCCTTGTTTCCAACGAAATGGTTTCAACTCATGAATCCTCTTTTAACCGATTGAAAAGAAAAACAAAAAAAAGTCTTGTGGAATAGCAAGTTCTTTTTATTTTTGCAATCCAAAAGTTCTTTATAGTTAAGCGAGAGTAGCTCAGTTGGTAGAGCATAACCTTGCCAAGGTTAGGGTCGCGAGTTCGAGTCTCGTCTCTCGCTCAAGTTTTAAAAAAGCCTGATTGATTGTCAGGTTTTTTTTTATCTGAGTGTTTTGCCCGGATGGTGGAATCGGTAGACACGCAGGACTTAAAATCCTGTGGCCATTGCGGTCGTGTGGGTTCAAGTCCCACTCCGGGTACATTAGCGATTAATCGCACAAATTAAATCCTTGAAGAAATTCAAGGATTTTTTTATTTAAAGATGGAAGCAACAACAAACCCAATAGGACTCTTAAATGCCCTGCGCGGCGTCGCAGCCTGGATGGTATGTATGTTTCATTCCGCCTTTATTATTCAACCCTTCTATCCAGAGTTTCATCACTTGCTCGATTGGGGACAAGAAGGCGTTTATGTGTTTTTCGTAATAAGTGGTGTCGTTCTTCCGTGGTCCATGGAACAAGGGAAATACAGCTTTAAGAATCTCGATAAATTCATGTTCAAGCGAATCGTAAGATTGTATCCACCATTCGTTATCTCAGTGCTTGTTTTTGTGATAGGAATTTGGATCATGAAAGACAATCGTTCCTTCTACGATGTCGAAATTATGCAGCGCTTTATTGACAGCGTTACCTTTCAGGTTCCATTTAAAGAATCAAAGTGGGTGATTGAAGTTTACTGGACCTTGTTTGTCGAATTTCAATACTATATCTACCTAGCACTCATTTTTCCTTTTCTTGCAAGTAATAAGCTTCCTATTCGACTTATAGCGTATTACGGAACGCTTGCGTTAACCTTCCTTTCACATTTCTTTATGCCCATTCACACCAAAGAAAATGTGTTCTTCCATCTACCTGTCTTTGCATTGGGTTTTTCGTTGTTCCTGTATTACAAAAAGAACATTTCGAAATTGGAGTTTTGGAGTGGCGTAGTCGTTTCTCTTGCGGTTGGATTTTTCAATATTTATAATTTACTGCATTTGGGAACGCACATAACCATCGTTGCCGGAATTACTTTTCTTGCGATCTATTTCATTAAAAAAGGTCCGGCTTGGTTGAACTTCCTGGGAGATGTTTCCTATTCATATTATTTGTTTCATTTGTTTTTCGTTTCATTCATTTACGGAAAATTCTATCACGAGGCGCAAGACGGAAAATTGGTTTGGGTTGTGTTTATTGCCATTCAGGCTTATTCGGTTCTTGGCGCGTGGATGATGTACCATCTTCTTGAAAAACCTTCTTTGGCCTGGACGAAGAAGATTCGTTATCGCTCCTAGGAACATTTCAGCAGCAATGTTGTTGTTGCTGTTATGAAAGTATATCGCCTATCTACAGAAACGTTTATTCCAGGTTCAATTGAAACCGTTTGGAATTATTTCGCAACACCCATCAACTTGAATGAGATGACTCCTCCAGACATGAGTTTCGAAATTCTAACAGATGTTGAAGGGGTGAAGATGTATGCGGGAATGATCATTCAATACAAGGTTCGTCCCTTGTTGAATATTCCAATGGGATGGACAACGGAGATTACGCATTGTGAAGATGGGAAGTACTTTGTAGATGAGCAAAGATTTGGTCCTTACGCCATGTGGCATCATCAACATCACTTCGAAGCAGTTGCAGGTGGAGTGAAAATGACCGACACCGTTCACTATGCAATTGGTATGGGCATCTTAGGGCGTATCGCCTATTCGGTATATATAAAGAACAGATTAGCTGGAATTTTTTCCTACAGAGAAAAACGCGTGAAGGAAATTTTCGGTTAATGTGAAACGATGAGTTTCAGCACTTCCGTGCTTTCTTCCGTTTGAATTTCAATTTGAAACAAGCCATTCGGATAGTCCGATGTGTTTAGCTCATACAGAACGTTTCCATTGACAAAAACATCTTCAATCTTCCTTCCACCTAAATCATACACGCGAATGCGTTGAATGGCTTTATTCGAAGAAATAGCGCAGTTCATCTGAGACGGGTTCGGATACAAATTAATTCCCTGAGCTTGATTAATTGTCTCAAGTGTGCTTCTATTATTGTTTTCAGATGTGAATCCTGACAGTGGCGCTATACACATGGTGTAAGCTCCTCCAAAATTACCCGCTCCATAACTGAAGACGGGAGCGCTAGTCACAGAGTAGCTTGTTCCATATTCCAGAAGAGAGACATTGCCAATATTCAAGTAGTTGGTGGCGTTCAAAACATCATGTTGAATTGAATTTCCAAGTGGATTGCCATTCGCATCTAACTTTTGAAATTGCCATTTCCAACCGGTTGCACCAAAGACAAAAGGAGTTGCCCCAATGAATGAAACGCGCGGTTTCGTGGTGACTATACAACGGTCTAAAAAGCGCAGAACAGGGAGGGGTTGTGCGTTAATGTGTATTGGACAAACAGCAGAAGCAGTCATCGTAAGAATTTCGTTTTGTCCGCTTCCATTTTGCAGTGTGTAAATATTGCTTACCGTAATTTCATAGTCTGAATCGTAATGTAAACTAGGAAACACGCTGCTTAAAATAAGCTGAGGAGTAGTTTGATTTTTAATTACGTTTTGTCCAGCACCATTTCCCCCAACACCAAATAGTTGGAATCGATAGGTGGCACCAGTCGCAGGTTGTGCCTTGAAAAATTGACCCATACTGAAATTCACACTTGGATTGTTTCCGCATGCACCCTTTTTCAATTGACGAACGCAGAGGGTATACGCACCGCTTCCAACTAATGCATTTGCCGAAATAATACCAACGAAATAGGTTTGTCCCGCAACAAGATTAGACGTATTCAATATTTCATTTCCTGTCGAAGTTAAATCTTCGGAATCAATCAACTCGTAATTTGAATTGCGAAGTTCAATGCGAATATTCTCCGTACTATTTGCAGAAATACTCGCGCCCGATGTCGCTGCTGTAAATCGTCCCCACTTGTCGTGATGATTCGAATTGTTCAATCCGAAAGCTGCAGTTGGCGAACTATTCAGAAGGCTTCCATTTATTATGTTGCAAACAGGGAAATATGTGGCATTGATCAATAGGGCATTGCTTGGATCTTCGCCTACTGCCGGACAAATCCATGAAGCGGTTGTGCTGAATGCATTGCTGTTTATTGCGTCAATCCAAATCGAATAGGAATTTCCAGCAACTAAATACATTTGAAAATTACCGAGGTTGCTTTCAAGACATGTGGCGTTAGAGTAGTTGCAAACCCCATCATTTTCCTTATATGAAACTACAAGGTTTAAAGAGTTGGAGGAAAAGTTTAAAGTGTATGTTCCGGTTAAAGTCGGCGTGTAATTGAATACGAATTCTCGTCCAGAAGCACTGTTACAATTGGTTTCGGCAAGCGATCCGTTTCCATCGAAAGAAAAAGCGTAGGTGCTTCCGCAGGTGAAGTTAGCAGCTGTGTTGCAGTTAGGAACAGCCCAGTTTGTGGTAAAGGCAATGCCGTTGCTCCAAAGGCTATGGTCTAACGTTCCGCAATCATGACGGACATAAGCGTAATACGTTGTGTTTTCAGAGAGATTTGAAATAGGAGATGCCGTAAAAGGAACACCGTATATCGTTGCATTCGTAATGTTTTGAGAATTGATATCAGTTCCCAGATTAGTCGTAGTTACTAAAATGTCGAAGGCTCCTGTCGCATTTAACGAAGTCCATTGGAGGAAAGCCCCCGAGTCTGTGATGTTTGAAACAACTGCAGAAATAGGAGTGGAACAAGTTGGATTGCTTAAGCAGAAGCTTAATGCACCAGATGCATTTTGCAAACTGAAAAACTGAAGGTAGTACGTTGTCCCTGCATTCAAACCTTCAATGATAGTTCCTCCGGCACTGGATGCATTCGGAGAACAGAACACCGAAGAAAGATTTCCGCAAGAGCCACTATAAACCGCAACGCCAATGTCAGAGTTTGAAGCGTTAAGTGTCATTTCAACATCACCGTCAACCGGGATAAACGAATACCAAACATCGTTTAATGTGTTAAACGCAGAAAAGCACGTTGGCTGCACGTTTGAAGGAGTAGCGCAAAGTGTATTGCTCATATGAGTGCCAGTGCATGTGGCATTGCTAATGGACCCGAGCGATGTTGCGTTATTGCAATTGTCGTTAATTGGAGCCGTGCACAGAGGAGCGCAACTCGCATTCAATACAAAGTTGTAACTCGCATTGGGTTGCGTGTTTGCATGAACACGAATGAAATAATTCGTTCCAGAAACAGCATTAAACGAAATGAAAGAAGAACTTCCGTTCGATTCGCACAAGGGATTATCGTCATTCGCCGCCACGCATGTTAGAGCATTACAATCTCCTGAATAAACAGAGATTTGTGTATCGAATTGGGTTTGGCTTCCGCATGTTGAAAGTGAAACATAGGAGTTGTTTCCGGTGAATGAATACCAAACACCTTCTTCACCGTTTCCTTGCGACAAGCAATTCGGAACATTGTCGGAAGTTGCTCCGTTCAAGGTTCCTGATATACTGTTACTGCATGAAATGTTTTGAGCATTCGCGCAATCATCGTTCGAAGGCGCTTGTTCCGCACAGTTAATTGAAATGGAACCGCCGAGACTTGAGTTACTCGACTGAAGGTCTACACAGAAAACATAAATAGTTCCCGTAGATAGATAAATAAAATCAGTTGATGAACTTCCTGAATAGATTCCTAAACAATTCCAGTTCGTTCCGAAACATTCGCCATAGCGCATTTCGTAGGGTGTTGAAGTTCCGCCGAATTCATCCACGGAAATAAAATAATTTCCTGCAACCGTTGGTTGAAAAGCATAATAGGTTTCGTTTCCTTCATTCTGAAATCCACAATAACTAACGTTGTCATTTCCCGAACCAGCGTTAATTAGCATGCTCCATGGACCTCCACACTGCAAAGTATTCGCTACAGCACAATCAATTTGTCCCTTCATTCCAAAAGAAATAGAAAGAAAAACTGTTAGAGTTAGAAATGAAAATATCTTTTGCATAGGAGCTGATTTTGGCTAATCTAAGCTAACGATTTTTGAATGGAAAAGTTTCTTTCTGTGGTTTTCTTTTTCACGCTAAAAAGTGAATAGCGCCTTTTGAGCGCTATTCACATATTTAGAAACTATCGAGTCAGTTTTTTGTATTTGATTCGCGTCGGCCCAGAGTCGCCTAGACGCTTCTTTTTATTCTCCTCATATTCTGAATAAGATCCTTCAAAATAATACACTTGAGAATCACCTTCAAAGGCAAGAATGTGCGTGCAAATGCGGTCTAAGAACCAACGGTCGTGACTAATCACAACAGCGCAACCTGCAAAGTTTTCAATTCCTTCTTCCAAGGCGCGAAGCGTATTCACGTCAATGTCATTGGTAGGCTCATCGAGCAAAAGCACGTTGGCTTCAGTTTTCAATGTCATTGCTAGGTGCAAACGATTGCGTTCTCCACCTGATAACACGCCACATTTCTTTTGCTGATCACCACCGGCAAAGTTGAACTTGCTGCAGTAGGCGCGCGAGTTAATGGTTTGTCCTCCTAAATCAATCACTTCGTTGCCGCCACTGATCACTTCGTAGACGCTTTTATTCGGGTCAATTTCTCCGTGACGTTGGTCAACGTATCCAATTTTTACCGTGTCTCCAACTTTAAACTCTCCGCTATCTGGCGTTTCTTCACCCATGATCATACGGAACATGGTTGTCTTACCAGCACCGTTCGGCCCAATAACTCCGACAATTCCCGCTGGAGGAAGTTTGAATGAAAGGTTTTCGATAAGAATACGATCTCCAAATGACTTCGAAATTTCAACGGCGTCAATTACGTCATTTCCTAAACGAGGTCCATTCGGAATTGGAAGCTCCAACTTCGCATCTTTCTCGCGTTCGCCTTCAGCCATCATCTTGTCGTAGTTCTGAATACGAGCTTTGTTTTTCGCTTGACGTCCTTTCGGATTCATACGAACCCACTCTAATTCGCGCTCTAAAATTTTTCTACGCTTACTTTCTTGCTTTTCTTCAGCAGCTAAACGCTTCGATTTTTGATCTAACCATTCAGTGTAGTTTCCTTCCCAAGGAATACCCTCGCCGCGATCCAATTCAAGAATCCACCCTGCGACATTGTCCAAGAAATAACGGTCGTGGGTTACAGCCAAAACAGTTCCAGGATATTGTTGCAAATGTTGCTCTAACCATTCAACGCTTTCAGCGTCCAAGTGGTTGGTAGGCTCATCGAGTAAAAGAACATCTGGATTTTGAAGTAACAAACGACACAATGCAACTCGGCGACGCTCTCCACCGCTTAATTTTTCAATCAATGAATCTTCATCAGGGCAACGCAGCGCATCCATGGCAATAGACAATTTCGTGTCTAAATCCCAGCCGCCTAGTGCCTCGATTTTATCTTGAACAGCAGCCTGACGATCCATCAACGCCTGCATTTTATCTGGATCGTTTAGAATTTCTTCATCACCAAACTTCATGTTGATCTCTTCGTATTCTTTCAATACGTCAGTGATTGGTTTTACTCCTTCCTCTACAATTTCGCGAACCGTTTTGGTGTCGTCCAACTGCGGTTCTTGCGGAAGGTAACCAACAGAGTATCCTGCTGACCAAACCACATCGCCTTGAAACTCTTGGTCAAGGTTAGCAATGATCTTCATAACGGTCGATTTACCCGCACCGTTCAATCCGATAATTCCAATTTTAGCCCCGTAGTAAAACGAAAGGTAAATGTCTTTTATAATGTGCTTACCAGTAGGAGTGTACTTGTTTACACCCACCATGGAAAAGATGATTTTTTTGTCGCTCATAGTAGAAAATGTGAGCGGCAAAGATACGTATCCTAAGCGCTGTATTTTTCTATTCCTTTTAAAATTGACGAAGTGGCTCCAGCGTGATCTTCGACGTACTTTTTTCCCGCATTGGGAATGACATTTTCGAAATGACAATGTTCAATAAACGAAGAGAGCTCTTCTAGACTTTCTATTGAAAAGGCAGCGCCAATTCGAACAAGTTCAACCGCTTCTTGAAATTTCTTGTGATTCGGACCGAAGGCCATGGGAATGCCGTAAACCGCAATCTCCAGTGAGTTGTGTAATCCTTTTCCAAATCCTCCTCCAAGCACAACCGCATTCGCTTGAGAATAAATAGAGGACAACATGCCAATTGAATCTACTATTAAAACTCGCGCATCATTGTTTTTTTCGGGTTGAAAAGAAGAGAGTAGGGCCACTCCAAATTTCTCGAAACGAGCAATCGATTCTTGAATTCTACTGTTATGAATTTCATGGGGCACAACGCAAACTTTTAAATTGTTTACGCGTTGAAGTAGCATAGCTGTGAGCGATTCTTCTTCGGTGTAACTCGATCCAAGAACAACAAGAAATTCATTCTGTTTGAAGGAAGATAACCACTGCAAATCTTTAGTCGAATTTGAAATTTCCAAAACGCGATCGAAACGTGTATCTCCTGAAACGCTGACGTTATTAAATTTAATTTTTTGAAGAAGTTTTTGCGTGTTTTCGTTTTGAACGAAAAAGTGTGTAACCGCCTTTAATGCTGGTTTCCAGAGAAATCCATGCCACCTGAAAAAGCGTTGATCTTCACGCATGATAACCGAAATGCAATACAACTTAGCTCCTTGTTTTTTCAAACTTGAAAAGTAATTCGTCCAGAATTCATACTTCACAAAAAAGGCTTGCGAGGGCTTTAGGATTTGCACTATTTTTTTTGCGTTGAAATAGGTGTCCAAGGGAAGATATCCAATCCAATCTGCGCCGGCATAATCCTTTCGAACCTCATATCCAGAAGGAGAGAAAAAGGTGAGGGCAATATTTAGTTCAGGATTTCTTTTTTTAAGCGCTTCGATTACAGGTCTGCCTTGCTCGAATTCGCCGAGTGAAGCACAATGAAACCAGATAACCTCAGAGTCCGATTGAAGTGAATTTCGCCATTTTTTTAATGAGGAAATTGAAGCGCTTCTTCCTTTATTGCCGATTCTAATTTTCTTATTGAAGAGTCCAGCAAATGGAAGCATTATTTCAATGAATTGCCAAACGATTGAATAAAAAAATCGAAACATGATTAATAGATGTAAAAATCGTTTGGAGCTCGCTGATACAAGTTCAGAATCCAGCCTGCGCGCAAACCGAACAGCATGTCTAAACGTTTAGCCGTATCTTGGGTTTGTGTGTCTAAATTCCAATCTCTGCGGCTCTGAGTGAAACCTTCTGTAGCTTGAGCTCCGATGTAAAAATTAATGAGCCTATTGTTACTCAAAAGATAGTATCCAATGAATTGATTCAGAGAAAGTCCGTTGGTTAAACGGTCATATCCCTTCAAATAATCTCCTTCGAGTTGAGTTATTTTGGCTTCTTGGTGTTCAAGTCTAATTTTGTGTTGCAAGAGTCCAGCACCTGCAGTTATTAGAATTCCAGAGTTTTTATTCGGTCCAAGAACGGGAAATAGTTTTCCCCCTTGAAAAAACACATTGAATCCTCTCTCTTGAATAAACATAGTGGCTATTTCTCCTTGCTCATCGAGAATTTCTCCTTGTGATGTGAGTAGATTGCTTAACAAATTGGGCTCGCGAACATGGTTGCCAAACAGGTAGTTGAACTGAACTCCGTAGTACCAATTCTTTTTATCTTTAATGTGGAATCCTATTTCGATACTGCCGTTATTTCCAAAACGACTGGCTAAATCACCACTTGGAGTGGAATATCCATAGCCAACGGTAATATGAGGATTGAAAAGCGAAGAGTCACGCACCTGCCATTGCGCGGAAGAAAAATTGAAAATGCAAAATGACGTCAAGAGCAAAAGAAGCTTTTTCATGATGCTAAATTACGGCATTGCTTCAATGATAAAATTGTTATGCTGTTATTTTGTTTTTAGAAGGCTTAACCACCAAATAGATCAAAAGACCGATTAGGCATACGCATACACCAACACCCGATTCGAATGGTTTTCTATACAACCCATAGAACATGAGCCAGATGCTGTAAGAAAGGAATAAAGCGGGGGCTATGATTTGTTTTAGTTTGAATCGTTCTTTGTTTTCCTTTATTAAGAGTAAACCAAGCACCGAGAGAAATGTGAAAATATTAAGCACAAATCCTGTGTATATGATTAGCTGCTCAAAGCTGGCTGTAAACAAGTAAATTAAAGCCAATGCAAGTTGAAGAAAAAGTCCGAAATAAGGAGATTCATCTTTGCTTTCTTTCGCGAGTAATTTGAGTTTGGAATAATCCAAACCAATAGATTTGCTTACGCGCGGGCCTATAATTATCATGGAGTTAATAGTAGAAAGCAACAACACGCAGATTAATCCACTTGCCATATGCGCTACTGAAGGGTTTAAAGCAAATTGAGCGAACTTCATGACAATATCGGGACAGCCCATGAGGTCTTGTGTTGGAATTACTCTGAGAAAGGCATAATTCAAAGCGATATAGATAACTGTAACGAAAGAAGTGCCGAGCAAAAGATTTTTGAATATTGTCTTTTGGGGATTTTCAATTTCTTCGGTAATGTAGCAGAGTGAATTCCAACCCGAATAGGAGTAGCTTATAAAAAACAGAGAAATTGCAAAGGCAGGAGAAAAAATTTCAGAGGTGAAAGTTTGGTCGATGGAGAAAGTGGTGTTGCCTGTTTCAGGAACAGAAAGTCCAACAATTATTATTGCAAATATTGAAAGGATTTTTATTGCAGTGAAAACAAATTGAAATTTGGCTCCCGCAGTTTTTCTCAACATATTTAATCCAGTGAGCATGATAAGTACAGATGCTCCTGCATATGTTGGAGAAATGGTTAGGCCTGTGTTGGAAGAAATCCAAGGGTTAAAATTTTCAAAATAACAACCGAATGCATATGAAGCCGCGGCAATCGGTGCGGCAAAGCCAATGATTAGAGATACCCAGCCGCTCAAAAATCCGAGCGAGGGATGGTATATTTTCGAAAGAAATATGTACTCGCCTCCACTTCTTGGCATTAATACAGTTAATCGTGAGTAGCAAACAGCGCCTAACATCGATACGACCCCGCCAATGAGCCAAAGTAGAAGAATCGCATAGCCTGAATGAATGTCTAATACTTGAAACCCCAATGAAATAAATACTCCAGTGCCAATCATGTTTGCAATTAAAATTGCTGCAATCTGCCCCGGTTTAAAGTATTTTTTCATCGCACACGAATGTATTTTCCGGGTGTTAAAATCGGATTCGAGGGCACGCCGTTTAGCCTAATTAATCTATCTGGCGTAGTGTTGTATTTTTTTGCCACAATCTCAATGTTATCTCCTTCCGAGATCTTGTGATGAGTGTGGGAAAGCATTCCATCACCCGTAAGATCTTTAACTTTTATTTTTCTTTTTTGAATGGTTTTGTTGTTGTAATCAATAATTTTAGCAAGGTCTAGCGGGACGTCTTTGTATCTCATTTCAAAATGTAAATGAGGGCCTGTTGAACGGCCAGTGCTACCCCCAAGTCCAATTGTTTGTCCGCATTTAACGCGCTGTCCAGGTGTGACAGAAGCGGCAGATAGGTGAGCGTACCACGATTCAAGACCGTTGGCATGCCTCACGACTACGATGTTACCGTAACCTCCGTTATTCATACCGGCAAATCTCACACGGCCGTCGGAAATAGATTTTACAGGCTCGCCTTCCTTTAAATTTAAATCCCAACCGGTATGAAGTCTGCTATACTCGCTTGTTTTTTTTCCAGGAACGGGCATCATGAATTTAGTTAGGGTATCGATATGGATTATTTCAGAATTTATATTTGATTTTTCGTCTGATTTCCAACCTGCATATAGACTTGTGGTATTCCAGTGAAGTTTGTAGGAATTAATATCGATGTGTGAACTGTCTGTTTCGCTTTCAGTCGTGTCTGCAATTATTTTTACTTCTGCTAGCAAAGAGTTTGAAAGGGAAATAACACAGGCTAAAAGAAAAGTCGTTAGGTAATTTTTCATATTATTTTTTCGTGGAAAGCATCAAGTGCGGTTCGTTGTGTGAAATGTTGTATCCAATCTTAAAGGGCAAGGCGGCAGGCTTGTTAGTTGCAAAGGCCTCTCTTAAATCGGGTTGAACGCGCTCGGCGAAAAGTCCAATGGGTTTAGTGTATTTACCAAAGAGTTGGATATCCCAAGTAGAATCGTTTAAAAACCGATATGGAATTCCGGAATCATCTTGCAATAAGGTTTTCGTATTGTTCAGAATAAGATCCCGAATAAGGCTGAATCCGTCTTGGTGCAACAAGTACGATGCTGCTTTTAAAAATGTATATTTTCCATCAAGTGATCGAATGTAATTCTGCAGGCCTTGGTTTTTTTTCAAGCCGCTATTACTGAGGTCAGTCGAGATATATTGTAAGATTTTCTTATGGGTTTGATCAGAATTGCAGAGTGTTAAGTTTACCCCGAGTGCATCTGTTAAATCTGTTACTTTTTCTTGTCCTAAAGAGTCCAGTTTGAAGTATTCAATTTTCGAAATCATAAACCCCTGTCTGCGTGAGTAGAAAAGCAACAGCGGTAGCGTGCCATTCAAATCATTTTGGTTCAATTCAGCGTTCATGCTAATAGTCATGAAGTAACCGCTTCTGTTAGAAGTATAGAGAGATTTTTTTATTTTTTTTATGTACTTCAAAAAGGAAGAATCGGCCATTGATCCTTTTCCAATCGAACCAATAGGTTCTAGGCCAATCATAATGGTTTTTTTACACGTTGGAAAGAAGCAATTTGAGTAGAGTGCGTCACCACCCGCGAAAGGGTAAAACAATGTTGAGCTATCCTTGGGCAGGTAATTTGAATTGTCAACCCAAGATTTTATCTTGGAAATTTTGTTACTATCTACAATACTCCATTCTCTGTTTAATTCTTTTTGAAGGTTTCGCCAGCCGATGGTATACGTGATTTCAGAAAAGTATTTCATGGGTTCTATTCCGGAAATCACAGAAGCAAAGTCGGTCAGTGAGGTGTCAATTGGAATTTTAACTTCGGCGATTTGATGGTTAATTATTCCGTTGCTGTTAGCTTGTGTGCCTTTTGGTTGGTTGGTATTGTTGCACCCAGTGAACAATAAAACGAGAGCACAAAGTTTGAAAAGTGGGGGGTAAATATTTTTTTGACTCGTAGACATAATATTTTTAAGGGCCGCGAAATTAAAACTTATTAACAAGAATAGCAAGCAAAATGTTGATAACTACGGTATTTTGATAAAGCGAATCGGCTGGAGGTGTGAATTGCGTGAGTGTTTTAAATGTTAAGTTTGCCGAAATATATTTTTTGAGTCTATGGAAATGGTCGATTTGAAGTCACAATATTTGAAAATCCAGTCTGAAATCGATGCTGCGGTTTTGCGTGTAATTGGTAATGGTTTTTTTATCAATGGTCCTGAAGTGAAAGAGTTTCAGCATAATTTGGAAGCATATTTGGGCGTCAAGCATGTCATTCCTTGCGCTAATGGAACAGACGCCTTGCAAATAGCAATGATGGGCTTGGGCCTTCAGCCAGGGGATGAGGTAATAACGGCTTCTTTCACCTATGTAGCAACAGCAGAGGTGATGGCATTGTTGGGATTAGTTCCAATATTGGTTGAAGCCAAGGAGTTTGATTTTACAATAGATCCAGCAGAAATTGAAAAGGCAATTACGCCAAAAACGAAGGCCATTGTTCCAGTTCATTTGTTTGGTCAAGGTGCAGACATGAATACAATAATGGACATTGCGCGTAGACATAATTTGTTTGTAATTGAAGATACCGCTCAAGCATTGGGCGCGACCTATCAATTATCGAATGGCGAGTCTGCAGCTTTAGGAACCATTGGCGATATTGGTTGCACGAGCTTTTTTCCTTCTAAGAATTTAGGCTGTTATGGCGATGGTGGTGCTTTGTTCACCAATAACGATGAGCTGGCAGCGAATTTGCGCATGATTGCCAATCATGGACAGAAGGTAAAGTATTACCACGATGTTATTGGTGTCAATTCTCGCTTAGACACCATACAAGCGGCAATTTTAGATATTAAATTGAAGCATTTGAATAGCTATGCAGAGTCCAGAATTAGTGTTGCTGACTATTACGACAATGCGCTGGCGGGTATAGAAGGACTACTGACACCCAATCGTATTTCTGAGGGCACTCACGTTTTTCATCAGTACACCTTACGTGTGCTCAATGGAAAAAGAGATGGTTTGAGGACTTACCTGGAAGAGAGGGGAGTACCGAGCATGATTTATTACCCACTTCCATTGCATTTTCAAAAAGCTTTTGAAAATGAGAGGTACCCTAAGGGATCTATGCCAATTAGCGAACGTTTGTCAAGCGAAGTTTTGTCCCTGCCCATGCATACCGAAATGAAGGTGACCGACCTGGAATTTATCGTTGGAAATGTTAAATCTTTTTTCAACGCTTAACGGACTTTTCAATCGAAAAAAATGGAAAAACGGGTGTTTCAGCGGTTTTTATCAAAAAAAAAACGAGCCTCAGCTCATATTTTTCAAGTTGAAAATCAATATGTTACCCACCCTTTGCATTTTTTTTAAAAAGAAATTCACAATAGTGCTTGTGAATAACAATTCATGATGTACATTTGCACCCCGAATTTTCCGAGTCGTGTACTCGTATTAAAAATAGTGAAATAAAGGAACTTACATAACAATGCCAACAGTTCAACAGTTAATCAAAAAGGGTCGCGAACCAAAGACCTACCGCAGCAAATCAGCTGCCTTAACCTCATGTCCACAGCGTCGTGGGGTTTGTACTAAAGTGTACACAACTACTCCTAAGAAACCAAACTCAGCATTACGTAAAGTAGCTAAGGTTCGTTTAACGAACGGTTTCGAAATCATCGCTTACATTGGTGGTGAAGGACACAACCTACAAGAGCATAGCATTGTATTGGTTCGTGGTGGTCGTGTGAAAGATTTACCAGGGGTTCGTTACCACATTGTACGTGGAGCTTTGGATACTGCCGGTGTTAACGGTCGTGGTCAAAGAAGATCTAAGTATGGTACTAAGCGTCCAAAAGTTAAAAAATAATCGCATTAAGAATATCTTGCAATGAGAAGAAGAAAAGCCAAAAAAATTGCGGTACTTCCAGATCCTAAGTTCAACGAGGTTACTGTAACGAAGTTTGTCAATAATTTAATGCTTCAAGGAAAGAAGGGCGTTGCCTTTTCAATCTTTTATGATGCAATCGATCGTGTAGCTACGAAGACTAGCGAAGATGGATTAGAGATTTGGAAGAAAGCGTTGGAGAATGTTACACCAGCGGTCGAGGTTAGAAGCCGCCGTGTAGGAGGAGCAACTTTCCAAATTCCATCACCAATCCGTGAAGATCGTAAGAATTCAATGGCTATGAAATGGTTGATTGGATATTCTCGCAAGAGAAACGAGAAGAGCATGGCTGAGAAGTTAGCGAACGAAATCGTTGCTGCAGCAAAGGGTGAAGGTTCTGCTTTCAAAAAGAAGGAAGACGTTCACAGAATGGCAGAAGCAAACAAAGCATTCTCACATTTCCGTTTCTAAATTAGTTAAAGAAAAAAGCATGTCACGCGACCTTTTATATACAAGAAATATTGGAATTGCTGCCCACATTGATGCGGGTAAGACAACGACTACAGAGCGTATCCTTTACTATGCTGGTGTAAACCACAAGATTGGAGAAGTTCACGATGGTGCGGCTACAATGGACTGGATGGCACAAGAGCAGGAGCGTGGTATTACGATCACTTCTGCAGCTACTACAGTTAGTTGGACATACCGTAACCAACCCTATCACATCAACATCATCGATACTCCTGGTCACGTAGACTTTACCGTAGAGGTAAACCGTTCTTTGCGTGTATTAGATGGTTTAGTTTTCTTGTTCTCTGCTGTTGATGGTGTTGAACCACAATCAGAAACAAACTGGCGTTTAGCGAACAACTACAATGTTGCTCGTATTGGTTTCGTTAACAAAATGGACCGTCAAGGTGCTGACTTCTTGAACGTTGTTAAGCAAGTAAAAGAAATGTTAGGTAGCAATGCAGTTCCATTGCAATTACCTATCGGTGCTGAAGATGATTTCAAGGGAGTAGTTGATTTGATCAACTTCCGCGGAATGATTTGGAATGAGCATGACAAAGGAATGACTTACCAAGAGGTAGATATTCCTGCTGACATGATGGACGAAGCTTTAGAGTATCGCGAGAAACTTCTTGAAGCAGTTGCTGAATACGATGAGTCTTTGATGGAGAAATTCTTCGAAGATCCAAACAGCATGACTGAGCGTGAAATTCTTGACGCACTTCGTAAAGCGGTTATCGATATGAAGATTGTTCCAATGGTTTGTGGTTCTTCTTTTAAAAACAAAGGAGTTCAAACAATGTTGGATTTGGTTATGGAATTAATGCCATCGCCTCTAGATAAAGAAAGTATCACAGGTACACACCCTGACACTGGCGAAGAGCTTAGCCGTAAGCCATCTATGGATGAGCCGTTTGCAGGTCTAGCATTTAAAATTGCAACTGACCCATTCGTAGGACGTTTAGCATTTACTCGCGCTTACAGCGGTAAATTGGATGCAGGTTCTTACGTTTTGAATGCACGTAGCGGAAATAAAGAGCGTATCTCACGTATCTTCCAAATGCACGCTAACAAGCAAAATCCAATTGAAGTTTTAGGTGCTGGTGATATCGGTGCAGTAGTAGGATTTAAGGACATCAAGACAGGAGATACGTTGTGTGACGAAAAGCACCCAATTGTTCTTGAATCTATGGTATTCCCTGAGCCTGTAATCGGATTGGCTATTGAGCCTAAGACACAAGCAGACAGTGATAAGTTAGGTATGGCTTTAGCTAAATTGGCTGAAGAAGATCCAACATTCCGTGTAAGAACCGACGAAGAGACTGGTCAAACAGTTATCTCAGGTATGGGTGAGTTGCACTTGGAAATTATCATCGATCGTCTTCGTCGTGAGTTTAAAGTTGAGTGTAACCAAGGTGCACCTCAAGTATCTTACAAAGAAGCTATCACAGCTGCTTCGAACCACAGAGAAGTATACAAGAAGCAATCGGGTGGTCGTGGTAAGTTCGCAGATATTGTAATCAATATCGGACCAAACGACGATCCAGAGAAGTCCGGATTGGTATTCATCAACAATATCAAAGGTGGTAACATTCCTCGTGAATTTATACCTTCTATTGAAAAAGGATTTAAGGAAGCTATGATTAACGGTGTGTTGGCAGGTTACAACATCGATACAATGAAAGTTGAATTGAATGACGGATCTTTCCACGCGGTTGACTCGGATGCACTTTCTTTCGAATTGTGTGCAAAGATGGCGTTCCGTGAGGCTGCTCCTAAGTGTAAGCCAATCATTCTTGAACCAATCATGAAACTTGAAATCGTTACTCCATCTGAAAACATGGGTGATGTTATTGGTGACTTGAACAAGCGTCGTGGTATGATTGAAGGAACAAGTGAGCGTAGCGGAGCAACAGTAATTAGTGGTAAAGTTCCATTGTCTGAGATGTTCGGATATGTTACTGATCTGCGCACAATTACTTCTGGACGTGCAACCTCTTCAATGGAATTCAACAACTACGCTCCAGCTCCTAACAACGTAGCTGAAGTGGTAATAGCAAAAGCAAAAGGCAAAAACGCATAATATATAGAACCTAGATGGCTCAAAAGATTAGAATCAAATTAAAGTCCTACGATCACAACTTAGTAGATAAGTCTGCTGAGAAAATTGTGAAGACTGTAAAGTCTACCGGGGCTGTTGTAAACGGACCAATTCCGTTGCCAACACACAAGCGCATTTACACTGTTCTTCGTTCACCGCACGTGAACAAGAAAGCACGTGAACAGTTCGAATTGAACTCGTACAAGCGCTTACTAGACATTTACAGCTCTTCTTCGAAAACTGTAGATGCATTAATGAAGCTAGAATTGCCTAGCGGAGTAGAAGTAGAAATCAAAGTTTAACAATTAAATACACAGACACATGCCAGGCATAATTGGTAAAAAAATCGGTATGACTAGCGTCTACAGTGCCGCTGGGAAAAACATCCCATGCACAGTGATAGAAGCTGGTCCATGTGTAGTGACCCAAGTAAGAACCTTGGAAAAGGACGGTTATACCGCTGTTCAGCTAGCATATGGCGAAAAGAAGGAGAAAAACACTTCTAAGCCAATGCAAGGTCACTTCAAAAAAGCAGGAACAACTCCAAAGCGTTTTATCGCAGAGTTCCACGACTTCGAAACAGAAAAAAACTTAGGTGATGTTGTAACAATCACTGAGTTATTTACCGAAGGAGAGAACGTTGATGTGATTGGAACATCAAAAGGTAAAGGTTTCCAAGGTGTTGTAAAACGCCATGGTTTCAGTGGAGTAGGGGAAAGCACACACGGTCAACACAACCGTTTACGTGCGCCAGGTTCGTTAGGAGCATCATCAGATCCATCACGTGTATTCAAGGGAATGCGCATGGCAGGTCGTACCGGTGGAAACCAACGCACTTTGCAAAATTTAGAGGTAATTAAGGTGTTGGCTGATGAGAACTTGATTCTCGTTAAAGGTGCAATCCCTGGTTACAATGGTTCAACCGTTTATATCGTGAAGTAATATGAAACTGGATATATTCAACATACAAGGTCAAAAGACGGGAAGTTCCGTTGAACTTGACGCAGAAGTATTCGGAATCGAACCGAATGATCACGCGATTTACTTAGATGTTAAACGTTACCTAGCTGCTCAACGCACAGGAACGCACAAGACTAAGCACAGAGGTGAGATCCACGGTTCTACGAAGAAATTACACAAGCAAAAAGGTACTGGTGGCTCTCGTAAGGGTAGTGCAAAGAATCCGTTGTTCCGTCAAGGAGGTAGCGTTTTCGGACCACGTCCAAGAGCATACGACATCAAAGTAAACAGAAGTACCACACGTTTAGCTCGCGCTTCAGCTCTTAGCTACAAAGCAAAAGAAAACGGTATCATGTTGGTAGATGCTTTGTCTTTCGATAAACCAAAAACAAGCGAATTTTTGAATGTATTAAAGAACCTTTCTTTAAACAGCCGCAAGTCGCTTATCCTTATCCCAGAGAGAAACGATAGTCTTTACTTAAGCTCTCGTAACATCCAAGGGGCTAACGTGCAAATCGCTAGCATGGTGAACACTTACGACATTATGAACAGCCACCAAGTTGTTTTCGTAGGTAACGCACACGAAATGGTAACTAACATTCTTAAAAAATAACTGTCATGAGCGAAATCCTTATTCGACCATTGGTTACGGAGAAAATGACCGGAATCCAAGAAAAGCAAGGCAAATACGGCTTCGTGGTAGCATTGAACGCTAACAAGATTGAAATCAAGAAAGCGATTGAGAAAAACTACGGCGTGACAGTTATGCAAATCAACACAATTCGTTACGACGGAAAGAATAAATTCCGTTATACGAAGGCAGGAATTGTTTCTGGAAGAAGCGCAAGCTACAAAAAAGCTATCGTGAAGTTGGCTGCAGGTGAAACAATTGATTTTTATTCTAACATCTAACAGAAGAGGAAATGGGCATTAAGAAATTAAATCCGGTAACTCCAGGTACTCGCTTCAAAGTGGCTTCCACTTTCGAAGAGTTGACTACCGATCGTCCATACAAGCCTTTAGTGGTAACATTAAAGAAAACTGGCGGACGTAACAACCAAGGAAAGCGCACAATGCGTATGATTGGTGGTGGTCACAAACGTAACTACCGTCTTATCGACTTCAAAAGAGACAAACACGGTATCGAGTGTACTGTAATGACAATCGAATACGATCCAAACCGTTCAGCACGTATTGCTTTAGTGGAATACGCTGATGGAGAAAAGCGCTACATCATTTCACCTGCGGGTTTAACTGTTGGTATGAAGCTTTCAAGCGGAACAGGAAGTGCACCTGAAATTGGAAATGCAATGACTTTGAGTGAAATTCCTCTGGGAACTGTTATTCATAACATTGAGTTGCGTCCAGGTAAAGGTGGATCAATGGCAAGAAGCGCTGGTTCATACGCACAATTGAGTGCTCGTGACGGTGAGTATGCTATCATAACTCTTCCTTCAGGAGAAACACGTAAGGTTTTAGCGAAATGTATCGCTACAATCGGAACAGTTTCAAACGGAGAGCATAACTTGACTCGTTCAGGTAAGGCAGGAAGAAGCCGTTGGTTAGGCCGTCGCCCACGTGTTCGTGGTGTTGCAATGAATCCGGTGGATCACCCAATGGGTGGTGGTGAAGGACGTCAGTCTGGAGGTATCCCAAGATCACGCAAAGGAACGCCTGCTAAAGGATTAAAGACGCGCAAAAGCAAAAAGCCGTCAAGTAAATTTATCATAGAACGTAGAAAGAAATAATTGAGAAATGGCTAGGTCACTAAAAAAACCACCTTTTGTACACTACAAGCTTCAAATGCGTGTAGATGATGCTCAAGAAAACGCTAAGAAAGGCGTTATCAAAACTTGGAGCCGTGCTTCAACAATCACTCCCCAGTTTGTTGGGTTGACGATTGCGGTGCACAATGGTAAGCAATTCATTCCTGTATATGTTACAGAGAATATGGTTGGTCACAAGTTAGGAGAATTTTCTCCGACACGTACCTTCCGTGGACACAGTGGAAATAGAAAATAACGAACAATCCCGATAAACACAGAAAAACTATGGGAGCTCGCAAAAGAGAAATGGCCAACGCGATAAAAGAGCAGATGAAAAAAACTGCCATCGCTAAATTGAACAATCATCCAACATCACCGCGTAAAACGCGTTTGGTAGCAGATATTATTCGTGGAAAAGAAGTAGGTGCTGCTTTAAATATTTTAAAGTTTACACGCACAGTAAATGCAATGCCTTTAGAAAAACTTTTACGCTCTGCTATCGCAAACTGGCAAGCTAAAAACGAAGGAAGCGATATTGCTGAATCGAATGTAATCGTGAAAGAAATTCGTGTAGACGTTTCTCGCACTTTGAAAAGAATCAGTCCAGCTCCTCAAGGTAGAGCGCATCGCATTCGCAAGCGTAGCAACCACGTGACAATCATTCTCGATAAAAAATAATTAATAGAGATAAAGAAATGGGACAAAAGTGTAACCCAATAGGCCTTCGTTTAGGTTTCATCAAGGGATGGGACAGCAATTGGTTTGGTGGAAAAAACTACGGAGAGAAAATCGTTGAAGACGATAAGATCCGCAAATACTTGATGGCGCGTTTGAAAAAAGCGTCTGTATCGAAAATTATTATCGAGCGTACGCTTAAGTTGGTAACCGTTACTATCAACACAGCACGTCCAGGTGTAATCATCGGAAAACAAGGTTCTGAAGTAGATAAGTTGAAAGAAGAGTTGAAAAAGCTTACTGGAAAGGACGCTCAAATCAATATCTTCGAGATCAAACGCCCAGAAATCGATGCTCGTTTAGTAGCAGAAGGTATCTGTCGTCAGATTGAAGGACGTATCTCTTACAGAAGAGCAACTAAAATGGCAATCAGTTCAGCAATGAAATTGGGTGCGGAAGGAATCAAAGTTACTATTTCGGGACGTGTAAACGGAGCCGAGATTGCTAGAAGCGAGACCTACAAAGAAGGACGTACTCCTTTGCACACACTTCGCGCAGACATCGATTATCATCATGCAGAAGCTCATACCAGCTACGGTCGTATCGGTTTGAAAGTATGGATTTGTCGTGGTGAAGTTTTCGGAAAGCGTGATCTTTCTCCAAACTTCGGACAAGCTGCTCAACAACAAAAGCGCCCAGCTAATGCCGGTGGTGGAAACGATCGCCGCGGAGGAAGAAGATAATATTAAAACATTACGATTATGTTACAGCCCAAAAGGACCAAATATAGAAAGCAACAGAAAGGCAAAATCAAAGGAATTGCCTACAGAGGATCGCAATTGGCTTTCGGTAGCTTTGCTATCAAGACCATGGACGAAGGATTCATCACTTCACGTCAGCTAGAAGCAGCCCGTGTAGCTCTAACACGTTTTATGAAGCGTGAAGGTAAAGTGTGGATTCGTATTTTCCCAGACAAGCCTATCACAGCTAAACCAGCCGAGGTTCGTATGGGTAAAGGTAAGGGAGCTCCTGACCATTGGGTAGCAGTAGTTAAGCCAGGAAGAATTCTTTTTGAAGCAGAAGGTGTATCTTTGGAGACCGCTCAAGAAGCATTAAGATTGGCAGCACAGAAATTGCCTTGCCGCACTAAATTTATTGTTCGTCCAGATTATACCGAATAAGACATGAAAGCATCAGATTACAGAAATATGACCATTGAAGACTTGAACAATCAAGTTTCGGAGAAAAAAGCAGAACTTGCAAAAATGTCGTTTAACCACACGGTTGCAGGAACTGAAAATCCAATGGTATTGCGTGCGAAGCGCCGCGAAATAGCGCGAATTCACACGGTTATCAACGAAATGAAAAACAACCGTTAATCCTACTCAGCATGGAAAGGAACCTAAGAAAAGAAAGAACAGGCACTGTTACATCAAACAAGATGGATAAGAGTATCGTTGTTTCAGTTGAAATGAAAATTATGCACCCGAAATACGGAAAATTCGTAAAGCAAACGAAGAAATTCATGGCTCACGATGAAACCGGAGAATGTGGAGTAGGTGACGTAGTTAAAATTATGGAAACTCGACCAATGAGTAAGCTTAAACGCTGGAGAATGGTTGAAGTAATTGAAAAAGCGAAATAATCGTATAAAGATTAGAAGGATATGATACAGAACGAATCCAGACTTAAGGTTGCAGACAACAGCGGAGCAAAAGAAGTGCTCGTAATACGCGTGTTGGGTGGTACCCGTCGTCGATACGCATCAGTAGGTGACCAAGTAGTGGTTACTGTTAAAGATGCCATGCCTAGCGGTAACGTGAAAAAAGGTGTTGTTTCGAAAGCAGTTATTGTTCGCACGAAAAAAGAAGTTCGTCGCGGAGATGGTAGCTACATTCGTTTCGACGACAATGCAGTTGTGTTGTTAAATGCACAAGGTGAAATGAGAGGAACACGTATTTTCGGCCCAGTGGCGCGTGAATTGCGTGAGAAAGACTACATGAAAATTGTTTCTTTGGCTCCTGAAGTACTATAAACGAAGTAAATAGATAGCGAGATGTTCAAGCGACTCAAAATAAAAAAAGGCGATATGGTAGTGGTAACTGCCGGTAATCACAAAGGTGAAAAAGGACTTGTGATTGCTGTAGATCGCGACAATGACAGAGTTACTGTTGAAGGGGTAAATATGATTTCCCGTCATCGTAAACCTTCTGCACAAAACCCTCAAGGTGGAATTGAAAAGCGTGAAGCAGCCCTGCACATTAGCAACGTTATGCTAATTGATGCAGCTGGAAATGCAACACGTGTTGGTAAGATCCGCAGCGAAGAAGGAAAGTTAGTAAGAATCTCTAAAAAATCAGGGGAGGTAATCAAATGAGCTATCAACCAAGATTAAGATCAAAATACGAAACTGAAGTTAAAGCTAATCTTCAGAAACGTTTTGAATATTCTTCAAGCATGCAAGTTCCTTGCATTACGAAGATTTGCCTAAACCAAGGTATTGGTAAGGCTACTGCAGATAAGAAATTAGTAGATGCAGCTGTAGATGAAATGACATTGATTAGCGGTCAACGCGCAGTGGCAACTTATTCTACAAAGGATATCTCTAACTTCAAATTGCGTAAAGGCGTTCCAATCGGAGCAAGAGTTACACTTCGTGGAAACACAATGTATGAATTCTTAGATCGTTTGATCGCAGTTGCTCTTCCAAGAACACGTGACTTCCGTGGGGTTAAATCTTCAGGATTCGATGGACGCGGAAACTTCACATTCGGAGTGAAAGAGCAAATCATTTTCCCAGAGATTGATTTGGAGAAAGTAAAAGCAATAAACGGAATGGATATCACTTTCGTTACGAATGCAAAAACTAACGAAGAAGCAAAAGCTCTTCTTGAAGAATTCGGATTTCCTTTCGTAAAATAATAAGATTAGAAAGAATGGCAAAAGAATCAATGAAAGCCCGCGAGCGTAAGCGCATCGCAATGGTTGAAAAATATGCTAAGAAGCGTGAAGAGCTTAAAGCAGCAGGTGATTGGGATGCACTTCAAAAACTTCCGAAAAACAGTAGCGCTGTGCGAGTTCACAACCGTTGCATGTTAACCGGTAAGCCAAGAGGGTATATGCGTCAATTCGGATTATGTCGTAACCAATTCCGTGAGTTGGCTCTGAACGGTTTGATCCCAGGTGTTAAAAAAGCAAGTTGGTAATAATTAAGAAAAGAAGAACATGGTTACTGATCAAATAGCAGATTATTTGACTCGCATTCGCAACGCTCAGAAAGCTCGCCATAAGGTGGTTGAGATTCCAGCGAGCAATTTGAAGAAGGAAATTACAAAAATCCTTCACGAGTCGGGATATATCTTGAATTTTAAATTCGAAGAAGGTGCTCCAGGTGTGATTAAAATCGCTTTAAAATACGATTTGAAATCAAAGCAACCTGCAATATCTAAAATCGATAGAATCTCTTCTCCAGGACACCGTAAATATGCAGGCTCTGAAGAGTTGCCACGTGTTTTAAACGGACTCGGAATTGCGGTAATGTCGACTTCGAAAGGGGTAATGACAGATAAGAAAGCCCGTCAAGAGAAAGTAGGTGGAGAAGTATTGTGTTACGTATATTAAGAACAAGAAAAAAATTGACCCATGTCAAGAATAGGTAAAAACCCAATTCCATTGCCCAAAGACGTTAGCGTTGAATTGGCGAATGGTGTTATTAAGGTAAAAGGGCCAAAAGGTGAATTGACTCAGGAAGTTGAATCTTCAATTACGATTGAAATCGGCGAAACTGAAATCGTTTGCACGCGCTCAAGCGACCACAAAGACGTTCGTGCAAAACACGGATTGTACCGCTCTCTAATAAACAACATGATTGTTGGTGTTAGCACGGGCTGGAAGAAAGATTTAGAAATGATCGGTGTTGGTTACCGTGCAAATGTTGAAGGTCAGAAATTGAACTTGACATTGGGATATAGCCACCCAATCGTATTCGAACTTCCATCAGAGATTAAAGTAACGGCTAAAGCTGAGAAAGGGGAGAATCCTCAAATATCACTAGAGTCATACGATAAGCAGTTGATTGGACAGGTTGCAGCAAAAATTCGTTCGCTTCGTACTCCGGAGCCATATAAAGGAAAAGGTGTTCGTTACGTTGGTGAGTTTGTTCGCAAGAAAGCGGGTAAGTCAGCAGCTAAATAATTGATAATACAATGGCATTTTCAAAAGATTCTCGTAGAGCTAAAATACGCACTCGCATACGTGCTAGAGTGAAAGGTACTGATGTTAAACCACGTTTAAGTGTGTTTCGCAGTAACAAACAGATTTATGCTCAAATCATAGATGACAACCAGGGTGTAACTCTAGCGTCTGCTTCATCTAATGTTATGAAAGAGGCGCAAAACATTGCTAAAATTGAGCAAGCGCGCATCATAGGTAAAACAATTGCTGAAAGAGCTAAAGCAGCAGGTATCGAAGAAGTGGTTTTTGACCGCGGTGGATATTTGTATCATGGACGTGTAAAATCTTTGGCTGAAGCTGCTCGCGAAGCCGGACTTAAATTTTAATACAAATGCTAGAAGGAAAAGTAGTTCGCGCTAGCGAAACAGAATTGAAAGATCGTTTAGTAAGCGTTAATCGTGTTACTAAGGTTACTAAAGGTGGTAGAACATTTGGTTTCGCAGCGATCGTTGTTGTAGGTAACGAAAACGGAGTAGTAGGTCACGGTTTGGGTAAGTCCAAAGAAGTTGCTGAAGCGGTTACCAAGGCAATTGAAGATGCTAAAAAAGGTCTTGTACGTGTTCCAATCCACAGAGGTACTATTCCTCACGAGATTGCAGGTAAATTTGGTGGAGCTCGTGTTTTCTTGAAGCCTGCTTCTTTGGGAACTGGAGTAATCGCTGGAGGTGCAATGCGTGCGGTTTTAGAGTCTGCTGGAGTAAAAGACGTTTTGGCTAAGTCAAAAGGATCTTCAAACCCACACAACGTAGTTAAGGCTACAGTTCAAGCGCTTGCAGCACTTAGAACACCTCAAGAAATTGCGCGTATTCGCGGAATTCAATTAGAAAAAGTTTTTAACGGATAATCCATACCATTATGGCCAAAGTAGTTATCACCCAAGTTAAAAGTGCTATTGATCGTCCAAAACGTCAAAAGGCTACAATCGAAGCTTTGGGTATTAAAAAATTAAATGTGTCAGTAGAAAAAGAATTGACACCAAACATTGAAGGAATGATTCGCGCTGTGAATCACCTTTTGAAAGTGGAATACAAATAACGATTAGAAGAGATGAAATTAAATAACTTAAAGCCAGCTGAAGGTTCTATTAAGGACAGAAAGCGTATCGGTCGTGGTGAAGGTTCTGGACACGGTGGAACTTCTACACGTGGACACAAGGGTGCTGGATCACGCTCTGGTAACAAGCGCAAAATTGGTTTCGAAGGTGGTCAAATGCCTCTTCAAAGACGTTTGCCTAAATTTGGATTCAAGAGCCTAAACCGCGTTGAATACAAAGGGATCAATCTTGATACTTTACAATTGTTAGTTGATAAACATAACCTTTCCGAGGTTACTTTTGACACCCTTGTAGCAAACGGTATTTGCAGCAAGAAAGCCCTTGTAAAAGTTATGGGTCGTGGCGAATTAAAAGGAAAATTAAATGTGACAGCACACGCTTTCACAGCCACTGCAAAAGCGGCTATTGAAGGAATGGGCGGAACAGCGAACATTATATGAAAAAGTTTTTTACCGCAATAAGAAACATCTGGAATCACGAAGAACTTCGTAAGAAAATTCTTTTCACCTTAGGTATCCTATTGGTGTACAGAATCGGATCTTATGTCCTTCTTCCTGGCATAGATGCGGTGAAAATGCAAGACCCAAATGCTGCGGGATCAGGTTCGATCGCAGACTTTTTAGGTCTTTTCACTGGTGGTGCTTTCAACAGAGCTTCAATTTTTGCTCTCGGTGTAATGCCTTACATCTCTGCGAGCATTGTTATTCAATTGTTGGGACTTGCAGTTCCTACAGTTCAAAAATTGCAGCGCGAAGGTGAAAGCGGCCGTCGTAAAATAAATCAATGGACACGTTTTCTTACCATAGGTATTGCAATGGTCCAAGCACCGGGTTATCTTGCCCAATACGTGCCAGCAGATGCACACGTGAATAGTCCAATGTGGATGATCACTTCGATTATCATCTTGACAAGCTCAACATTATTTGTAATGTGGCTTGGAGAGAAGATTACCGATAAGGGAATAGGAAATGGTACTTCATTGATTATCATGACCGGGATTTTGTCAGATATTCCAGGCGCTTTTGCTCAGGAATTCAGTCAACAAACCTCCTTTTTCTTCTTAATTGAAATAGCTGTAATGGTTATTGTAATTGGAGGAACAGTAGCAATTATTCAAGCTGTGCGCAGAATTCCTGTTCAAATGGCGAAAATGGCTGCAGGTGGAAGTCATCTTCCACAAGGTGAAGGCGCTAGAAGTTATATCCCTTTGCGTGTCAACGCAGCGGGTGTTATGCCAATCATATTCGCCCAAGCTATTATGTTTGTTCCGCTATACTTGAGTAATACGGAAATGTTTCAAAACAATAAAGTTTTGGCATCATTGACAAACTACCAGGGTGTTGGATACAACATGTTGTTAATGCTAATGATTATTCTCTTTACATTCTTCTATACGGCCATTGTAACCAATCCAAATCAGATTGCGGATGACCTCAAGAGAAATGGAAATTTTGTCCCTGGAATCAAACCAGGAAAGGACACTGCAGAATTTATTGATAGAGTTTTGTCGAGTATTACCCTTCCTGGTGGTATCTTTGTCGGCCTTATTGCAATATTGCCTGCACTTGTTTTGACATTATCGTTAACAAAAGCGCAGATGTTTGCTCAGTTTTTTGGTGGAACATCTATGTTAATCACCGTTGGAGTAATCCTAGATTTACTTCAACAAATTGAAAGTCATTTGCTTTCTCGTCACTACGACGGGTTAATGCAATCGGGTAGAGTGAGAGGAAGAAACAGTGGGAATGTTGCCAGCAGTGGTTACACCGTATAAGCTGTGAGCAAAAAGGTAGTTATTAAAACACAGGATGAGATAAATGCCATCCGAAAGAGTTCTTTACTTGTAGGAAAAACGTTGGCAGAAATAGCCAAAATCGTTGAACCGGGTGTAACAACCTTGCAACTAGACAAAGTTGCGGAAACGTTTATTCGAGATCATGGTGCATACCCTGGATTTCTTGGATACCATGACTTTCCCAACTCAATCTGTGCAAGTGTTAACCAAGCTGTGGTTCATGGAATACCAAATACACAACCATTGAAAGAGGGTGATATTGTCTCTGTTGATATAGGCGTATTATGGGAAGGGTTTTGGGGAGATTCTGCATTCACATTCGCAGTTGGTAATATTTCCGATGACTTAAAAAAGTTGTTGGAAGCAACAAGAATGTGCTTAGAGTTAGGGGTTGAACAAGCCGCAATTGGAAAACGAATTGGCGATATCGGATATGCTGTGCAACATTACGCAGAGACAAACGGATACGGAGTAGTAAGAGAGTTAGTGGGTCACGGAGTGGGAATACAACTTCATGAAGCTCCCGAAGTGCCGAATTACGGAAGAAGAGGACATGGTTTGGTGATGACAGAAGGAATGGTTTTGGCAATTGAGCCAATGATCAATCTGGGAACAAAGAACGTAAGACAATTGAAAGACGGTTGGACGATAGAAACGCAAGACGGAAAACCAAGTGCACACTTTGAACATACAGTGGCGGTTGGAAAGGGTGGAGCGGAGAAGTTGTCCTCATTTGAAGAGATAGATGCAGCTTTAACTGCGAAAAAATAATAAAAAACTGAATGGCGAAACAGACATCGATAGAACTAGACGGGACCATTGTTGAAGCATTGTCGAATGCAATGTTCCGTGTGGAGCTTGAAAATGGACACATCATCGTAGCTCATATATCTGGAAAGATGAGAATGCACTACATTCGAATTCTTCCCGGAGATAAAGTGAAAGTGGAAATGTCGCCTTACGATTTAACAAAAGGTCGAATTTGTTTTCGATATAAATAATAAAGTAGTAGAGATATGAAAGTACGTGCTTCAATTAAAAAGCGTTCAGCTGACTGCAAAATCGTTAGCCGAAAAGGAAAGCTTTATGTAATCAACAAGAAAAACCCGAAATTCAAACAAAGACAAGGATAATTCCTTAAAATAAAGAATAACTATGGCAAGGATTGCAGGTATAGATCTACCGCGTAACAAAAGAGGTGAAATCGGACTCACCTACATCTACGGAATTGGACGTTCAACGTCACGTAGAATCTTGGAACAAGCTGGAATTTCTTATGATAAGAAAGTTCAAGATTGGAACGACGATGAATTAGGTTTGATTCGTAATTTCATTACCGATGAATTGAAAGTGGAAGGGGCTTTGCGCTCAGAAACACAATTGAACATTAAGCGATTAATGGATATCGGTTGCTACAGAGGTGTTCGTCACCGCTCTGGTTTGCCACTTCGTGGACAAAGCACAAAAAACAACTCACGTACCCGTAAAGGAAAACGTAAGACAGTTGCGAATAAAAAGAAAGCAGTTAAATAATCAATAAGCTAAGGCAAGAGAAATGGCCAAAGTAGAAAAAAAGAAAAAGAAAAATGTGGTGGTGGAAGCTATGGGTCAAGCCCATATTCAGTCCACGTTTAACAACATCATCATTAGTTTAACCAATAATTCTGGACAGGTGATCTCTTGGTCATCGGCAGGGAAAATGGGTTTCCGTGGTTCTAAAAAGAACACTCCATATGCCGCTCAAATGGCTGCGGAGCAATGCGGAAAAGAAGCCCACGATCTTGGTCTTAGAAAGGTGAAGGTGTTTGTTAAAGGCCCAGGAGCAGGTAGAGAATCTGCTATCCGTACCATTAACACAGTTGGTATTGAAGTGTTGGAAATCGTTGATACGACTCCACTTCCTCACAACGGTTGTCGCCCACCAAAAGCAAGAAGAATCTAATTTTTAGAAGAAAAAGAAATGGCAAGATACATTGGCCCAAAAACAAAGATTGCACGAAGATTTCGTGAGGCAATCTACGGACCTGATAAAGGACTAGAGAAGCGTAATTTCCCGCCAGGACAACACGGTCCGAACAAGCGTCGCGCGAAGCAAAGTGAATACTCTATACAGTTAACTGAAAAGCAAAAAGCGAAGTATACCTACGGTATCCTTGAGCGTCAGTTCTCAAACTTGTACAAAAAAGCGTCTGCTCGTCCAGGTGTTACAGGGGAAATCCTTTTAGCATTGTGTGAATCACGTCTTGACAACACCGTGTTTCGTCTTGGAATAGCAACAAAGCGCAGTGGTGCAAGACAATTGGTTTCCCATAACCACATTACGGTAAATGGTAACGTTGTGAATATCCCTTCGTACCAATTGCGTCCGGGAGATCGCATTTCAGTTCGTGAAAAATCAAAATCTTTAGAGTCAATTACGATGGCTTTGGCTACACGTAAAAATTTCGACTGGTTGGCTTGGAACGATTCAAACAAAGAAGGTGTATTCATGAAGTACCCAGAGCGTGTTCAAATTCCAGAAAACATTCGCGAGCAATTAATCGTCGAATTGTACTCTAAATAATCCTTAATTTAAAATCAACTCAATGGCTATATTAGATTTCGTAAAACCGGACAAAGTCGTAATGCTAGAAAGCAATGACTTTACAGGTACTTTCGAATTTCGTCCTTTAGAACCAGGCTTCGGAATAACGATTGGAAACGCATTACGTCGTATCCTTCTTTCTTCTCTAGAAGGTTTCGCTATCACTTCAATAAAAATTGAAGGTGTAGATCACGAGTTTTCTTCTATCAAAGGAGTAGTGGAAGATGTTACTGAAATCATCCTTAACTTGAAGCAAGTCCGTTTCAAGCGCCAAATTGAAGGCACAGATTACGAGAAAGTTTCTATCAGCATCAACGGCCAAGAGCAGTTCAAAGCTGGAGATATCAGCAATTTTACGTCTGCTTTCCAAGTGTTGAATCCAGATTTAGTTATCTGCAACATGGAGCCAAAAGTGAAACTTCGTATCGATTTAGCTATCGGTATGGGACGCGGTTACAGACCAGCTGAAGAAAATAAAACTTCAAGTGCTCCTGTAGGAACAGTTTTCATCGATTCAATCTTTACGCCTATTCGTAATGTGAAATTTTCTGTAGAGAATTTCCGTGTGGAACAAAAGACTGACTATGAAAAATTGATCCTTGAAATTCAAGGCGATGGTTCAATCACTCCTAAAAATGCACTACAAGAGGCGGCTAAAATCTTAATCCATCACTTTATGTTGTTTAGTGACGAGCGTATAACGCTTGAAACCGAAATCAAACGTGAAGTTGAAGAATTCGATGAGAGCTCTCTACACATGCGCCAGTTATTGAAAACGAAGTTGGTTGATATGGATTTGAGTGTACGTGCATTGAATTGCTTAAAGGCAGCGGATATTGAAACTCTTGGAGACTTAGTTTCATTTAACAAAAACGATTTGTTGAAATTCCGTAACTTTGGTAAGAAATCACTTACAGAGCTGGAAGAGTTAGTAGAAAGCAAAGGTTTGCACTTCGGAATGAACGTTGCAAAATATAAATTGGATAGAGATTAACCCCTGCTGATTTTCAGTAGAAGAAAGTACAATTATGAGACACGGAAAAACGAATAACCATTTAGGTAGAAAGGCAGAGCACCGTCGTGCAATGCTAGCTAATATGGCTAACTCACTTATCGAGCACAAGCGCATCAATACAACCCTTGCTAAAGCGAAAGCTTTGCGTAAGTATGTTGAACCACTTCTTACCAAGTCGAAGGCAGACAGCACTCACAACAGAAGAACTGTTTTTAGTTATTTGAAAAACAAAGAAGCTGTAACAGAATTGTTTCGCACAGTTGCTCCACAAATTGCAACACGTCCTGGTGGTTATACGCGTATCGTTCGCACTGGGTTCCGTCAAGGAGACAACGCTGAAATGTGTATGATGGAACTTGTTGACTTTAACACAATCTACGGCAAAGAAGCTGAAAAGTCTACTGCTAAGAAGCGTACTCGTCGTGGGGCTGCTAAGAAAACTGACGATGCATCTGTTGAAGCTGCAACAGATGTGATTGAAGCAACTGAGGTTGATGCGGAAGCCAAACCAAAGAAGACCAGAAAGAAAAAAGACGATTCATCGTCGGAAGAATAATTTTCAAGTAATTTGAAAATGAAAAAAGGAAGAGCAGCAAAACTCAACGTAGCGATTTTGCTGCTTTTTCTTTTACCACTAGTTTCTATTGGTATAAAACTAGTATTCTACAAGGATACTCTTTTCGGTAAGCCAATCGCCAAAGAAAGGCTCGTCGTAAGCCAAAAGTTTAAGACTGAGCGACGTGATAGAGATACAACAAACCTTCTTTTACCTTCCCAAAGCACCCATCAACGGATATCGAACGAACACATACAGTCAAGTGCTGCAAGTTTTTTCGTTAAAGACCTTTTTGGGCAGCGATGTCTTAAAATAAACCCGCATTCACGCAGACAGGGTATTTCATACAGTTATGAGTTTCGTGGAAAAGCTATCAAATACGAAGTAGATCCAACATTGTATTATGATGAAAAGAGAAATACATTTTTAAAAGATTTCTTATTTCGCTCTTTCTACGAATCGAATGGTGATCAATTGACATTTGAAGAAAAGCTCAAGGCGGAAAACATTCCTTTCAGAATAGTTTGTGGGTACGATGCGTCTGAAGAGGAACCTAAATTGAAGAAATGGGTCGAAGTTCATGTTGGCGAGACGTGGGTTCCCTTCGATATCCCTAAAGGTTTATTTGCAGAAAAACCGGCAACGTACATTGATTTAGGCCCGGTTGAAGCGTTCTCTTACAAAGAGCCGGATAGTTTGCAAACAAAAATTTCAAAAGAGTTGTTTTTAAATCCAGAGTTGCTAGAGGATGGTCTTTCTGTACCCATGACTCTGCTATTCTTTACTGAGATTTTCAACTTGAACGATATGCCATTGAATATTTTGGCCATTATTCTGTTGACCCCCTTGGCAGCAATGCTCATTACAATTTTCCGAAATGCTATTGGTATTCAGACATTCGGTACATTTTTACCTATGCTTATCGCAATGTCGTTTTTATCAACCGGTTTTTTCTTCGGTGCTCTTTTGTTCATTATTGTTATTGCAAGTACCGGTTTGTTCCACTTTCCCCTCGGAAAACTCGGACTATTAACACTTCCGAAACTTGCAATTATTTTAACGACAGTGGAGGGCGTATTCTTGTTTTTAATTTACTTCGGATTTAAGTGGGATATAGCATTGTTGCTTAAAACGTCTTTGTTTCCCGTAGTTATCTTAACATTCGCCACGGAGCGTTTTATTAAGACGTCAACAGATAAAGGTTATGGTAAAGCTTTCATGTTAGCACTGAAAACACTACTGGTTAGCTCATTCTGTTTTGTAATTTACAAGTCTATTGTTTTTGCATATATATTCATGATTTTTCCTGAGTTGTTTTTATGTGTCATTGCTGTAAATCTCTCTTTAGGAACTTGGATTGGATTAAGAATGTCTGAAATTGTTCGGTTTAAATCCTTAGAAAAAATATAAGTTATTTTCGAAATTGTATTCAGGGACTTCGGTCCCTTTTTTTTCGGATTAATTTCAAGACGAGTTCCGAGCACTCTAGGCTTCAATTCGACAAAAGAGGACGTCCTAGACAACAATTAGCTTGGATATAAGCAGATATAAGCTCCAATTTTGCGCTCCTTATGAATTACGTAGATAGAATATTGCAATTGCAAGAGAAGGTAATCGGTATGAACGAAAGGAACTACCGAATTATCAACCAACTCAATCCAAGGCAGCATCGCAATTTTGCGAATGATAAAGCTTTGTGCAAGCAGGTTTTAGAAGAGAATAATATTCCTACACCGAAGACCTACTGTGTTATCGAGTCAATGCGCGAAATTGAAGATAAATTAAATTCAATCATTCATATTGAAGATATTGTCGTAAAGCCGGCAATGGGAAATGGAGGTCAGGGTATTCTCATTTTAAAGAGAATTGAAGAAAATAGTTGGCAATCTCCTTCTGGTGAGAACTTCTCGCGCAAGGCCTTGATCATGCATATAGCGAATATTCTTTTTGGAAAATTTTCAAGCAGGCTTTTCGATAAAGTAATTATCGAGTATAGGCTTATGCCGCACTCAGATTTCCATAAAATATTCAAGAAAGGGGTGCCGGATTTTAGAATTATTTTATTAAATGCGCAACCTGTGATGGCAATGCTTCGTATGCCTACCGAAGAATCAGACGGAAAGGCCAATTTGCACGCTGGTGCCATCGGTCTTGGTGTTGATTTAGAAACTGGAAGACTAACGCGAGGATACAATCAGCTAACAGATGAAATGGTTTCAAGACATCCTGATAGTAAAGTTTTATTTGAGGGGATGAAGTTGCCAGATTGGGAAAAGACTTTAGCAATAAGCATTGCGACAGCCAAAGTTTTTCCATTGAATTATTTGGGGATTGATATTGTTTACGATGAGAAGTTGGGGCCGATGGTTATTGAGATAAACTCACGACCAGGAATGCAAATTCAAAACGTAAATGCTTTAGGGTTGAAAAAAGCAATTGAAAAAATAGATTTTTAAAATATGAAACACGTAAAGAAAATGTTTAAAACCTTCATACCCTATATCGCGGTAGTTGGAGTGATTGTAGTACTCGCTTTTGTTTCTCAAGTTTGGTCAGAAGTAAAAGAGGAACCCGCCGAAGTACAATACGTATCTTCGTCGAAATAAAAATTGTTTAGATCTCCCGCATGATTAAAAAGTCATTCATTCTTCTTTTGTTGCTTTTGACCGCTGGACTTTCTGTTAGTGCTCAGATAAAATGGCAATTGAAGCCTTACCAGACGGTTGGTTACGCTTCTAATATATTGCTGTCTCCGCCAATTCTCGCAAACCCAGGAGTTGATACAATTGGAAAATTCGCTATTTACAAAAGGGATGTCTTCAATAAGATTGGATTAACCAATCGATTAGAGCGAGCAGATTCAGCCGGCCGTGTATTGGGAGTTACAACAGCGCTCCAATCGGTCAATTACGCCACTTTTCAAGAAGCGGACACGTACATTATTAAAAATACAGTCGACTACAAATTTAAAGTAGATACGGATTTCACGTTTATTCCACGAGTGGGGATTGAGAAAACAAAAAAGTTAACCATTGATATTCTTACAGACGATGGAGTTAACACCTATGATTATTGGTATTTTTTCGGCGGTTCGGAGGCTTATTATCGCGTGAATAAAAGACTAAGACTTGGGGCAGATTTCGAAACCGGATGGAAATCATATAAGACAATGGCAAGTGGAAGAAATTTTACTCACATGCAATATGTGCTAAATTTTGAAGCAGAATACTGGATCAATAAAATCAATTTTTTGAATGTGGGATATTCTCACAAACGTTATGATTTTCAAAGTCTAATGTCAGAGTTTATTCCGAATGCTGCAATCGACTGGAGTTATAATTCAGTCTTTGCATCAATAAAATACAAAATAGATAATGATCATTACATATCCTATACTGCTGAATTGGAGCGTAAATCGGACTTCGATTTGGCTGATTTTTCATTCTCACAATGGAGCAATAAATTGGTTTGGGATTGGTATTTTAAAAAGTTTGGTATTTACGGAGATTTACAAGCGAATTTGAGAAATTACAAGCGCAGGACTGCCTACACTGAAGCGGACAGAGACTTAGACAGATTGCCGCTGAAGTACAATTACTACACAGCTAATATAAAATTGAAATACAACTGGAGTTCAAATTCTATGCTGTTTGCAGGCTACTCTCGAGAAATCAGAGAAACAAATTCAACCCGATTAGAGAGACTTTATCGTCGTGACTTTGCTTTTTTCGGATTTACATTAGGTTGGACGTACACCTTGAACAGGGAGATTGCCAGGACCATCCCAACAAGCAATTTATAGTTTGTTGAAAAGTTCAATTCCTAAGTTTGTTGGAAAATCATAACTTTGTCCTTTAATGAGACAAGAATCTATACCTGCGGTACTGCTCCTTCAAGACGGTACCGTTTTTTATGGTCAAAGTTGTGGAGCAAAAGGCACTACAACAGGCGAAATTGCTTTCAATACCGCCATGACAGGCTATCAAGAAGTTTTTACTGACCCGTCATATTTCGGCCAATGTTTAATCATGGCAACCTCACATATCGGGAATTATGGTGTGCATATCGAGGAAGTTGAGTCAACAAAATCTCAAGTCGCAGGAATAATTATTAAGAAATTCTCCGATGTCGCTAGCCGAGTTGGAGGAGCAGGAACATTACAAGCTTTTTTGGTTCGAGACAACGTTGTTGGAATTTGTGATATAGACACACGAGCCTTGGTTCGACACATCCGCAAGAACGGCGCAATGAATTGCCTTATTTCAACAGAAACGTCAGATGTTGAATCATTGAAAGCCAAGTTAAACCAGGCTCCAAATATGGATGGCCTTGAATTGGCCTCCCGAGTGGCTTGCACAGAAGCTTTTGAATTTGGAACCCCCGCTGCGGAAATTAAAATTGCAGTGCTCGATTTCGGTGTGAAATTAAATATCCTTCGCTGTTTAGAGGAACGCGGTGCCTTTTTAAAGGTTTTTCCGTTGAATGTTACTTTGGAACAAATAATGGCTTGGGGTCCCGACGGAATTATGTTTTCGAATGGCCCTGGTGATCCTTCGGCTATGCCCTATACTATTGATCTCACAGCAAAGATTATTGATACAGGAATTCCATGCTTCGGAATTTGCTTGGGTCACCAACTAATCGGATTAAGTCAAGGGCTTAAAACGGTAAAAATGTTTAATGGGCATCGTGGAGTTAATCACCCAATCAAGAATTTAATTACCGGCAAAGGTGAAATTACTAGTCAAAATCACGGATTCGTTATTTCAAAAGAAAGCATTGCAAACAATGCAGACGTTGAGATTACACACGTGCACTTGAATGACGATACCGTTGCTGGAATTCGATTGAAATCAAAGCCAGTATTCTCTGTGCAATATCACCCAGAAGCTAGCGCAGGTCCGCACGACTCGAGATACCTTTTCGATGACTTTATTTCAAGTGTTAAATCGGTAAGCGTTAAGGCTTAATGAATACACTTTCAAGAATTTGGAGTAAACCGGAAGGTAAAGTATTTACAGTGGCAGGCTTCATTTATGTGTTGCTCGTGTTATTGGCCAACGGTGTTAATGGGGGCGCAGATACGTTCACGCATTATCAAATGTCGAGGTATTCCTGGATTCATCACGACCTTCTTTTGAATCAATGGGGAAAACCCGTTTTCACGGTGTTATTTTCTCCCATTGCTCAATTCGGTCTGCAGGCTATTATTTGGACGAATCTCGCCTTGATTTTTTTTGAAGCATTTCTGGTTTTTAAAATAGCGAACCAACTTGATTTAAAGAGGTCGTGGATAGCACCACTTTTGTTCTTGAGTTGTCCTGTTGTCTTTGATAATGCCGTTTCTTCCTTGACAGAAATCATCTGCGCATTATTCCTCATTTTATTTATTCATTGGAGTTTGCAGGGAAAGTTTTTTCTAGGCGCTATTGTTCTGAGCTTTATGCCTTTTGCGCGAAGCGAAGGGTTTGTTATTCTTGGCGTTGCAGCAATGTTTTTCTTCTTTACGCGTCGTTGGAAATTCATACCGCTTCTTGCGGTGGGCTCAATAATCTTGAACTTAATTGGATATTGGTACACAGGTATTCCATTGTGGATATTTGATTCCAATCCATATGTGAATACGGAAATCACTTCATACGGGAGTGGTAGCTTTTTTCACTTCTTTATTTGGTCTATCCCTGTTTTTGGAATCGGGTTTTTATTCTTGTTGAAGTCGACCTGGTTGAACGCTCACACTATTTTTAACCGTTTAACAATCGATTGGAAAAGTTCATCTGTTTCAGAAGATTCGAAGAATTTTATACTAAAACACCAAGTGATGTTTTGGATAGTCTTAGGTTCTTTTTGGGGTTACTTTATGGCGCATACCGTTCTTTGGTGGCAAGGCATGTGGGCAAGCTTGGGATTGTTGCGAGTGATGTTCGTTGTTGCAGTACCAATGGTTCTGCTGGCTTTAATTGAATTGAATAAGTTTTTAGATAGCCGCCCCTTAATAGGTAGTTGGAAAACAGTTAACGTGTTTGTTGTTGTTCTATGCGGAACTGCATTCGGAACGAACACTCTTATACTCGGCGCTGTCGGCGCCCCGGTTGAATATGGAATTGAAGAGGCCGTTTTGAATGAAATGAAAGGTTGGATGAAAACAGAAGGGGTCACAACTCAAGGATGTGTATTTGCAGGTCATTCTTATGTGTCCTTAGCGTTGGATAGAGATCCTTTCGATTGCACCAAAATGAACCAGCTGAGATCTTTCAAATATGCTCAGAAGGGCGACCTGATTGTTTGGGACGGTCACTACGGTCCGAATGAAGAGAATACACCAATAGAGATGCTGGAAAGAGATACGACATTGATGTTTCTGAAAGAGTTTCGTCCAGTAAAGGAATATCGCCCTTTGAATGATATGCCTTTTTATGTAAGGCTTTATCGAAAGAAATAAGCAAAAAAAAAACAGCGCCAATTGGTGCTGTTTTCATTTCAATCAAAAATGATTTAGAATAGATTCATTGAATCTAAAACACCCATTACTTCTTTAACAGAAGTTGCTGAGTTGTTTAACAATTCTTTTTCAGCGTCGTTCAATTGCAATTCGATAATCTGTTCGATACCGTTTTTGCCTAATTTAACCGGAACACCTAAATAGATATCTTTCATTCCGTATTCGCCGTTCAGTAATGCGCAAACTGGGAAGATTCTTTTTTGGTCACGCACAATGGCTTCAACCATTTGAGCTGCTGCTGCACCAGGTGCATACCAAGCAGAAGTTCCAAGAAGGTTAACGATTTCGCCACCACCAGTTTTGGTGCGCTCAACGATTGCGTTTAATTTTTCTTCAGAGATTAATTCTGTAACTGGAATACCTCCAACAGTGGTGTAACGTGGAAGTGGAACCATCGTGTCGCCATGTCCACCCATTAACACCGCTTGAATGTCTTTTGGAGAACAGTTCAATTCAGATGCAATGAACGCACGGTAACGCGCAGTGTCAAGGATACCAGCCATTCCAAATACTTTCTTGCTGTCAACTTTCGCAGCAAGGAAAGCGCAATAAGTCATTACGTCAAGAGGATTCGATACAATTACGATAATCGCATCTGGAGAATACTTAATAATATTTTCAGTAACACTCTTTACGATTCCAGCGTTTGTAGCGATCAAGTCGTCGCGGCTCATGCCTGGTTTTCTTGGAAGACCACTCGTAATTACAACTACATCTGAATTAGCAGTAGCCGCATAATCATTGGTGCTACCAACAGTTCTGCTGTCGTAAAGGT
>JBIKRF010000011.1:0-43513 GCA_044349305.1 Flavobacteriales bacterium
AGATGCAAATGCTTTGCAAGATTCTGCGAAAGATGTTGCACAAGACGCTTCGCGAGATGCTTCGCAAGGGTTTGAGCAGGAGATGATTTATTCCATTACTAAAACCGTAAGTGAGCAGATTGGTGCGATAGCGAAGCCAGATAAAATTGTCCTTGTAAATGGCTTGCCGAAGACGAGAAGTGGAAAGATTATGCGTCGCATATTGAGGAAAATTGCGGAGGGGGAATTCGATGCTATTGGAGATACCACGACTTTACTTGACCCCAGTGTTGTTCAAGAAATAATTACCAAAGCAAAATAAATTCATATTCCTTTTCGTATTTATTGCTAATTTCGATTTGGATGGGATGGTTTAGTCAGCAGAAAGCGTTTGATACGAGAACGATTATTGGAGCGTTAATTCCGAGTTCAGGAATTTTCATTGTGTTCAGTTTATATGGTCATTCCGAGATAAACGCGAGCTTCCTTCTCCTTTATTTTCAATCTATAATTGCTCTTGTTTTTGGAGCCGTTTTCTTCGCCCCATTTTGGGGAACTATGCCATTAAAAACAGAAGGCGAATTTATTCCTTATCGCTTTCAAGGAAGAGGTGTACTTGCACTTTCGCGCTTTAGAGGATTGTATTTAGGCCTTTTGGTATTGCCTATATCTATCGCTTTGGGTATTCAACCTGTTGTAGACTACTTCTTCAATGATGAACCAACTAAGCAAAAATTCACATTTTTAGCACTCGCCATTTTGGCTATCAATATATTTTTTAATTCTCTTAAAAATAGAATTCGTATCGATGCAGCAATCGGTTACTCCACGCTCGCTGTAGCTGTTTTATATTTCATTCAGCAACTTTTTTTTAATGGTTTTCAAAAACCAGAACACGATGGTTTTCAAATTTTAGAATGGTCTAATCATATTAGTGGGAAAGAGGCCGTTTTGTCGATAACTTTGCTTTGGTGGTTCTCGCGAATTTTAGATTTCCCAGATATGGAAGGACAGAAACTATTGAGTCTGAAGCAATTTAAAAATACGCGTAAAGCTATAATCGTGGCCATATTACTTGCTTACCTCATTCAAGGAATTCTAATTTCATTTCCGATAAACGTCCACAATGCAATGAATTTCTCTTGGATAGTTTGGATACTACTCACATTGGTTCTATTGAATGCATTTCAAGCCATGTTCAGCGTTCAACATTGGATCGGAAGCCTTTTGTATTCCGGAGTTATTCGTCCGCATTTAACCCACGATAGACATGAAAAAAGGTATGCGCAAATAACGATGTTCGTCGGCTTGCTAATTACTGCCTTCTGGTTATTTCTAAATAGAACTACATCTGAATTGTTTGCTACCATTCTTTTCTTCACAGCAGGTGTTGGCCCCGCATTCGCGCTACGTTGGTTTTGGTCGCGCATTAACGCGTTTGCAATTATGAGTGCCATGCTTGGCGCGCCGGTAGTCTGGGTGGTTTGGATGCAATTAAAAACGACAACATTCATTGTTGAAACGATTCAACAATTTCAGCTCAACGAAATATATGTGAACGTCATAATACCCGGAATACTGAACACGTTATTCTGGTTAATTGTAATGGTCATTACCCACAAAAAAGAAGAACATGAAATGGCGAAACTTTGGGTGAAGGAAATAGACATTGCCTCTTCCTTTAAGAACTGGAAAAACTGGGCGCTGTTTATTGCGATAACCATACTTTCGGGTCTGGTTATCTTTGGGCCTTCCTTGATTTTAAGCTAAAAAAAAAGACCAACTGTTTTACACGTTGGTCTTAATTCCAGCGGAGAGAGAGGGATTCGAACCCTCGGTACCTTTCAATACACACGCTTTCCAAGCGTGCTCGATCGACCACTCTGACATCTCTCCCGAAAAATTTGAGTTGCAAATATAGGTGAATTGAAATAAATGATTATATTTGCCACCGCTTCGGTGCCATAGCTCAGTTGGTAGAGCAAAGGACTGAAAATCCTTGTGTCCCAGGTTCGAATCCCGGTGGCACCACAGAAGAGAAACCCATTCAACCGAATGGGTTTTTTTATTTCCTAACACTTCGTGATGACACAACACATTGTGATGACGCTGCGCGATGACCCTATGGGATGACACAACACGTTGTGATGACCCTACGCGATGACCCTACGGGATGACAACTTCGTTGAAGGAAGGAGAATTCAATAATAATCGATTGTACAACTCTACCCCTTGCTGATTCAAATGCGAAAGGTCTGCAAACTCGTTTATACCAAAACCTTCGGTATAGTAAGTAAGATCGATGTAAGGAACGCCGAGACGTTGGATAAGCGGAGAGAAGTGTGCTAGAAATTTATCGTGATAATTGTGTAGTCCAGCTGATGAGGGAAGCGGATGACTGCACAAGACTATACGCTTACCATCGGATTGCATTTGCTTAATTAACGTTTCGAATGCAAGGAACATTTCTTCGTTCGCATCGAAGACCGAATCGTTCAAAGGCTCAACAGCATACAAGATTCCCTTCTTCTCGCAGAAGCCGTTTTTAATGTAATCGGCATTCGGAGCTTCGTCTTTTATATTCATGCTCGCTAAGCGCACCGCAAGGGCATTCAAAGTGTACATCTTCACTTCTTGCTTCACCAAGGCAAAGGCCGCAGCGTTGGAAGGGACATTCTGAATCAAGCGCATGTTACTCTCCGTTCCTTCCAACTCGAACACCGGATCGTACACATCTAAAATGAAAACATCGGAACGGTCTCTCAGGAATTCGTTGTACAACACCAACGAGCCTTTCGCATTTTGTGCACTGGTTCCTGCGTTGAACATCGACACCCCTGCCTGCTCGAAGATGCGCGGATCATAGCCCCTGTATGCATGAGAAGAGCCTAAAACAATGGCGTCGTATTTTGTTGGGTTGGAAGTTAAGTCGCGTATCATCTGCAACTCCTGTCCGCCGTTGCGTTGCAAATTCGGGACGAAGAACAAAGACATTCTGCGATCTACTAATTGCACATTCGAAAAAATGAAAATCACTGCAACGTAAATCGCTAACGCTGCAAGCAAGACCTTCAAACTATTTCGAATCATTAACTTCATTAAAACTGGAAATATATAAAATCAACTTTTCCCCATTGTCCAAACAACGCCAAACACGCCAACAACGCAGCGAATAACCACACCTTCCGATTGGAACCCATTCCTCGTGTTCCCAATACAATCTCGGTCACCTTTCTATCAATAAGCACAAACACCAACAATAGCAATATCTTTCCAATGATAACCGCTCCGTTTAACGGGACAAACACCGAAGGAAGAAATCCGGGCTGAGACTGAAACGTTACTATCCCTTTAATCACCTGTGTGGCTTGCTCGAAAGATTGTGCTCTGAAGAAAATCCATAAAAAAGACACCCCCACAAACGTGATCAGCGTCCCGAAAAGTATCTTCCATTTTCCTTCCCACCGAACGTTCATTCGGTTTTCCAACACCAACCAAAGTCCGTGCGCCATTCCCCAAACGACAAAGGTCCAATTCGCACCGTGCCAGAATCCGCTTATCGCGAAGACAATGAACAAGTTCAACGACGTGCGCGCTGCACCCTTTCGATTTCCACCTAAAGGAATGTACACGTAATCTCGGAACCACGTGGAAAGCGAGATGTGCCACTTCGACCAAAACATGCCCACACCAGTAGAACGATAAGGCAGCTTGAAATTTTCCATCAATCGGAATCCCATCACGCGCGCTGCTCCAATGGCAATGTCGCTGTACCCACTGAAATCGCAGTAGATCTGAAAACTGAAAAAGACCACTGCAATGCTCAGGTACATCCAAGAGACTGCGCCTGCGTGTTCATAGACCGGAGAAACAAACTGCGCCAAATTATCTGCTATCACCACCTTCTTAAACAATCCCCACACGATGCGTTGCATTCCAGCAGAAACATTCGCGTAAGTGAGCGAATGCTTTTCACGAAATTGATGCAAGACATTCTGTGGTCGCTCAATGGGTCCGGCAACCAACTGCGGATAAAACATCACATACAGCGAATAAATTCCAAAATGTCGTTCGGCCTTTTGGTTGCCGCGATACACTTCCACCACATAACTTAAACTCTGAAAGGTGTGGAAGGAAAGCCCAATGGGCAGAAGAATGCTGAGCGTATTCAACGAATAATTCCAACCGATTAAACTGGCTACGCCGTTGAAATTATCGATGAAAAAATTGAAGTACTTGAAAACCGCCAAAATCAAGCAGGTGCTAATTATACTTCCAATTAACCACCGTCGCGCATGAGGCTTCGAACTTTTTTCAATTTGAATAGCCGCTACATAATCAACGACAATGGTCGCAAGCAATATGAAAATATAGGCCGGAACAAAAAACATGTAGAACACACAGCTCGCTATCAAAAGCATGAGCCAGCGCCACTGATGCGGCAATAAGAAATACAACGCTGTTACAAGAGGAAAAAATAAAAAGAACTCAATGGAATTGAATAGCATTTTACTTCTTGTGTTGAAGGGTTTGTTGAATGCTCTCCCACAACAACTCTGCTGCTTTGTCCCACGTGTAAGTATGTTCGCGCATTGCTGGATTACGCTTTCCCTGTTCAATCTTTACAATGGCTTCGGCTATTTCAGAGACCTCAGTTGGATTCACGAAGAAAGCCGATCCGTTCGAAACCTCTTCCATCACTGTTCCTCTGGAAGCAATGACCGGAACGCCACACGCTTCTGCTTCAATCAACGGAATTCCGAATCCTTCGTAGAGACTTGGAAAGACAAGCCCTTCCGCTGCCGACATGAGCAAAGGAAGATCGGCAGTATGCACGTGTCCTAAAAACCGAATGTTCGTTCGGTAATTAATTTTCGCTAAGGCAGCATCTAATTCCGGATAATGCCAAAACTTGTTTCCTGCAATTACCAATGAAGATTCAACGCCTTGCTCTACGGCCGCATTGAACGCCTCAACCACGCGGTGCACGTTCTTCCTTGGATGCAGCGCACCGACGAATAAAAAATATTTTTTTCCTTGCGCGAAACGATCGCGAATGACTTCCTTCTTGTGTTCTTCTACTGGAGCAAACGTGTGATCAATGCCGTTGCAAAGCACGTCGATGGCGGTTTCTGGAACATCGAACGTTTTCGAAATATCTGCTCTACTGAATTCACTCACGGTTGCCAAGCGTGTGCTCAGCTTCACGAAATCTGCTGTTCTACTGTTCCAGTAGCTCGCATACTTCTTCGGCATGAACTCAGGATAGTGAACGAAGTTGATGTCGTGAATTACGGTTAGTTGCGGGACGGGACATCTGCGCGAGGCGTGTGCATCTGGAGAAACAAAAACATCTGCCTCTATTTTTTTCAATACAAAAGGCACGCTGTAATCGAACCACCAATCGAATAACCACGGTCTGCGTGCAGGAGGAAAAATGCGGTATTGAAATACATTTTTTCCAAACTGCCAATGATCGTCTTTCTTCCGATCGCTTAATAAATGAAATTCATGCTCGGGAAATCGGTGCGCCAATCGCTTAATGGTCTCATACGTGAAGCGTCCTATGCCTTCCAGTTTTCCTGGAATAAGCAAACGGGTATTAATGGCAATACGCACCCCTGAACAATTAGAGGAGTTGTGCAACAATCTTCTCTACTGAATAACCATCGGCTTCAGCTTTGTAATTGCGCACGATACGGTGACGAAGAATTGGCAAAGCAACGGCCTTCACGTCTTCAATATCTGGACTGTATTTTCCGTTCAATGCAGCGTTCACTTTCGCTCCAACAATTAAAAATTGAGAAGCGCGCGGACCCGCACCCCAACTGAGGTATTGATTCGCCAATGCATCTGCATTCTCTCTGTTCGGACGCGTCTTCGCAACCAAACGAACAGCATACTCAATAACATTATCGGGAACCGGCATCTTACGAATCAACTGCTGATAGAACTGAATTTCTTCAGAAGAAATAACCGGAGAAAGCGTTTGTGACACGCCTGAAGTTGTTTGCTTTACAATAACTAACTCTTCCGCTAAGGTTGGATAGTCGACCCAAATGTTGAACATGAAACGGTCCAATTGCGCTTCAGGCAAAGGATACGTTCCTTCTTGTTCTATCGGGTTTTGTGTTGCTAAAACGAAAAACGGAGAAGGCAATACGTGTGTTACACCGCCTGCTGTTACGCGACGCTCTTGCATGGCTTCTAACAAAGCACTTTGTGTTTTTGGAGGAGTACGGTTAATCTCATCGGCCAAAATGATGTTCGAAAACAAAGGGCCTTTGATGAATTTAAACTGACGTGATTCATCTAAAATTTCAGAACCAATGATATCGCTCGGCATTAAGTCGGGCGTGAATTGAATGCGGTTGAAAGACAAACCCAATACTTGCGAAAGTGTATTTACCAAAAGGGTTTTAGCCAACCCGGGAACACCTACAAGCAGACAGTGACCATTTCCTAAAATTGAAATAATAACGTCGCGCACGGCTTCGTCTTGTCCGACCATTACCTTTTGAATCTCGAATTTCAGTGCGTTGTATTTTTCTTTCAACGCATCTAACGCTTCTGCATCTGATGTAAATGTGGTCATGGTATTATTTTTTATTCCAGTTGAATTGAAACGTGCAGTTTTTAAACTGTTCGTCCATGAATGAGTAATTCTTCTTGAGTGCTTTACCTACCCAAAGGTCTGTGGCAGCTTGTCGCTCAATACTTTCCGTTTTCGCTTGAAACAATTCATAGTCTTGCTCCATGTTCGCTCTGTGCGCTGGAATGCGCGCATCGAGCTGATAAATTACATACGCTTCTTTTCCGTTGGATTGCTTTGCCAATTGAGGTTCAGCCAATTCCCCTTCCTTCAATTTTGAAAGGGCTAAATTCAATTCAGCAGACAGTGTTGCAACGTCGTGACGTGTCCCACCTGTTTGCATATTCATTATTTTTCCTGCTTGATTTTTTGTTTCTTCATCGGTGCTAAAACGCGCTGCCGCAGCATTGAACGAAATCTTCTTCGCCTTCAATTCATTGTAAACCGAGTCTATTTGTGATTTACAACTATTGAAATCTTCATCTTTAATTTTTGGCGACATTAAAATATGACACGCTTTGTAATACTCCCCTCTTTTCTCTATCACCTTCACAAAATGATAACCGTATGTCGATTTAAATACAGGAGAATAATTCCCTTCCTCTGTGGTAAAAACAGCAGATTCATATTCCGGAACAAAGCTTCCCTTTCGAATCATATCATAACAACCACCTTTAAATTTTGACCCCGGATCTTCGCTATGTCTGCGCGCTTGAATAGTCATACTTGTGCGACCTGTAGCGATGTCGTTTCGAATACTATCTAGGAATTGAATCGTGAATTGATTTTCACTTTCTGGAATAAGCGGAGCGATTACTATTTGAGAATACTGAACTTGTTCGCCAATAAGTGGCAGAGAATCTAGCGGCAAAGACTGGAAATATTTCAACACTTGAGAAGGTGTAATCTTAACGTTCTTGGTTATTTCATCTTGCTTCTTTTGAGTTAAAAGTTGATCACGAATCATATCGAAAAAATCTACTTTTAACTGAGAAACCGGCTTTCCGTAATACGTTTCAAACTGCTCTACGCTTCCGAGCATTTCAACGAAGTAGGTGATTCGTTTTTCCACTTGAGCATTTACTTCTCCGTCTGTAACCTCAACACTATCTACCTTCGCCTGGTGGAGTAAAAGTTTTTGGTACATTAAATCTTCGAAAATTGAGCACTCCTTTTCAGGTGAAATTTCTGACTTCCCCTGGGTTAATTCAAATTTCGCATTCTCTAAGTCGGAAAGAAGAACAACTTCGGCTCCAACTCCTCCAATAATTTTATCTATGGTCTTGCCTGGCTGAGCCCATGAAAAGACTGACAGCGTTACAAACATTAACCACAAAATTCCTTTTTTCATTCGCTTATTGTTCTAATTTGCCTTCCGCTTTTGCTTGCTCGTAAAGGCCGTTTCTCATTTTCTGCAAGAGCTCTTGCTTTCTTATGTTCAGCAAGATACTTGCAATATTGCTTCGAACCATTTCCAATGGCGACGAATCGCCAGGAAGAAGGTAAGAACCAATTTTTACCCAAATTATTTCTCCGTTAAAATTTATCTGTTGGGTAGAAGTGGCCTGAGTTAAAAATTGTGAGCGATCTGCAATTGCTAACGGAATGAGTTGTGCAAACTGTTCCCAATTTATATAGGTGGAATAGTTATAGTAATGCTTCGCACCCGCCTGAACACAAAAGGCTTCCCAAGTAGCAATGTCTTCAGCCGAAAAAGCGCCAGTCATATTTTTTACATCCTTTGAATTTTCTGGAAGTGAACAAAACTTCAACGTAAGGAAATGTTCATTCACTTTCATTGAAGACTTATTCGCCTCATAATACGCTCGAATTTGGTCGTCAGTCACAACGGTATCCATATTCTTTTTAATCCAATCTTGCTCGAATGAATAAATCAACAGCGATTTACGATAATCTTCAATTCTTCTTTCAACAGTGAGTTTTTCCTCGTCAGACATTTTCTCTGCTTCTTGCAAGACAAGGGCGTCTTTCAGCCAAGACTGAATAATCTCTTGCGCAAGAGCCGCAGAATCTTCAGCGGAAATATTGTTTGGAATTCGCTCACGCAATTCTTCCATAGTAAGCTCGGCATCTCCCAAATGCGCAACAGCATCTGGCGATGAATTACCGCAACCTGTTGCGACAAACACACAAAACGCTGCGATAAAAAAGTGTGCAGCTCTCATGAGTTACTTCGCAATAGAATGAAGAACCTCTGTATTAATTTTGTATTTGCGAGACTTACGCAATTCATCTACCCATTGCTTGTCAAGGAAGTTCTGATATTCTGAAGTAACCAGTCCGCGTGCCTCCGACAATTTCTTAGGAGACTTGTTCAACAATTCTTCAATATCAACCACCATCACTTGACCGTTCATTGGGACATTCACACTCAATCCTTCCGTCCAATTAATTTTACCAAGCACCTCTCGCTCTTCTCTCGCAAACAACCCTCCTTCCGTTTGAAGGTTTAGTTGTGTTCCTTGATTCAATTCAGCAGCAGCTTCGGAAGGTGATTTTCCTGACTCTAACATTTTGCGAAGTTTATTGGCGATCTCTTCATTCGCGCAAGTATAAATTACTACTTCAGCGCGGTCTGGCCACATAAAGCTCGCCTTGTTCGCTTCGAAATAATTGTTCAATCCAACAGTGTCTTTCACGGCCTTTGACCAAACCAACTGATCGGTCAATTCAAACAATAAAATTCCTTCACGATATTCTTTCATCAATAGACGGAAGGCAGGGTACTTCGCTTCAAGATGTGCATCTTCTTCACGCATTAATTTATCTTCTGCAAACATTTTCGCCTCGTGCTTCACGTAGTCAACCGGATTCAAATTCGTGTTTGCGCCTTTGCGTGTTACCATTGTTTGATAAAAGTCGTTCACCGTGTATTTCGTTCCTGCCACTTCACAGAAAACCTTTTTCAACAGACCTTTACTTGCCTTCAACTGACCCACGTAAGTGCTACTGTCAGCTTTTGCTGCAAGCTTATTTATATGTTTCTGATTATAGACAAAGTTGTACTCTTTACCTATTTTAGCTAGGAAGGAATTCTTTGTTTTTTCAGCACGAGCATCTTTCGAAACTTTCGCTTTGATGTCTTTCGACATGGACTCGAAAGAAGCCAAAGGCTTGTAGCCTAAGCGCTTTACAATGTGCCAACCGTAAGAAGTTTTAAACGGGCGCGAAACATCTCCGTCTGCCTTCAAGGCGTATGAAGCCTCTTCGAATTCAGAAACCATTTTGTTTGTTCCGAACCAAGGAAGTTCTCCGCCCTTATTCTTTGTGGTTACGTCTTCGCTGTATAAAGCACACAACTCTTGGAACGTTTGTTTTCCTTCCAATGCCTTTTGATAAATCTCGTTAATCTTTGCTTCTGATGCATCACTAGCATCGTCTTTCTTTGGCTTCACCATGATGTGTGCAACATGAATCTCTCCGCGTGCAGGACGTCGTCCGGTTACTTTCAACAAGTGATAACCGTATTGCGTGCGGACAGGCATTGTTATATCGCCAATTTTAGCATTGTATGCAGCAGACTCAAAAGGATACACCATTTGAAATGCAGTAAAATAGCCAAGATCGCCGTTGTTTTTCTCAACAGATTTATCTGTGCTGTATTTCTTTGCAGCCGACTCGAAAGATTCTCCGGCAAGAATCTTCTTACGAATGTCCATAATCTTATTGTATGCTTTCAATGTATCCGCCGCCAATGCGTTTGGCTTGCATTCGATAAGCAAATGACTTGCGCGCACTTCTTCTTGCAAATGCTTGTAGGCCTCTTGCATAAGTTCATCTAACTTTTCTTGGTCAGTCAGATACGGACGAGCCAGCTGTGCCCGGTATCCTTGCAATTCATATTTGAATTTGCTCACTGTATCTAATCCTGCAGCTTTCGCAGCGTGCACTTTCAATTTGAAATTGATAAACAATTCCATATATTCTTCTAGAGCTGCTTTCGTAACAACCGAATCGCGGTTGTTTTTTCTAAAAATGTTTTCAAACTCTTCCAAAGAAACATCTTCCCCATCTACACTTAGAACAGCTGGAGAGGTAGCAGAAGCCTTTTGAATCGGTTGCGCATTCGCGCTGAACCAAACTGTGCAAAGGAGCACAACATTTAAAAGTAAAACTTTTGTAAAACGCATATGACTAAAATTAAACTGAATTATTTATAACTGTAATTTGGTGCTTCTCTTGTGATGACTACATCATGCGGATGACTTTCTTTGATACCCGCATTGGTAATACGAATGAATTTAGCTTCTTGAAGTTGGGTAATGTTCGACGCTCCGCAGTATCCCATTCCGGCTCTAAGTCCGCCAATGATTTGGTGCATCACTTCCATTACTGAACCTTTGAAAGGCACACGTCCTGAAATTCCTTCAGGAACTAATTTCTTAATATCGTCTTCAGCATCTTGGAAGTAGCGGTCCTTTGAACCGTGTTGCATGGCTTCCAACGAACCCATTCCTCTGTATGACTTGAATTTTCTTCCTTCGTAAATGATAGTTTCTCCTGGAGATTCTTCGGTTCCTGCGAGCATAGAGCCAATCATAATGGTTGAAGCTCCACCTGCAATTGCCTTCGCAATATCTCCTGTATATCGAATTCCACCGTCTGCAATCATGGGTACGCCTGTTCCTTTCAATGCTTCTGCAACGTCGGTTACAGCAGTTAATTGTGGAACACCAACACCAGCAATAACACGAGTTGTACAAATTGAACCTGGACCAATTCCCACCTTCACTCCGTCGGCACCCGCCTCTACCAGGGCTTTCGCTGCGGCACCTGTTGCAATGTTTCCAACAATCACATCAATTTTATCTCCGAAGGCAGCCTTTACTTTTTTCAACGTTTCAATTACGCCCTTTGAATGTCCGTGCGCTGTATCAATAACCACTGCATCTACTCCGGCTTTCACCAAAGCCTCAACACGCTCCATGGTATCTCCGGTCACACCAACCGCAGCAGCACAGCGCAGACGTCCGAAGTTGTCTTTGCAGGCATTCGGATATCTACGCAATTTTAAAATGTCTTTGTATGTAATCAATCCCATTAATTTTCCATCTGCGGAAACAACAGGAAGTTTTTCAATTTTCTTTTCTTGAAGAATAGACTCAGCCGTTTCTAAATCTTTTGGCTTGTCTGTGGTGACAAGGTTTTCACTTGTCATGACTTCACGAATCGGCTTCTCGTAATTTTTTTCGAAACGAAGGTCTCTATTAGTAACGATTCCCTTCAATACTCCATCTGCATCAACAACCGGTATTCCTCCGATTTTGTGCTCGGCCATGATTGTAAGGGCGTCTCCAACGTTTGCTGTTTCATGCAGCGTGATCGGATCTTGAATCATTCCGCTTTCGCTACGCTTCACCTTTCTCACTTCTGCTGCTTGGGCAGCAATGCTCATGTTCTTGTGAATCACTGCGATACCGCCTGCGCGTGCCATAGCTATTGCCATTGAGCTTTCAGAAACGGTGTCCATAGCCGCAGACACCACAGGGGTGTGCAAGGTTATATTTTTTGTGAATTGTGATGAAATATTCACTTCACGTGGAAGCACCTCTGAATAAGCTGGAACGAGAAGAACATCGTCATAAGTAAGACCTTCTCCTACAATTTTCGAATGGTTTGCGGACATACGTTGGAATTTTCGAATAAAATTCGGACAAATGTACGAAAAATAGGGGTAAAACGCCGCTACTGTTTTATTATAAACTATCGAGCAAAGTCGTTAAACCGGGATCTGAAATTTCTGTCATAACGACCATCACCGTTGAATTGCCATTCACCGTTAATTCTTGACTGAAGTGGAATAGATTGCCACTCGCATTTACTGCAATGGCAACAATTTTTGCATATGCTCCTGCTGGTATTCCTGAAATAACCCCATTATTCGATTGCAGAACTGTCTTGGTATCTGGAAGGTATGCGAAGAATAAGACATTTGATAAATCATCTTCCTCCGAATCGAAAGTTATATTGAATGTTCCACTGGTTGAAACACCGCGGTCGGCGTTGATCCACCCCAATTTCTCCATGAACGCAGTGTATCCAATGGTATCTACATCGAATACAGGATTTTGCGTTTGAGTTATTCCCCATACTCCTAAATCTGTTGTCCAGTCTACAACATCTCCGTTTTCAATTCCATAATAGACATTCATGTAATTCGGTTGGGGTGCTGCATTCGGCATACTCACTTTGAATGCACACGGCTGCGATAAGACCAATTCTTGACCGTCTTTCTCTGCCCTCAGCCTAATTTCGCCGGCGGTTTCTAAAGGCAATCCTGCGGCTACCGTTGGCATGCGATAATAAATCATATCTTTCGGCGTGTAGAGCTCTACCAATTTCACAATAAACGGATAAGTAACAGAGGCGCCACCGGGTAATTGCAAGCAATCTATACTTCCCCAAATAGCTGTTCCTTGATTGCCAATAATAGGCCCATCACCGACAGATTCAATGACAAAAACTTGCTCGTCTTGCTTCTTCGAATCTAAATATGAATTCGGAGATTCGTACGCATTCAAATCGCGTTCAATGCGGTCTCTCGAACAAGACGAAAATATAACGGCCGAACATAAAACTAAAAGTGTTGAAACTCCCGAGAAGAAAACCTTATTTGTGTTAATCATAAGCTGCACATTTTTCCTTTTTTGCCTTGAATGAATTTTTATTGAAAAACAATCCCACCTGAAGCATACCCTCTTGATGCCTAATGTTGTATCTCCATTCCAAAAACGGCCTAATTCTCTTCCCGAAAACCAAACCCACACCTACTTCCGCGTTCAAATTATTCAGCATCGCATCTTTCATGTAAGATGATTCGTAGTTTATCCAACGATTGTAACCCAGATGAACCAAGCTGTAGGATTGGATTTTTTTTCTTTTGATGAATTTATATTGGGCAGCCGCGCCAATTGTCCATTCATGAATTTTATTGAATGGAAGAAAATACGAAAGCTGAGGACTGATTTGAATCTTCTTCTTTTCTCTGAAAATGGCTCTTGTACCTATTCCGAAACTCTCGGTTTGAAAATTATAAATGCCTGAAAATCCTACTTCTGACTGAGCTAGAAGACCCGAAGCGAAAAACAAATAAAATAGGACGGCGAAAATTCTCATCAATCTAGTTATATACTTCGAACGAATTTAACTCATTAATTATTGCCGCAACAAAAAGGGCGATTCGAAAATCGCCCTTTCACATTATCCTTAACGTAATATTAAACTACCCCTTGGTCTAACATAGCATCGGCAACTTTAACGAAACCTGCGATGTTTGCACCTTTCACGTAGTTAACATGATCGCCTTCTGCACCGTACTGAACGCACGCTGCGTGAATGCTCTTCATGATGTTGTGAAGGCGTTGGTCAACTTCTTCACGAGACCAGCTCAAACGTAAACTGTTTTGAGACATTTCCAAACCAGATGTAGCTACACCACCAGCGTTAGACGCTTTTCCTGGAGAGAACATTAATTTGTTTTCGTCGAATACAGCAATTGCTTCAGGAGTAGAAGGCATATTAGCACCTTCAGCTACTGCAATACAACCGTTTGCTACCAATGCTTTCGCATCGTCGCCGTTCAATTCGTTTTGTGTAGCGCAAGGAAGAGCAATGTCGCACTTCACACCCCAAGGTGTTTTTCCAGCTACGAATTCACATCCGTATTTGGTTGCGTACTCTTGAATACGTCCGCGCTTCACGTTTTTCAATTCCATTAAGAAAGCAAGTTTCTCGGCATTGATTCCGTTTGCATCGTAGATATATCCTGAAGAATCTGAAGCGGTAACCACTGTAGCACCTAATTCAGTTGCTTTTTCGATAGCGTATTGCGCAACGTTTCCAGAACCTGAAACGACAACTGTTTTACCAGTGAAGTTCATTCCTTTCACCGCCAACATTTCTTGAGCGAAGTATACAGTACCGTAACCCGTTGCTTCTGGACGAATCAATGATCCACCCCAGTTGCGACCTTTTCCTGTTAATACACCGGTGAACTCGTTGCGAAGACGCTTGTATTGACCGAACATAAATCCGATCTCACGTCCACCAACTCCGATATCACCAGCAGGAACGTCAGTGTCAGCACCAATGTGGCGAGACAATTCGCTCATGAAGCTTTGACAAAATGCCATAACCTCACGATCGCTCTTTCCTTTTGGATCGAAGTCTGATCCACCTTTACCACCACCCATTGGAAGGGTAGTTAAAGAGTTTTTGAAAATTTGTTCGAAACCTAAGAATTTCAAAACAGACAAATTCACTGTTGGGTGAAAACGCAATCCGCCTTTGTAAGGACCAATTGCACTGTTGAATTCTACGCGGTATCCGCGGTTAACTTGAATCTCACCTTTATCATCTACCCATGGAACACGGAAGATTAATGTACGTTCTGGTTCAACAATGCGTTCTAAGATTTTAGCATCCTTATATTTAGGATGATTTTCCATAAAAGGAATAATGGCTTCCGCCACCTCGTGAACTGCTTGAAGGAACTCAGGCTCGTTCGGGTTCATTGCCCGAACTTTCGACATAAAGGCGTCAATTTGCGCTTGATGTTGTTGTGACATGATTTTCGATTTTATGGGGGCGAAGATAGCACTCTTAACCATAGGTTGACAAAGGATGCTTAAAATTTCATTCGAAAATAGATTTAGTGTTTCTTTGCACTCTATTTCAAATGCTATGTGGGCAAAAATTGCTGCTTTTATTCTTCGTAACCGTATTCTTCTCGGAGTTATTACACTGGCAATCACTGCTTTCATGGGATGGGAAGCTCGAAATGTGCGCATGAGCTACAAGTTTTCGGGAGTTCTACCCAAAGACGATCCTACTTTCGTTGAATATCAAGCATTTACAAAGCAGTTTTCGGAAGACGGAAATGTCTTAGTGGTTGGATTGAATGACCCGGAAATTTGGGAACTTCAGAACTTCATTGCACTTAAAGAGCTGGGAAATAGTTTAAAGGAAATTACGGTGCCTGTCGACACCATTATTAACGGTGAGAAAACAACCGTTCTGCGCAATGTAGTTGACTCTGTTTTTTCAATAGCGAATTGCTATGAAATGTACGCAGATACTACAGAAGAGCGTTTTCGATTTCGACATATTTCAGATGGAAATTTAGAATCTCAAGAACAACTCGACTCCGTAAAACAAAAGATCTTATCGCTTCCTTTTTACGACGGTTTGTTGTATAAATCGAAGTCAGACGCTACCCTTATGATGATTTTTGTCAATGGGAAACTTTTCAATTCAGAATTCAGAGGAAATGCGGTAGAACAAATTGTAGAGAAGGTTAATCAGTTCTCTAAAGACACCTATGTAAAAACATATATTTCCGGGCTGCCGTTTATTCGAACGCAAATGACAGCCAAAGTAAAAGCAGAATTGAAGTTCTTCACTATACTTTCTCTCTTGGTAAGTGCCGTGCTGCTTTTCATCTTCTTCAGAAGTGTCCGCGCTGTGCTTGTGTGTATGGTAATTATTGGAATTGGGGTTGTCGTATCTATGGGTACTATTGCGCTATTCGATTATCCGATTACCATGCTTATGGGACTCATTCCACCGTTAATGATCGTCATTGGTGTTCCCAACTGTATTTATTTGCTTACGAAATACCACCAGGAATTTATTCGTCATGGAAGTAAGATGCGCGCCATGACTCGTGTGATTCAAAAGGTTGGAGAAGCTGCGTTCATGATTAATGCAACTACGGCTGTTGGATTCGCTACATTCATTTTTGTTGAAAGTGATTTGCTTAAGCAATTCGGAGTAATCTCGGCATTGAACAGCATGCTCATGTTCTTCATTTCATTAATTGCTTTCCCTATTTTATTCTCATATACTGCTGCACCCAAGGCCCGTCACTTGAAGCACCTCGACATGCGTTGGTTGTATCACACCCTCGAGAATTTGGTGCGCATGATTACCAAGAATAGAGGAATCATTTATTTCGTTACAGTTGTTGTTACTGCATTAAGTTTTTACGGAATGACTCTAGTGAAAACCACTGGTAACATTGTAGATGATTTACCCGACGACGATCGCGTCATTACCGATTTGCATTGGTTTGAAAAGCATTTCGATGGAGTAATGCCATTCGAAATTATGATTGAAGCGAAGCGCGGAAAAATTACCAATCCGAAAACCATTGCGCGCATCGATTCACTTCAAGATGTTATGGACACGTTACCGGGTGTTTCAACGAAAATATCTCGATCGCTTTCAATTGCAGATGCCATTAAGTTCGCCAAGCAAGCTTATTACGACGGTGATCCTGAATACTACGATTTAATTAGCCGTGGTGAGCAACAGTTCATTGGACCATACTTCGAGCAGTCTGATAGCGCTGCTGAAAATTCGGGCGCGTCTAAATATTCGAACACGTTCTTGGATGATTCTTTGAAAAAAACACGCGTTACAGCGCAGGTGGCCGACATCGGGACCCTTGCTATGGACTCGCTGTTGAATACGCTTCGCCCAGAGGTGACAAAACTTTTTCCAGACAGTTTGTATAAGGTAACCATGACGGGAACCAGCATTGTTTTCTTGAAAGGAACGACCTATCTCGTGAACAATTTATTCTCGAGTTTGCTCTTCGCCGTTGGTGTGATTTGCTTGCTCATGTGGATCATGTTCCGCAGTTTGCGCATGTTGCTCATTTCGCTTGTTCCGAATTTGATTCCTCAATTTATTACAGCTGGATTTATGGGCTTCTTCGACATTCCATTGAAGCCTTCAACCATCTTGGTATTCAGTATTGCATTTGGAATTACGGTAGATAACACCATTCACTTCCTAGCGAAGTATCGTCAGGAATTGCGTGAACACAATTGGAATATTAAATTGTCCGTACTCTCGGCTGTGAAAGATACAGGAGCAAGTATTCTCTTTACTTCGATTGTCTTGTTCTTTGGATTTGGAATATTCGTCTTCTCTGAATTCGATGGAACACGTGCGTTGGGAATTTTGACTTCATTGACCTTGTTTACCGCGATGTTAACCAACTTGATTGTGCTTCCAGCAATGTTACTTTCCTTGGAGCATCACCTGAGTACGAAAGCGTTCGCAGAGCCTTTCATTCAAGTTATTGACGAGGAAGATGATCTTTCTTATGAAGCATGGCGCATGCAGAATATAGATCCAACCTTACCAGAGGAAAGCCTAACCGGAGAGTCAGAAGACGATAAGGTGTAAAATTAACGAGCTTCTTCGAAGACTTCGTTTACACTTTCTTCTAGTGCATTCAATTCACTGACTACCTCATTCAACGTTTCAGCTGGGACAGGAGCGTTCATTCCTTTCCATGAAGAAACAACGGCCTTCACTTTATGAATAGCATCTTGAATGCGTGCTTTTGCTTGCTTCCATTTGTTCGTTCGAGCATCTGAATCGCCCGTTTGTACATTCATTTCGTAACGTTCTGCAGCGTTTAATAAGCAGACGCGAAGGTCGTTTTCATTCCACGGTTTAGCTACATAGCGATAAACCTGTCCGCGATTAATAGCGTCGATAACAGCTTCGATATCTGCGTATCCGGTAACCAATATTCTAACTGCATTCGGAAAGTCGTTGAGTGTAAGTTCGAAGAATTCTACGCCACTCAACTCGGGCATTTTCTGATCGGAAAGTATAATGGGAACTTCGTTCGCATTCAGATATGCCACAGCCTCTTGTGGGGAGGTTGTAGTAAATACATCGAATTCTCTTCGGAAGAGTGCTTTGAAAGCGATGAGGTTATTTTCTTCATCGTCGAGGTAAAGTACTTTAATCATATCCATAACTTAGTTCTTAGTTTGCGATGGGTAAAGTTATAAGAAAAGTAGTGCCCTCGTTTGCATTACTTGTGAACGTGAGTTGACCGTTGTGCTCTCCTAAAATTCCTGCAACAATACCAAGGCCAAGTCCTGTGCCTTCTCCAACATCCTTCGTGGTGAAGAAAGGTTCAAATATTTTCTCTTGAATTTCAATTGGAATTCCTTTTCCGTTGTCTTGAATTTCAACACATATGTTATTATCACTCAAGTATGAGCGGACGTTTATTACACGGTCTATTGGTTGTCTTCCGGGTATGCGTGTAGCCTGAACAGCATTGGTTACGAGATTCATAAACACTTGTGAAAGTTTACCAGGATAGCAATTTATTTTCGGAATGTTTTCTCCCAACTCAACATTTAGTGTTACCTCTGCCTTGGTCATGTTTTTCATAACTACGAGTGTTGAATGAAGGCATTCATTAATGTCGGCAGATACCAATTCGTTTTTATCCATTCGAGAGAAAACACGAAGACCTTTCACTATCTCGGCGGTGCGTTTCGATCCATCTTCAATTCCGTTTAGCAGCTGTTGAATCTCTTTTTTGAGATAATCTACATCGAGTTTGGTATACTGACTTTTAAGATGATTAATTTGCTCGAGGATGTCTTTATTTTCATCGATTTGGGCGAGCTGGGAGAGTAAATCTAGAATCTCATCAATATCACGTTTCAGCGGTCCAACGTTTGATTGAACAAAGTTAATTGGGTTGTTTATTTCGTGTGCAATACCCGCGGTCATTTGTCCTATTGACGCTAGTTTTTCCGACTCTACGAGTTGTTGTTGCGTCATACGAAGATTGTTCATAGCGTTATGCAATTCGGTATTTCTGTTTTCGAGATCGGCGGTTCGTTCGTGTACTTTTTTCTCGAGTTGAATATTCTGTTCTGTCACGAGTCGTTCGTTTTCCTTCATGGCTACGAACGCTTGTTGTTGTGAGAGTTCTTTTTCTTGTTTCAGCACGTTAATGCGATCTGCCAGTGCAAACGACAGCAACAAAATTTCCACCACCGACCCCACGGGCAACGCGAAGTTTGTGAAAGCATTGAACGGGAGGATTCCGAAGTCTTTAAGTGCAAATACAGTAACACCTATTAAAAAGAATGACCAAGCAAATAAGAAAAATCGCGCTTGTCTATTACCCCCTCTGATTGCATATATCGATGCAACAACTAACAAAAGTGAGACACTCGCATTTAAGTTTATTATTTGATAACTTACTGTTGGTAGAGAAAAACACAACAGAATAATACTCAACGTATATAAAAATATTGAGAGTAATGAAATTTTATAAACCCAGTTACAATAGCGCTTAGTATGTAAAAATGAGTTTGCAAAAACGATTGTTGAAACACCGCTCAGCGCCCCTAATATTTGAGTGTCGTAAACAGCAAAAATAGATTGTCGGTCGTAGAACCATTCAGTAAGTTTTCCTCCAAAATGGAGTTGCACTAAGCCAATGAAAATAGTGGCAATAACGTATATCAAGTATAAAACATCACCTAGAGAGACAAATAGAAATAAATTATATAGTATTATGGAAACAAAAATTCCGGCGAAAAACAAGTAAAAGGCATCCTTAATTCTGTTGTCATTCAAAATGGTTACTTCATCGGATACAACAATCGGCAATAAAATTTGCTCTCCCGATAAAATTCTAATCTGGAAATCTTGGTGCTTGAGTGTATCCGCTAATTTGAAATGCTGAATACCTTTTTGATAATCCTCATCTGATAATATCACTCTTCCTAAATTATCTGTAACAGAAAAATAATCATAAGAATGAGACCTAAAAAATAAAATACTCCCATTAGAATTAACAATGGACAAATCCAATTTCACAGTATCCTCACTCAATCCTAAATTCGGAGAAATCGAATTAGAATTACTCACATCAAAATCCAAATGACTCTGTGAAAATAACTCACTTGAATAGAGAAGTAGTACACTTAAAAACATTGAAGTAATTACTGCTCTCATTATATTTTCAATTCAAATTTTATTGTAATCTCTTTACCCCTAGAATTGAATTTTCTAGTTTGATTTGGTTCTTCTCTCAAATCAAAAATAATCTTTCTCTCTAGCTCATCAGCCTTTGACATTACGTGGGGATCAGATAATACATTAATGGTGCTCATCCATCTATTATCAGGAAAAGGGATAGAACCGTTACTACCGAATTTCGATAGCGGAGTAAATCCATACAATTCAGCAAATCTTGTTACAAAAGGACTACAAAAAGTTACCACGGTAGCAATCTCCAGCAAACCACAAATTGCAATACTTGTTCGAATTAATTGCTCACTTCCTAATCCTAATCCAGCCACACTTCGTGAATTCCATAAGCCAGAAATTTCAACTAACCCATTATCGTCATATTCATTCAAATAATCCACCAACTCCGGATAATCATCATTCAACAATTTCAATAACGGAAGATTTCCATTGTTATCATAAATTACCAATTTCGCACCACCTAAAATTTCATCTAGCCCAGCCCTTCTTACAACTAGCAGATAAACATTAGCCGAACTAAACCATGATGTATCCAATGGTCCTAAATCAACATCATTAACGGATAATAATTGTCGGTGACCTAACACAAAATTTTCACACATTGAATAATCATCGGATGCACGATGAAGCGAAAGGACAAAATCCAATTCACCAAAATCCTCTTGATATGTCAAAGGATTATCTGCCAACCTCTTCAGTGTTAAAAAAGTACCTGCCTCCGACTACCTTTTGATCTAAAAGAATCAACCTTGCTATTCCAGCCAAATTAGCTCCACCTGAGAAAACCTCGGTAGCCAATTGAGGCCAAGACTTTAAAGACTTACCTAATTCCGCAAATGAATGAAGCATTCGTTCTGAAACAATTTGTGGATTGATAATAGCCATGAGAACTTTACTTTTATCATTCAAATCAACACCATCCAATAATCCATGAAAAAGCGGTAAATCTTCAATAAGATCATATCTTTCAATATCAGTGATACCTCTCTCACTGGTATGCATTAACAAAGGTTTTCTAAACTTTCTTGATAATTCTCTCAAAACAATCTTAATATCAAAAGAATCACATTCATCGACAACTAAATCAACAGACTCAATTATATCTGCGTGTTCTTTCGAATTTATAAAGCCACTTACATGAATCTCAACATCTATATACGGATCCTTCTCCAAAATACTGTTAGCAGAAATTATACACTTATTCAAACCCAAGTCAAATATTCCGGCATTTAACCTATTAAGGTTGCTCAACTCGCAATTATCAAAATCAAATAGTATTATCCTGCCACAAATCCTTTCAGCTATTAAAGCGTTTGCTACCGCATTACCCGCAGAAAGACCAATAACAGCTATTGACTTCTTCGATAGATCTAGCTGTTCATTTCTATTAATCTTTAATCTATTTCTACATGTCCTTAATTCTATAAAATCTGACTTTGGTAATATCTGTATACACTTATTTCTGATTGGAAAATAAATCCAACTTCCATATTCAACTGGCACTTGATTGTTTTCACTTGAAAGCAATTGGATAGATTCCTGTGATAAAAGTTCTTTATCAACATTTGCCTCAAGTTCTTTAATATGATCTTTAGAAAGTTGGACAAACTCAAAATCATGTTTGATGTTTTTGATGTTTTGCAATACATACTCATAGCTTAAAAACTTAGGCATTAGATTCATTGCCAATTCATTTTTTTCTACATGATTCTCCATATTGCAAATTACATTGGTATAAGTATCCATTGATTCCGAATATTTTAGCTTTTCAACATTAACAAGTGAAAGAAAGGCGTTTATTCAGATTTTTTTTATATTTATTACCATGAACACCTCTGATGATGCAAAAGAAGTTTCAATTAAGTTTCCAACTTGGAAAGAAATTGCAAGCGAATATTCCAAAAACGAACTCGGTTCGGAAACTTCCGATTCAATACTTGAAATTATAAATTCAAAATTTGAACTTATTCAAAGTCTTATTGATTCTAACCATCCTGCCATAGCACTAAAGATTTTGGCGGATGCTGAGGGTACTTATGTAAAAGGAAAATCCTACGAATCAATCATAGAGTATCTCGAAAACACAAAGCTCGGAGTCAACGAATTTCAGACAGTATACAGCACCAAAGAACAAAAGTATATACATGTAGGAAACACATTGTCATCCTTAATTGGAATAGAACCTAACGAGTTTACTATTGAATCATTTCTCGGATTTGCAACTGATAATTTCATTCATCCAGAAGACTTACCTCATGTCATACGATATGCTGGAGTAGCGTATACCGTATTATGCTTGCCCTGTTTTACATTCAAAGTAAACCAAGATCATTACAAGGTAAAATTTAGATCCTTATTTCCACAAAGCAAAATTGCATCTATTCAAAAACAAGTTTTAAGTCTCGAAAAAAAATCATTTTTAACAATCGATGAGACCCAAAGTGATTTGTCTTTTCCAAATTTACATTTTGACTTTTGGACTGTAACCACTGATGACGTTTCAGATATTGTCAGTCCTCGATTCGTCTCTGATTTTACTCAAACAGAACAAATGAACTGCGTCGCTTTCGTTTTGAATGCCACACTTTTAAACTTTCCAATCAAATATCTAATGTTTCTGCATGAGCGTCAATATACTGACCGAAACAAAGATGTTGCTGTGAATGTGAACAACCAAATTAGAGAAAGCGCTGGTTTACATTCAAACATTACTGAACAACAAATTGGAGATTACTTCTCAAAAACAATAAGAAAAAAAACTGGTGAGACATACAATAAATGGAGTCAATCTAAAGGAAATGAAATTCCCTTTTCTGAGCCACAAGCCATCCACCAAGCGCAAAAGCTAGGGCTACTGCCAATACCAGATAAAATTAAGGCGTTGATCTACTCGAGGGTCGGGGAATAATCTTTTCGAAAATTTCGAAAAACAATTTTTACGGGGTTTTCAAATATGAGTTTTGGGAAAACTAAAACCAAATCTCCTATGAAAAATGTTTTCAGAAACACAAACTACCCTAAGCTTAAACAACTTAGAATGCTGTATTCCTTCAAACAAGAATACATCGCCGATCAACTCGGAATCTCTCAGTCGGAATACAGCAGACTCGAAAACGGACAACGTCACGTTAAAATCGAAGACTTCAAAAAACTTGCGTCACTCTATCGAGTTACTCCTTCGCTTCTCATGGTCTCAGAGGCATACGCGCATGTCGACGTTGAAAAAATAAAAGCCGAGGTTATCGAAGAAACAAACGCCATTACCAAACGCATGATGGAAGAGAATGCTATTCTTCAATCGCGACTCGATGAATCCATTCAAACCACACAATCACTCCTAAAAGCTATTGCAGAGCTGCAAAATAAAAAGCCTCGAATCATGCATGATTCCTACACTTCTGAAAAAAACTCTAGAAAAACGAAACCTAAAAAGATCGACTAGCGTTAAAGAGAGACCAATAACAGCAAAATGAATCATTCAAACTCTCCTAACAATACAACCGACACAATGGTAAATGTACTTTGCTTAGACGACGACGCGATGGTGCTTCACACCTTCAAATCACTTTTCGGTAACGATTACAATGTTTTCACCGCAACTGATCCTTTCGATGCGTACAATATTATGAAGTCCGAGAACATTCATGTGGTAATATCAGATCTTGAAATGCCTAGCATGTCTGGAACACACTTCCTGCAGCGCATGGCACAAGAATTCCCGAAAGCTCAACGTATACTTCTTTCCGGAAATATTACCGCTGAAGCCATGCTCAGTGCTATCAACCAAGCTCGTGTGTTCCGCGTGTCGACCAAACCTTTCAAAAAGGAAGAAATGAACGATACGCTGCAAGCAGCTTTCAAGAACTACCAGGAAATGGCAGAAAAAGAAAATTCAATCAAGCGACTTGAAAAACAGAACGCGCAATTCGAATTTCTACTACGTCAACAAATGCTTTCGTAATCTCTGCAGTTTTTTATAATAAGAGGAAGGGCCAAATGGCCCTTTTTCAATTTTCAAAACCGGCTTCAGACAAGCCAAACAAGGCGAAATCATATTTCACCGGATCAGCAGAATCATACATCCGAAGATTGCGATCCAATTCCTCAACCGCCTTCCAATCCGACTGTGTGCGAGACAAGAGGCCAAACATTCGAGCAGTTCTTCCCGAATGGACATCCAACGGAATAGACAATTGCGACGGAGAAATTCCCTTCCACATACCAAAATCAACACCCCGCTTATCGTTGCGAACCATCCAGCGTAAAAACATGTTTATTCGCTTCGCCGTGCTGTTCCGTTCCGGACTAGCAACGTGCTTCAAGGCACGGTGCGCTTCATTCCCAATAAATTTAGTCCTGAAAAACTCAATGCCTTCCTTCGAATTACCCATTGAAAATCCTTGCGTAAAAACACCTTCCATTCCACCTTCTTCAACATAAATTCTTCGCAACGCCTGAATAAAAAAATCCACATCTTCTTTCATGAACGTTCGATGAATAGAGGGCTTCCAACTTTTGAAATCTTCCGGTTGCGCATTCAAAACAAAGTCATAAGGTGAACGATCCATGTATTCCATGAGCCGATTGGCGCTTACTAAAATAGATTTCCGATTGCCCCAACTGATAGTAGCTGTTAGAAAAGCAGCGATCTCGATATCTTCTTTCTTCGTGAAGGAATGCGGAATACTAATCGGATCTTCCTCAATGAAGGTGCTGCGGTTGTACTTGTCTACAGACCGTTCCAGCGCCTCGCGCAATTCCTCATTTACCTCCGGTGAATGCATATTGCAAGAGATTCGCTCCCATTTGAAAAGCCTTGGTGCGTGCAGCTTCCGAGTCCTTGTGCACATTCGAATCTTCCCATCCATCGCCTAAATCACACTCGAAATCGTAGAACACGACCAAGCGATTTTCTACAAAAATTCCCAATCCCTGCGGAGCCTTATTGTCGTGCTCATGAATCTTCGGTAGGCCCGAATTGAATTCATACTTCTGATGATAAACCGGATGACCAAACGGAATCTCAACGAAATCGGCATCTGGAAAAACCTTCTTCATTTCCTTGCGAATGAACTTGTCTAATCCATAATTATCCGAAATATGTAAGAAACCTCCACTCGACAAATAGATTCTCAAGTTCTCTGCATCTGCTGCTGAAAAAACAACATTTCCGTGACCGGTCATGTGCACGAACGGATAGTTGAACAACTCAGTGCTTCCCGCTTCGACGTAGGGTGTCTCTTTTGCGATGTTCATCTTCAATTCGCGATTCACAAACGACACCAAATTCGGCAGACTCGTAGGGTTCGCATAGTAATCCCCACCCCCTTTGTATTTCAAAACAGCAATCTGATACGATTGACTGAATGCCCCAATTGCCAAGGCATTCAAACAAAAAATCAAAATACTTTTTTTCAAAAATTCCATATTCTAAATTGAATTAATCCAGTTTCGCATCATCTGCATTCCCTCTTTCGTCAATACCGATTCTGGGTGAAACTGAACAGCCATTAAAGGTAATACTTTGTGCTGAATACCCATAACCCAACCGTTTATATTCCTAGCTGTAACATCGAACGAAGTTGGAAGAAATTCATTGTTTACAATCCAACTGTGGTAATGTCCTACCTCAAATTCTTGCGGTAATCCTTCAAACAAAACAGATGTTTGAATTTGATTTGCTGAAGTTGAAGTCCCGTGTAAGACCTGATCTAAATTCTTCAACTTGCCTCCATCGTGAAGCGCCATGGCTTGACATCCCAAACAAATTCCCAGCATGGGAATTCGATTCCAAAACTCCGAAATAAACTTCATTAAATCGCCTGATTCTTCAGGCAATCCAGGACCTGGGGAAAGCACAACGGCATCGTAATTCAAGACTTCATTCCATGGAATTTCGTTGTTTCGCACCACGCGCACCTGAGCGCCCAATGCTTCGCAATAATGCACCAAGTTGAAGGTGAACGAATCGAAGTTATCTATGAATAATATGTTCTTGTTTGGTTGTTCCACCTTTTATGTCGAAGTTTGAAAAAACAACGCAACATTACGAATGAAAACCGCAATTGAATCAAAAAAAGTACCTGCACCTATTGGTCCATACAGTCAAGCCATTGTAGCCAACGGCATGGTGTACAGCAGCGGACAAATTGCCATTGATCCGATTACGGGCGAATACACACCAGCGGACATTGAAGCGGAGTCAGAACTCGTAATGAAAAACCTTGAAGCGCTACTTGAGGCTTCAGGCGCGGATTTCAGCAGCGTGGTAAAGACGAGCATCTTCTTGCAAAGCATGTCAGACTTCGCGCAAGTGAATGCCGTCTACGCGAAGTATATGGTGGCTCCATTTCCAGCAAGAGAAACAGTAGAAGTTGCGCAACTTCCGAAAAGCGCCAAGGTTGAAATTAGTATGATCGCAATTGTAAAATAATGATACTTAAAAAAATTCTTCACTACCTGAACCCCTTGAATCTTTTCAAAAAAGAGCAAGGCGACATTAACCTGCGCATGATGCACGGGATTAATAAAATTTCAATTTTGGTATTTGTTGTGGCGCTAACCGTGTTGGTTATTCGTTGGATGAAGTAATTACTTCCAACGCATGGTTTCAATCATGTGCACCACATCTTCACGCATGAAATTCAAGCACGGTGCCAGTGAATCGGCATTCGGCTTGTTGCGGAAATACAGCACTCCGCGCATAAAATGATTCACACTGTCGGTTACGAAAAACTGGAGTTGCGAAGCCGCGTCTCCTTCTAAATCGTAGATAATTCCATACATCTTCGTTGAATCGATACGCACCTGCGTTCTGCGAATAGCAGTGGCCTTCACCTCATGCATAAGCGTGAAATCATAGGCTTTTGAAATGTGCTTTTCCAAATCGTTGTTCACCGGAAAATACGAGCAGTAAACGGTTGCGCGAAGGCGAGGAACAATCAAATTGAACCAGCACCCCGTGTTTCCTTCTTCCCCCGGAACATTCTCAATCTTCGCGTAGTTCGCTACTTCAAACGCAAGCGGACATTGACTTTCGTAAGCGGTATATTTTTTTTCTGGAAAATCAATTCGGAAATACGACTTCTTTCTTGGAACAGCGGTCTCTTCAGCAAAGAAAAAGTAATACGTTCCAGATACAACCAACAAGACTGTAGCAACAAGAAGAATCCAACGTCTGTATTTCTTAAACATAGCGCTTTGCTTTAACCCTGCTAATCTTTCGGTTGTCGGCAGATTCAATGGTGAATTCAAAACTTCCAAACTGCCAGGTTTCTCCGCGTTTCGGAATGCGTCCCATCTGTTCAACAATGAATCCGCCAAGTGTGGTGCTGTCTCCACGAGAGGCCTCAAAATCGTCGCCATCCATGTCGTACACACGATACATATCGATCAACGGAATCTTCGCGACGAAAAGTATATTCTTCTCATCGAGCTTCGACCACAAAATTTCACTTTGATCGTCGAACTCGTCTTTCACTTCACCCACAATTTCTTGAAGAATATCTTGAAGTGTCACAATACCTGAAGTCCCTCCGTATTCATCCACCACAATAGCCATGTGCATTTTATCGCGTTGGAATTCGGTTAGCAAATCATCTACCTGCTTACTCTCCGGGACGAAGAACGGTTTGCGTTGAAGGCTTTCCCAATTGAATTCTTCCAAATCTAAATACGGAAGAAGATCCTTCGCATACAAGACACCACTGACTGAATCGAGTTTTTCTTTTGCCACCACAAATCGTGAATATCCCGAAGCCTCTACGCGTTGAATAACACTCTTGAACGAATCTCCTGTGAAAAGACAAACAATGTCAACACGTGGGGTCATAATTTGCACCACCTCGTTATCTCCAAAGGTGACAATACCCTCAAGAATTCGATGTTCCTCTTCCGAACGATTATCATCTGACGTGAGCTCCAACGCATGTCCAAGTTCGTCTACAGAAATGTTTCCTCCTTGATGATTTTGATCGCTTTCAAACCACTTTCCGGCAGTAGTGAGTATCCAGATAACTGGAGAAAATACTTTGTCGAGAATGATGAATAAAAATGCAAAACGCTTCGCCAACTTAATGTTGTTTGCAGTTGCGTACACCTTCGGAATTACTTCACCGAATAAAACAATGATGGTTGTAACGCCAACAACGTTAATCAAGTCAATGATCCAATGTTCCAATGTTGAATTTGAAAACCACATGTCGAACAAAATCGTAGACACCAAGACTACCGCAATGTTCACCATGTTGTTGCCAATGAGAACGGATGCCAATAGACGTTTTGTCGCAATCTCTGGTGTTGGATGTTCGAGCAATCGAATCACATTTTTCGATTGAGAATCGGTTGCACTCTCGAGGTCTTTGCGTTGTGCAGGAGAAAGTGAAAAGATAGCCACTTCAGAGCTCGACATAATTGCGCTACAAGACAAAAGCAACAGCACGAGCAACAAAGGGCCCGCGCTGTTTAACAAGATCACACTATCGAATTCCATTCTTTACGTTACCAATAAGATTGTAAAGGTAGCGAAAGAAAAAAAACGGGAAGATTAGAATTCAGTTTCTTCCACCATCTCGGTGTTAGTAGGAACAGATTCTTCCTTCTTCGAGTTACTTAAAAGCTGAACATCGTCGGCTAACACCTCTAGAACGGTACGTTCCTCTCCGGTCTTTGCTTTATAGGAACGAGAGCGAAGCTTTCCTTCCACATAAACCAACATGCCCTTTTTCAAGTACAGTTCAGTAAACGTTAGACTCGATGATTTCCGCACTACCACGTAGTGCCACTCGGTATGTTCTTGTCGATCTCCTTTGGCATCTTTCCAAATCTCTTTGGTAGCCATTGAGAAGTTCGCAATCTTGCCTCCGTTGTCGAAGGACTTAACTTCTGGGTTTCTGCCCAGGTGACCCACAAGGATCACTTTGTTAATGGTGTTTGACATAAAAAATAAAATTTAGTTAATGCGTCAAAACTATTTCGGTCAAACACCCTTGGAAAGCAATACTTATGCGGTTTTCATATATGCCTTTCCTTCATGTACTTCATGAGTAAGGCTGAAATTCCTGTAGATAAAAGTTCTTCCGAAGTTTTCGGAGCGTATTTTTCGTCAGACATATTTCGACATAAACAATTGAAAAACTGTGCTGAAATTTTGCGGTGACTGAGCACATGCGTATAAAAATTGTCTTTCTTCCATGTAGCATTTTGGGTGGAAGGGAACCGTTTTTGAAATTCAAGAAGAACCTCTTCCTCTGCAAGTGCCACTTTCGATTCCACAAAAGGAAAGTCGTAGAGGCCTGCCCAAACGCCCGATTCAGGGCGTTTCTTCACCATAAAACCTGAAGGTGTTTCCAATGCAGCGTAATACAAGAACAAAGGCTCCACCTTCGTTTTAGATGCTTTAACCGGAAAGTTCAAAACAGTTTGTGCGCTGAAAGCCTCGCAGTTCGGGGCAAGCGGACAATCTGAGCACTTTGGATTCTTCGGAGTGCAGACCGTTGCGCCAAGCTCCATCATGGCTTGATTGAAGTCGGCCGGAGCATGCGCTGGAATCCATTCATTCAATAAAGCTTGGAAGGTCTTTCTTGTGGTTCCCTTATCGATGGGCAGATTAGACGCCAGGAAGCGCGTTATTACACGGAAAACATTTCCGTCTAACACGGCAACACGCTCTTTAAAAGCGAACGATGCAATTGCCGCAGCGGTATAAGGACCAATGCCTTTCAGTTCAAGAAGTGAAGTATACGTTGAAGGGAATTTTCCCAATTCTTGAATCTTTTTTGCGGTCGCATGCAAATTTCTTCCGCGACTGTAATACCCCAATCCTTGCCACAAGGAAAGCACCTCGTCTATGGGTGCATTTGCAAGGTCATTCACGGTTGGGTAATGTCCTAGAAGCTTGTGATAGTAGGCCATTCCTTGATCTACGCGAGTTTGTTGAAGGATAACTTCCGACAGCCAAATGGCGTAGGGATCGTTCGTATTTCGCCACGGCAAATCACGTTTTTCTCGGTTGTACCACTCCAGTAAGGCGGTTGTGTCGCGCGAATTCATAAGGCAATCGTTTGATTTTAAGATTTTAGACGTATATTTGCACCCCCAAAATTGAGAAAAGAAAATCAAACAAAACGGAATAAGATGACGAAAGCGGATATTGTTACAGAAATTTCGAATAAAACGGGAATCGACAGAAACGACGTGTTAGCGATAGTAGAAGGATTCATGGGAACTGTGAAGAAATCTATGGAAGCTGGAGAGAACGTATACTTAAGAGGATTTGGAAGCTTCATCGTAAAGAAGAGAGCTGCGAAATTGGGAAGAAATATCTTGGCTAAAACCACGGTAACCATTCCCGCTCATTACATTCCTGCGTTCAAACCTGCGAAAGAGTTTGTAGATGCGGTGAAAGAAAAAGTGAAGGTGGCAGAGAATGCGTAAATCGTATCTCATAGCCATTATTGTTAGTGTTGCCTTAGGGCTAATCGTTCTTTTTTTATTATTCCCTCAACAACCAAAGTCGGCCATAGATAAGGCGAATAGCCCTATTGCAGACAGCGTAAAGATTCAACAAGCGATAGAGCTGGTGAACGGACCTCAACCTATGCAGGGCATTCAAATGCTTTTGTCTATGGTGGAAGAAAATCCGAACAATGTTGAAGCTCACTTCGTTCTTGGTGAATTTGCAATTCGTTCAGGCCAAATGGAAAAAGCGGTAGCGAGATTCAATACGATTATTGAACTTCAACCACAAAACACATTGGCCTATATTTACAAAGGCGAAGCGCTCATGCAAATGGACAGTGTTGAAACGGCACTTGCCAATTTCAAAGCAGCCATTGCAACAGATTCTACATCGGGCATTGCCTTGGTGTATGCGGGAAAAATGAATGAACAATTGGGAAACTGGAAAGAAGCGAAAGCTTACTACAGCCAGATTCTTCGCCACAATGAAGATCCAATTGTTAAGGACAGTGTGAATGCATTTATTAGGAAAATAGATATTAAATTAAATAATAAGTAATATGCCTTGCGGTAAAAAAAGAAAGCGCCATAAAATGGCTACGCACAAAAGAAAGAAGCGTCTAAGAAAGAATCGTCACAAGAAAAAAGTTCGCTAGAACTTTGCTTGAAACATCTGTATTGACGGAAGGCGCTTACATGCGCCCTTCCTGTCATGCATTAAATCTTAGAAAAATTTGAACGCTGAACTAGTCATTAACGCTTCCTCCAAGGGAGTGGAAATTGCCTTGCTTCACGATAAACTCTTGGTAGAGTTGCATCGCGAGGTTAGTAATACACAGTTTGCTGTGGGCGACGTGTACCTTGGAAGAGTGCGGAAAATGGTTCCCCACTTGAACGCTGCCTTTGTAGATGTTGGCTACGAGAAAGATGCTTTTTTGCATTTTCTTGACCTGGGTCCGCACTATCCTACAATGAATAAATACGTACGCCCCATTCTTGGTGGTGAACGTGCGTCTGGAGAGTTAAGTAAACTTCAGAAAGAGCCCGAGTTGAAAAAAGATGGTGTCATCAAAGACGCCATTGGTCAGGGGAATGCTATTCTCGTTCAAATTGCTAAAGAACCTATTTCAGCGAAAGGTCCAAGACTAACTGCTGAGATTACACTTGCCGGAAGGTATTTGGTGTTGGTTCCTTTCTCGAATAAAGTTTCTCTTTCAAGTAGAATTACCAACGAAGATGAGCGTGACCGTTTGAAAAAACTCATGCAAAAGATTCGCCCACAGAACATGGGGGTTATTGTGCGTACCCAAGCGGTAGACACAAGCGTTGAAGAGCTTGATCAAGATCTTACAGATCTAATTAACCGTTGGGAAGAGTTGGTTCAAAACCTTCCGAACGCCCTTCCACCAAAACGTATACTTAGCGAAATCAAGAAGACCTCTTCGGTTCTTCGCGATTTGTTGAACGACTCGTTCACTGCTATTCACGTAAACGATGAAAAATTGGGTGCTGAAGTACGCACTTACATGCACAGCATTGCGCCCGACCAAGAAGGGATTGTTAAGGTTCACAAGACCACAGATTTATTCGACACATTCAACATTTATCGTCAGATTAAAGCCGGCTTCGCGAAGCAGGTGAATCTTAAGTCTGGCGCATACTTAATCGTAGAGCACACCGAAGCCATGCACGTTATAGACGTGAACAGTGGCAATCGCAAGAGTGCCTCTGCAAAAGATCAAGAGCAAAACGCCCTTCAAACCAACCTCGAGTGTGCGAAAGAAATTGCACGTCTCTTGCGTTTGCGTGACATGGGTGGAATTATATGCGTTGACTTCATTGATATGCAGCAGAAGGAAAACCAAAAGGCCCTTCACGATGCATTGAAAGAGTATATGCAAGGCGACAAAGCGAAGCACAATGTGCTTGCACCTAGCCGTTTCGGTGTAGTTGAAATTACCCGTGAACGTGTTAAGCCAGTTACCGAAGTGGAAACACAAGAGACTTGTCCAAGTTGCAACGGTACTGGAAAAATTGAAGCTGCTTTGTTGTTCGAAGATGAAATTGAAAACAGCATTCGTCTTATTGCTGAAACCACCGCGCACAAACACATTGTTGTAGCTATTCATCCGATGGTTGAAGCCTACCTAACCAAAGGTTGGTGGTTCAACACCATCTTATCTCGTTGGAAAAAACGATTCCAGATTAAAATTGAATTGCAGTCTTCGAGTAATAACGCTCTTCTGGAATACAAAATTTTTGATGCGAACAGCGAGGCGATTAATATCGCTAAGTAAAAGGTAAGAAAGGTTAAGAGAGGGGAAGAATGTGCGAAGCACTTTAGTTCTATGAACGAGGGTCCTATGGACGAGGGTGCGTTGCACGAGGGTCTTCGACGAATGAGATTAAGAATTGATTATTCTATTTGTTAAAGAAATCTTCTGAAATTTGTTTTTTGTCTTCGTCCAATTTCTCGTTTTTATCTGAAAATGTTTCATACAACACTATTGAGCGAGTAAAATTCTTAAAATCGAGAACATCTTCCATTTCATAGTAATTCGGATCTTTTAAGAATTTCACCTTGCATTTTCCTCCTACTGTCTGTTTAACAAAATTAGACCCGGTTGCATAGCGCACACGATAATAGTCTAATGGTATATTCGACATTGTAAAGGACTCTTTGTGCTTGACAAATACCGAGCGGATGCAAACCTCTTTATTCCCGACTATTCTGTACAACTTAACGATTGCATCATCTTCAAACATATCGTTTTTAATTTCATATTCTGAATGATTCTTCGCATAGTCATACTGCTCTGAAATATTCTCGCATGCCGGTTTTTCACCTGTGCTGTGCGGAACTTTCTGCCACTCTAAATCTGGACGGACAACCAAATATTTCGCAAGCACAAAACCTTTTTCGCCATCAGCTGAAACAATCTTAAACCACGCTCCATTCGTTGAATCGAGTAAATCAACCAATTCTCCATTTCGCACTGCGCCAATACGATTTGCTTTGCTGTTCGGTTCTTTACGAATATTCAAACTATCAGCTTTTACTTCATAAACCTGTTGGGCATTTAGTAGATTAGAAATGAAAATTAAACCTATAATTAAGGGGGTATTTATAAGATATTTCATGGTTTCGGATTAATTAAATTGAGTCTAAATGAGATTCTATACGGTCTAGGAGATATTCATATTTAGATGTGCACATTTGCTTTCTAATAGCTATGGGTGAAATAATAGCCACAGCTAAGGCGAACAGTAAAGGCAACGACCCTAATGAAACTCCAGTTGAAACCTCAAATAATGAATTTAGCATAAGGACAGAAAATGCAAGAACACCACTCGTAATCTGAGCAAACAACATTTTCGGATAAAGTTTGTATGAAAGAATTTTATCTTGAACTTGGAATGCAACTCGCGCTCCTGATTCATGATTTGTAATAAACCAATTCGCACTGCCATCCTTTTGAACAGGATTCTCTAGTTTAAAACCAAACTGTTGAAGTTTCTCAATCAATTGGTTGACTTCAATTGGTTCTGAATATTGCTGGGAATAAGACATACTTCAATATTTATTATGGATTGTTAATCAGTAATAAATTCTGATCATAATCAAGTTCGAATTTTTTTAACTTACTTAATGCGCTTTGTCCAAGAAGAATTGGGGGCTCGGCTGCTAGGTCCAAAGACTCTAATATTATTTGATCTGTTTTAACTACAGCCTCTACGTTAAAAAGTCTAACAGACTTTCCGTCTGTGGTTTTTAACTCTAACTCTTTAATATTGAAAGTCATTCCCGAAACCACATCTCCACTTGCAGTTTGTAATGAAATTTTCTCGTTAAAATCAGCATCAGTTACAATTTTTTGTTGGTAAAGCAACTTAACTACTGAGAATGGTACTGAAACTAAAGCTGCCCCAGTATCAAAAACAAAGTCATATGTATGGTTATAACCATCTCTGGTTATATTACCTTTTATCAGATAAACACCCCCTTGCTTCTTTAACTCTATACCTAATTTCCCTTCAGGTATTTCCACTTTGGCATCTCCGTTTCCAATCGGATCTCCATTCTTCCAATTTGGACCAAGTTTGTTGCCGTTCCTCATAAACAAAGTTCCTTTCCCGTTATAAACCATTGCGCCATTGAAATATGCAAATGAACCTTCATAATATTTCAATTCCTTATTATTTGTATACTCCCAAATTCCATTTATAATTCGTCCCTCATGGAATTCACCTTCGATTACATCTCCATTTAAGTTTATTTGCTTTCCTTTCCCTTCAATCTTTCCTTCAACAAACTTTCCCTCCAAACTCGACCCATCCGAAAACGTATATTTTCCACTCACAAGTTTTCCGTCAGAAAAAGAACCTTCCATAATCTCTCCTGATTTCTTTACTAATTTCCCCTTCAAACGCTTCCCATTTTCGAATGTTCCCTCATAGGTATATTCTGAAGTAACTAATTTCCCGAAACCATCTCTACAATCCCCTGTAACACATTCGGACTGAGCATTTATTTGAAATGAAAGAGCAACAATAGCTAGAATTAAAAAATGTTTCATAATACGAATATCCCTTTTAGTTGTTTTTTTATATAGCAAATATACTTTTTTTATTGGCATTTCAAACTCCTGTTGTCCCTATTAGTTTCATTTGTCCTTTATTAAAAATCTGCTATTTGTTATTGTAAGTAAATTGCCGTAAAATTTGATTTTTATGGAAAGCCCATTGCTATCGAAAGTTGGAGAGTCGCTTAAGAACTACAGAGAACTGAAAAGCCTGTCTCGTGAAGATGTTGCGGATATGCTTAGCATGACCTCAAGTGGATACGGAAAAATAGAACGTGGGGAGACCGATGTTCCGCTTTCTCGACTAGAACAAATTTGCAATGCGCTTGGAATAACCCTTGCGCAAATTTTACAATTTGAGGCGCAACATATTTATCATATCAACAACAACGGACTTGTTCAAGGACCGGGTAACAAAGCTGAAAATATTCATTACCACACAGACACTTTCAAAGACAAGTACATTGAAGTACTCGAGCGAGAAAATGCTCGGTTAAGAAAATTACTAGGGGAGAACTAGAACCACTCATTCTCATTTCGATTCTTATCTTATTCTGGTTTTCATTTTCAGAAACAGAATGACAAACAGAATGAGTAGCCTCTAAGGGAAGAAGATAAATCCATAACTTCGCCTCATGTTAAAACGCAAAATGATCAATGATCCGGTTTACGGATTTGTGACTATACGCCATGCGTTCGTTCTTGAATTAATTAATCACCGTTATTTCCAAAGACTGAGAAGAATTACCCAATTGGGTCTTTCGTCGTTGGTATATCCGGGTGCTGGACATAACCGCTTTCAGCACGCCATGGGCGCAATGCATTTGATGCAGAATGCCATTGATGAATTACGATTGAAGGGACATGCGATATCGCATGAAGAAGAGGTTGGATTGCTTTGCGCAATTTTACTTCACGACATTGGACACGGTCCGTTCAGTCATGCGTTGGAAAGCTCTATTGTGAACGAAGTTCACCACGAACATATTTCTTCTTTCGCCATGCAGCGCTTGAACCAAGAGTTCAAGGGTCAATTAGATCTTACGCTTGAAATTTTCAATGGAACGTATCCACGCAAATTCATGCATCAATTGGTGAGCAGTCAGCTCGACATGGATCGCCTGGATTACCTGGCGCGAGACAGCTTCTTCAGCGGTGTTGTTGAAGGACAAGTGGGAAGTGAGCGTTTGATTAAAATGCTCGATGTAGTGAATGATCAACTTGTTGTTGAAGAGAAAGGAATTTATTCCATTGAGAAATTCATTGTGGCGCGAAGGTTCATGTACTGGCAAGTATACTTGCATAAGACGGTTTTAAGCGCAGAATACATGTTGGTGAATGCCCTGCGTCGCGCAAAGCAATTGGCAGATCAAGGTGAGCAGCTATGGGCTTCTCCGGCCTTGCAATACTTCTTAAACAACAAGATTTCATTGTCTCATTTTGAAGGAAGCGACGAAGCGTTCGAGATGTTTATGAAGTTAGACGACATAGATATTCTCGGTGCCTTGAAGGTATGGACTTCTCATTCCGATTTTGTCTTAAGTCAGTTGGCGACACGCATTGTCGAACGCAGACTTTTCAAGATTGAAATATCAAGATCCGAAATCCCTGAAGGCAGCATTCAGCAAGCCATTGAGGGTGTTCAAAATCAGTATAACATCTCATCTGAAGAGGCGCGTTATTTCGTGTTGAACGGCAAGGTCGACAATCGAGCTTACAACAGCATGAATGAAGGCATCTTGGTGAAGATGAAAAACGGCGATATCATTGACGCGGCGAAAGCTAGCGATCACGATAACCTTTCGGCATTGAGCGCTCCGGTTGAGAAGTATTTTTTGGCCAAAGCCCAATAATGCCCTTTGGGCGAATGTGCAAGCACGAATGTTACCAAGCAACGAATGTCCGCGACGAGGGTGACATAGTTGCGAGGGGCTAGTGATCCAAATTTTCGAAGACCATCGCCATCGGCATTCGTCCGCAGGACATTAGTTGCTTCGCAACATTAGCCTCCGGCATTACTCCTTCACCAATCGCATTGTCTTACCAGCCGCTCTTACTAAGTACACTCCTGCATTCCATTTCGAAACAGAGATTTCCATGCGGTCAGATTGCGCTTTGTCTTTGAACAAAACCCTTCCGGTTAGATCGTATACTTCTACAGAGGTACCTTTTTCGATTCCTGTTAATTGAACATTGTTGGTAGCCGGATTCGGATACAATTGAACTTCCGTTTTCTTAGCCGGTGCTTCTTCCACCTGAACCCCACATGCCATGGTGTAAACAGGACTGGTCATTGCCGTTTGCATGTTATTGCCCATGTCGTGAACAGTGTACTGAACCTCGGTTCCGCAGGCGTAAGGACCTTTGAGCGCCTGACCCGTTGTATTCATAACCACCACAGGTTCATTCAATGAAGACACCACTCCATAAGGACCACCAGTGCCCATGGCAGATAATTCCATCATGACATAAAATTGCTCGTTCTGGGCATCTTCCACCAGAATTAATCCCATATTCGGAAGCTCGTTGCTGTAACCACATGAACCGTCGTCATATTGCGCATCTGCATTGTAATTCACTGCAGCAGGGTCAAGGCAGCCACCACAATAGTACGTGCAACTTCCGACATCACATGTAGCATTGCTGTCATAGTTACAAGCCATTGGATCTGTGCAGCCCGCGATTTCATTTGCGCCTGAAACAAACGCTTGAAGGTATCCGAAGTCAGCCAAGTTTCCACTTAAAATAACTTGTCCATTCGCATTCGTAACTGATACGTCAGAGCTATCAGGCATGAACGAATACAATACCAATTGATAACAATCCGCTGCATTCATGCAATAGCCAGTTTCGTATGGATATTCGTTAAAGGCACCTTCACCCGTATTCGGATTGAATGCGTAGAAAATAACTTGTCCTTGCGAAGAAACCGTGTTCCAATTTTCTGCAGCGCAACAAGTTCCATTGTCTACTGTTGCGTTTGCATTGTAATTTGGAGCGGTAGGATCTGTGCAACCTAGGCAAGAATAATCGCACAAACTGTAGTTCGCGCAAGTCGCATTCGGATTGTAGTTACACGCGAATAGATCGGTGCAACCAACGACTTCATTCACCGAGAAATACTCGTTTACATAAGGATTAACATTTCCCGTTGTTTGATAGAATACACTTCCGTCTGGACCGTAAATGGTTATTTGGAAAGGCTGAACCGTTAAGCTCCATGCGCTGAACGAGAAGCAATCTTGGTCCATGCAAAATCCTTGAAGCATATTGTTATATCCGCCTTGCTGTGTTAACCCGTCTGAAGAAGTAACATACCATTCCAACCAAGAAGAAGATTCAACGGTATACCAGTTGTTGAAGCAGCAAGTGCCATTATCAACGGTTGCGTTTGAATCGTAGTTGTTCGCTGCAGGGTCAGTACAACCTTGACATGAATAATCGCAATACGCAAGTTCATTGCAAGTTGCAAGTGGGTTGTAGTTGCATGCAGAAGGTTCTGTGCAGCCGGGCACTACTACGCCCCAAAGGAAGGTGTATGGAATACCTGTTTGGATAGAATTCTCTACGCCTTGAGAAACAATATAACCGGTAGAATCTGTAATGGTAACGAACGTAGTCTCTCCATTTGGATTGAACGGATCAAAGGCAATTGGAAACGAGTTCCAAGTATAACAACCACTTGAAATACAAACTGTACTATCAGCAGGGGTTGTTCCGTATTGGTAATAACCTGTAGAACTTTGAATAGACCAAGTCGATGGAACTGAAGTTGTAATGTTGGCAATGTCTGCGTAGCAGCATTTCCCGTTGTCTGAGGTAGCATCAGGATTGTAGTTCGTTGCCAAAGGATCCATACAACCGCTGCAAGAAGCATATTCACATGAACCGTCGTTACATGTAACTCCAGGCGTGTAGTTGCAAGCATTTGGGTCAGCACATCCGTACACCGCATTTAACGAAACAGAGGTATAGAAGTAGTTTGAATCTACCGCACCACTGATCCAAACCGAACCATCTTCTAGCGTTACCGTGAAATTTTGATTGGAAGAAAGACTGTCTAGAGAGTACACCTGAAGAGCATAACAGCTGTTCCTTACGCAGAATTGATTGTTCACGAGGTTATCTCCGCCTGTCATGTAGTATTGTTCGCTGTACAACCATATACCCGCTTGTCCTTGTTCTACGTTGAACGTGGCCCAATGCTCTGTGCAGCATGTTCCATTATCTACAGTCGCATTCGGATTAAAGTTGAATGCTTCGGGGTTGGTGCAACCCTGACAAGAATAATCGCAACTTAAGTAATCGTAACATGTAGCATTTGGATTGAAGTTACACGCGTTTGGGTCTGTGCAACCTGTTATGCCATTGACTGAGAGGAAAGCAATGTAATAGTATTCGTTTCCTTGATTATCAACACTCACAAGATTTCCACTGCTATCGTATAGTTCAACAGAGATTGGAAGAGGATTCATTAACATCGATTCAACGGAGATTTGAAAACATCCGTCTGGAACACAAAAGCTCGTTGCTTCAGGAGAAACACCCTGTGCAACGGTTTCGCCGTTTCCACTGTACACTGCCCAAGTGCATGCCCCAGGCATATTTAACGAATAACAATTAAAACCTTGCGCAAAAACCGATGTGGTTAGGGCAGTAAATAATGAGAGAAAAAATAGCTTGTTCATCGTTTCGTTCTAGTGTTACGAAAGGTAAGACAACTAAAGGTTGAACAAAGTTCGCTGGGGTGCAAACTTTAATTGTTTTTTTCATTTCTAGGCATGGGCTCACACACTAATAAATAATCGTTTGCTTGATCACCTTTTGCATGGGCTAACACCCATGCCGAGCCGTTTGTGTCGATCCGATTGGGGCTAATGAGTGTTGATTTAAAAGTTTGTCTTCTTCTTCGAGGTATGAATAATAGGTGTGGTGGTTCTTCTGGTTTTGGATGTATCGAATGAGGCGTTTTCGGTCTTTGTAATAGGCTGAAAACACGGCGTATCCCGGTTGCCAAGTGAAATTGGCTAATGACTCGTGTTGCGATTTCATCCAACGGGAAGAGTTTGATTTGGCTGCTTCGGCGAGTTTCGCGGTCGTTAATGTTCGCGGCAATTCGCAGAGAATGTGCACGTGGTCGTAATATCCACCTATGGCGTATACCCGTGAGCCTTTGTTGTTAAAGACACCAACGAGGTATGCGTGCAGGTCTTGTTCAACTTTAAGAAAAATTTTAGGTTCGCGATATTTTGTGACGAACACAAAATGCAGAACGAGACGGCTAAGCGAAGATGGATTCATTACGCGAAAATGAATATCAATCTCTGATCGTTCAAGGCATGTTTATGCGCTAACCAACCCGGAGCCCCTTGGGGCGACATTACCCGCGTAGCAGGGCTATAAGGCCCTGCGAAAGAGAACGGTTTTCGCATAAATGCGCATAAGATCGAACCGTTGTTAACTCGCGGGAAGGGTTCGTTTGCTTGATCATCGTTTGCATGGGCTAACACCCATGCCTAATCGTTTGTTTCAACCCTTCGGGGCTAGTATCCGTCGAAGACATTCGTGCTTGCACATTCGTTGCTTAGCAACTTTCGCCCTTCGGGCATTCTACTGCGTAAGCAGTTTGCCAGCAGTCTTTGCAACAACTTCTTCCAACGTAACATCCGGAGCCAATTCAACCAAATGGAACGCGCCGTCGCGGATGTCGAAGACTCCTAAATCAGTGACTACTTTTTTAATGCAATGAATCCCCGTTAGAGGTAGAGAACATTGTGGCAATAACTTCGAATTACCCGCCTTGTCGCAATGCTGCATGGCCACAATGATGTTCTTCGCACTGGCCACCAAATCCATGGCACCGCCCATGCCTTTCACCATCTTGCCTGGAACTTTCCAATTCGCAATATCACCGTTCTCACTCACTTCCATGGCACCCAAAATAGTTAAATCAACTTTCTGCGCTCTGATCATTCCGAAACTCATAGCGCTGTCGAAAATGGAAGATCCGTCGCGTAAGGTTACCGTCTGCTTCCCTGCGTTAATCAAGTCTGCGTCTTCTTCTCCTTCGAATGGAAAGGGGCCCATTCCCAAAATACCGTTCTCACTTTGCAATTCAACTTCCATTCCTTCCGGAATGTAATTCGCTACCAAGGTGGGTATGCCTATGCCTAAGTTCACATACGTTCCGTCTTGAACTTCTTGCGCAATGCGCTTCGCTATTCCAATTTTATCCCAAGCCATAATTATATTCTTTGACGAACAGTACGCTGCTCAATTCTCTTTTCGTAATTCACTCCCTGAAAAATACGGTGCACATAAATGCCCGGCGTGTGAATGTGATCAGGATCCAACGCTCCAAGCGGAACCAACTCTTCCACTTCCACAATGGTAACCTTTCCGGCCATAGCCATCATCGGATTGAAGTTGCGCGCCGTTGAACGAAAAACCAAATTGCCCATGGCATCGCCCTTCCATGCCTTCACCAAAGCGAAGTCTGCGTCGAAGGCCTCTTCCATCAAATATTTCTTTCCCTTGAACTCGCGCACTTCCTTGCCTTCCGCTACTTCGGTTCCTACTCCGGCAGGAGTGTACACCACCGGCATGCCGTATCCTGCAGCCATGCAACGCGTTGCCAATGTTCCCTGCGGAATTAACTCCACTTCCAACTCACCACTCAGCATCTGACGCTCAAATTCGGCGTTCTCGCCAACGTAGGAGCTTATCATTTTCTTGACTTGTTTTTGTTGAAGCAACAATCCCAATCCGAAATCGTCTACCCCGGCGTTGTTCGAAATGCATGTGAGATCTTTCACACCCATCTTCACCAATTCCGAAATACAATTTTCCGGTATTCCACACAATCCGAATCCGCCCACCATGAGCGTCATTCCCGATGTTATACCTTCACATGCCTCAGCTGCAGAAGCTCTTACTTTATTAAATCCCATAGTCTATTTTATTCTGGCACATCGCCGTCAAATTCCAATTCACCGTTGAAGAATTCTTCCATACTGGCATCGTCTCCTTCGTAGAACAAGTCACCCATTCCTCCACTGGTGCATTCGAAACGCACTGGATCATACTCCGTTGGCACTTCAAAATCACCCTTTGAAATAGCTATTTTCGGATCCTTGTATATTCCATTCATGTAGTACCCGAAAATAGGAAGTCCGGTATTCGCTCCCTGACCCAATCCTGTGCTCGAGAATCGAACCGTCGGATCCTGAGCGCCTACCCAAACACCTGTCACCAATTCAGGAGTCATTCCAACAAACCAACCGTCTGTGTTGTTCTGTGTTGTTCCCGTCTTTCCAGCCATTGGATAAGGGATCTTTCCGTATTTAGGATTGGATCGAATACGCGATGCAGTTCCAAAATCACACACTCCCTTCATGAGCTTCACTGTTTCATAGGCAATACCGGGTTCAATGGCTTGATCAATCACCGGATCTGCTTCGTAAATTAAATTTCCGTTTTTATCCTCTACACGCATAATGAATGTTGGCTCTATGTACAGTCCATGATTCACAAGCGATGCCTGCGCGCCGACCAACTCATACACCGAAAGTTCACAAGCTCCTAGTGCAATCGAATACGCCATTGGAATGTAACTCTTCACACCCATGTGACGCATCATTGCAATTACCGGTTCCGGTCCGAATCGCGCGATTAGCGTGGCCGCTATCGAGTTTACCGATCCCGCCAAGGCTCTCGCCATCGTATAAGTGCCGCCCGCACCCCCTTTTGGACACCAGCGTCCTCCGTTAGGTAAATCAATGCATCCAGCTCCGGTAATCTGATCGCACGGTTTCATTCCCATGCGCATGGCCATGGCGTAAATAAAAGGTTTGAAGGTTGAGCCAACCTGACGTTTCGATAGAAATACGTTATCGAATTTGAAATACTTATAGTCGATGCCGCCTACCCATGCTTTTACAAATCCGTTGCGCGGATCTACAGACATAAGACTTGCGTGAAGAATGGTCTTGTGGTAAACAATACTGTCATAAGGGGTCATCGTCGTGTCTCTGTATCCACCGTGCTTGTA
>JBIKRF010000161.1:0-3210 GCA_044349305.1 Flavobacteriales bacterium
ATATCGATTTGACGAGTCATTTCGTGTTCAATGGCACGTTGCACATTTCGAATGGAGTTCATGTTTTTCACTTCGCAACGCGTTCCGAATTCAGGCGCGCCTTTCTTTCGAACTGAAATATTCGCATCGCAACGAAGCGAGCCTTCTTCCATGTTACCGTCGCAGATATCTAAATAGCGAACGAGCTTTCTAACTTCAGTCAGATATAAATAGGCTTCGCGTGAAGTGCGCATATCTGGCTCGGAAACAACTTCGATAAGCGGAACACCGGCACGATTCAAATCGACGAGGGTGTCGAAAGGATCTTGGTCGTGCATGCTTTTTCCAGCATCTTCCTCCAAGTGTGCACGGGTAATTCCAATGCGCTTCTCTGAACCATCGTCTTCACGAATAATGATTTCTCCACCAGTGCAGATGGGAGTTTTGTCTTGAGTAATTTGATATCCCTTTGGTAAATCGGCATAGAAATAATTCTTTCGCGCGAAAAATACAGGGGTGTTTATTTGCATGTCTGTTGCAAGCGCCAACTTAATAGCGAAGTCTACAGACTGGGTGTTTACTTTAGGTAAAGTTCCAGGATGTCCCAATGTGATTGGGGAAACCAAGGTGTTCGGCAGAGCACCGAACAAGTTCGCATCAGAGGCATATGCTTTCGAGGCGGTCTTCAGTTGCATGTGGACTTCCAGTCCAACTACCAATTCGTATTGATCGTATACAGATTGTTCCATTTATTTCTTTACTTCATTTACAGCATTCAGTAACGCTGTTTCACCTTCAATAAATTTTATTTTCATTCGAAGAAAATACAAAGGAAGATCTTCAAATCCCTTGATGTTCTTGCATTTCACCACATCTTTTTCAGTGGTTAGCAGAACCGTATTTTCCTGTCCAAAGTTAATCCATTCTTGTCGAATGCGCGACACATCTTGCGCAGTGTATTCATGATGATCGGGCAATGCCATTTCAATGGTGGCCACACTCCTATTTCTTCCTTCCAAAAAGAATGGAATTGGATTGGCGAGTCCTGCAAAACAGACGCTTCGCATATTGCTATTCCACGGGTTCATCTGCCTGAATGCGGGTTCTGGCGTGTCGTACTCTATGGTGGTGAAAGCCAAGACTTGCTTGTCATTCAATTTCAATTCAAACTTTATTTTTTCTCGCTCTTCTTTCGAAAGATTATCAGGACATTTCGTTACAACAATTGCATGGGCTGAATGTGCTCTTTTTTTCAAGTCGCGCAAACCTCCCACAGGAAACAAATGGTCGTTCACAAATAAATCGTTGTAGGTCGTAAGCAGAATTGAAAAATCGGGATTCAATTTTCTATGTTGAAAAGCATCGTCCAAAACTACTTGCTGAATCTGCGGAAAGGCCTGCTTCAACTGATAGATACCTGAAAGTCTATTTTCAGAAACGGCTCCTATTAAAGATTGGAAATGATTTCGAACCACTGCGGGCTCATCGCCAATTTCTGAAACATTGGAATCCGAAGTAATTAATTGAAAACCTTTGGTTTTCCGGCCATATCCGCGGGAAACAAATCCAGTTTTGGATGGGTCTAATTTTTCAATTAGCCAAATGGCTAAAGGAGTTTTCCCGGTTCCTCCTATTTTCAAATTTCCAATAACAAGGGAAGGAACTATTGCTTTTTTCGAACCTAAAATTCCAACAGAAAATAAAAAATGACGGAAGTACAGAATGCTTCCGAGTAGAAAAGAAAAAGGCCAAAGAGTTGCTCTGAATAAACGCATCGGTGTAACTTGGCTGCAAGTTAGATTAAAAATGCGTATTGAAGAAGTCATTTCCTATTTAGAACAATGGGCACCGCCGATTATACAAGAGTCGTACGACAATTCTGGATTGTTGGTTGGAAATAAGCAAAACGAAATTACCAACGTATTGGTGAGCCTCGACTGCACGGAAGAAGTTGTTGAGGAAGCCATTGCGAAGAATTGCAACTTTATTGTTTCTCACCATCCGATTGTTTTCAAAGGCTTGAAACGCTTTACTGGCGCCGATTATGTTCAGCGCACTGTTATTAAAGCCATTCAAAACAACATTGCGTTGTATGCGATTCACACGAATCTCGACAATACCATTGAAGGTGTAAATGGGGAAATTGCGAAACGTCTTGGGTTGAAGAATGTTCGTCCGCTTGTTCCGTTAAACGGACATCTGCTCCAACTCACTGTCTTCATTCCGAATAATCACTTCGAAAAAGTTCGAACGGCCTTGTTCGATGCCGGTGCTGGATCATTGGGGAATTATAGTGAATGTGGTTTTTCTGTGGTTGGAAATGGAAGTTTCAAGCCAGAGGAAGGCGCTCAACCGTTTGAAGGAGAACATGGAATTCGAGCGGAACAAGAAGAAATTCGTTTTGAAGTGATATTGCCCAGTTGGAAAAAACAGGGTGTTCAGCGAGCACTTTTCGAATCACATCCGTATGAAGAAATTGCACATAATTGGCAAACTCTTCAGAACCCAACTCATCAATTTGGAAGTGGCGCCATCGGGGAATTAGATGTACCTATTGCATTAACTGATTGTTTAAGTGTTTTGAAAAAAGAATTTAATAATCAAAGTATTAAGTACACTCAAACAAACAAACTTTCGATTCAAAAAATTGCAGTTTGTGGTGGAAGTGGTCAGTTCTTATTGGGGGCAGCGAAAGCTCAAGGAGCTGATGTCTTTATTACTTCAGATGTTAAGTATCATGAGTTTTTCGATGCTGAAGGACAGTTGTCGTTTATTGATATTGGACATTTTGAAAGTGAGCAGTTTACAATTGAGTTGATTCATGCAAAAATCACTGAAAAATTTCGTACATTCGCGGTCCACAAAACGGGTGTAATAACGAACCCCGTTCTCTATTACTGACATTATGGCAAAAAAAGTAATAAAACCAAAAGCGAAAGCACCTGCTAAGCCTAAGGTTGCTGCTAAGAAAGCAGTTAAAACAGTTGTGTCGAAGGGAAAGGAGAAAGCGGTAAAGAAACCTGTTGCAAAGAAAGTAGAAAAGAAAGCTGTGAAACCGGCTGCTAAACCCGTTGCGAAGAAGGTTGTAAAACCTGTAGCAAAGAAAGTGGTAAAGCCCGTTGCTAAAAAAGTTGTAAAACCTTTAGCAAAGAAAGTTGTCAAGCCTGTTGCGAAAGCAGTGAAGAAGGATGTGAAAAGTATTAAAAAAGTAGTGAACGTAGTGATCAAGAC
>JBIKRF010000162.1:0-3203 GCA_044349305.1 Flavobacteriales bacterium
GTAAACTCTTCAATGGAGAAAGTACTTTGTTTGTCGTGAATCAGCGCGAGAACACCTATTTTGAAAACGCCATTAAGGCGTTGGAGCTCGATCGGAAAGTTCAACAAGTGAGAATCGATCAGAGCGCATTGTGGATACTGACTTTTCTCAGAGAATAACATCTGAACATTCCAACTTCAAATTGGTTTTAAGGGTATGAAACGTAAAAAAATCATGACCTACACACTACTCGCGATTGCGGTAATTTTCATTCTATTCCAATCCTTCGTCTACATGTCTACAAGTAAAACCAAAGAGCAACCGTACACGGTTCTTGAAAAAGATGGAGACATAGAAATCAGATTGTATCCTTCAGCAACACTTGCAACAGTGCAGTCGAAGGCAAATTCATACGACGAAATGGCGAGTCCCGGATTTCGAGCATTGGCCGGATACATCTTTGGTGGAAATGATAGCGAGACGCAGATTGCTATGACCGCGCCGGTTCAGATGGACATTAACGACAGCCTTTCTTCCATGAGCTTTGTTATGCCTGAAGGCTATGACATGAACAATCTTCCAAAACCAAATAACAGCCAGGTAATTCTATCGAAGACTGAAGAACAAGTTATGGCAGCCATTCGCTTCGGCGGGTTTGCAAACGACAGCGATCGAGAGAAACATAAACAAGAACTACTGAATTACCTGAATTCAAAGGGCATTCAAACCAAAGGGAATTTCAAATTCTTAGGATACAATCCTCCATACCAGCTTGTCGGAAGACGCAATGAAGTGGTGATTGAAATTGTTCGATAATATCTATTGAATGAAATACCTTCGTGGTTCGAAACAATCATGAAGAAAAAGACGCATTCTCTTTCCTTTCAAAATAAATCGTTCAAAGTTGTTGAATGGTCCAAGTCGGAAGAACCCACCGAACTGGTTCTTTGCCTTCATGGCTTCGGACGAAACCCGGAAGACTTTGAAACCTTTGCACATGAATTGAAAGACAAAGAGCGCATGGTTGCCATTGGATTTTGGTCTCATGAAGGAAGTGACTCCTTCACCCCGAGAGATCTAAAAGAAGGGCTTTCTGTTGAATCATGGGTTAAGCAGTTTCAATTCATATTGAATTATTATGGCGTTGAGAAATGTAAGCTGATTTGCTACAGCATGGGCGGCAGACTGGGGCTCATGCTTCTTCAGGAATCGGGACAAAATATTTCATCTGCAAGATTTTTAGCCAGCGACGGATTAACCCGAAACAAGCTATACGCCTTTACTGTTGGAACTTCGTTGGGAAGAAGCATTGCGAATGGTTTGAAGAAAAACGGCAACGTCGTTATTCAGTTAGCGCGTATCTTGAAAAATTTAAAACTGCTTCCCGTGAAGTTGTTTCGTTTTGTTGAATTCTACATGCACGAGCGCAAAATGCGCGAGCAAGTCTTCGATGTCTGGATGGGCTATCGCAAATGCTATCCACAAATGAAGTTAATTGCGCAATCGATAGAGAAGCACAACATTCCAACAGATTTCATTTTCGGGAAATATGATGTGGTTATACCGTGGATACACGGGGACAAATTGCGAAGACTTACATCGAATCTAACCTTTGTGCGGTGGGAGATTGTTGAGAGGGGGCATAGATTGATGTAGCGAGCTCCAAGATACTTCGTAAGATTTTTCAAAAGATTCAATATGAAAGATGCGTTGCAAGATGTTTCACAAGATGAGTTGCAAGATGTTTCACAAGAGGCGATTTCTTGCGAAGCGTCTTTCTGTAAAGAATCTTTCGAAGAATCTTGCTCCGCATCTTTCCTATGGAATTAGGGTTTGTCAACAACTGTTAAAATCTCTACTTGCACCATAACCTATGTTGGTTGTAATTTCGCGGACGTATTAGAAAAACGCCTCTTACTTCATCCTACGAAGTGAGATAAAAAAAAAATGCCCAAAGACAAAAGCATTAAGTCGGTCCTCATTATCGGATCAGGACCTATCGTTATCGGACAAGCATGTGAATTTGATTACTCTGGAAGCCAAGCTGCACGCTCGTTGCGTGAAGAAGGCATTGAAGTAACCCTCATCAATAGCAACCCCGCAACCATCATGACAGACAAGGTGGTTGCCGATAACATTTACTTGCTTCCTTTAGAACCTGCAAGCATTGAGACCATTCTTAAAAATCATAAGATCGACGTAGTTCTTCCAACCATGGGTGGACAAACCGCTTTGAACCTCGCGATTCAATGCGAAGAAAGCGGCATGTGGGAACAATACGGTGTTCGCATGGTGGGAGTAGACACTAAGGCCATTGAAATTACTGAAAACCGCGAGGCGTTTCGCGATTTAATGATTGAAATAGGCGTGCCCATGGCTCCGCAATTAACTGCGAAGTCTTTCCTTGAAGGAAAAGAAATTGCACAGCAATTCGGATTCCCTCTTTGCATTCGTCCTTCATACACACTCGGTGGTTCGGGAGCTAGTTTGGTGTACAACCAGTCTGAATTCGACCGTTTACTTACTCGCGGACTTCACCTCTCTCCTATTCACGAAGTCATGATAGACAAGGCTCTCATGGGCTGGAAAGAATACGAGTTGGAATTGCTTCGCGACGCCAATGATAACGTGGTAATCATCTGTAGCATTGAAAATTTCGATCCAATTGGAATTCATACCGGAGACAGCATAACGGTTGCACCGGCAATGACTTTAAGCGATACGACCTTCCAGAAGATGCGCGACATGGCCATTCGCATGATGCGCGCGATTGGAAATTTCGCTGGCGGATGTAACGTTCAATTCGCGGTTTCTCCGGATGCGAACGAAGACATTATTGCCATTGAAATTAATCCACGCGTTTCGCGCTCTTCAGCCTTGGCATCGAAAGCAACTGGATATCCAATTGCCAAGATCGCTTCGAAGCTCGCCATCGGTTATCACCTCGACGAACTTCAAAACCAAATTACCAAGAGCACTTCAGCTTTGTTCGAACCTACCTTGGATTATGTGATTGTAAAAATCCCACGTTGGAACTTCGACAAGTTCCCTGGATGCAACCGAGAATTAGGTTTGCAAATGAAGAGTGTGGGTGAAGTAATGGGTATTGGAAGAACGTTCCAAGAAGCGCTTCAAAAAGCTTGTCAATCGCTTGAAATCAATCGCAACGGTCTCGGCGCAGACGGAAAAGAACTTCGTGATCAGCAAGAAATATTAAACTCGTT
>JBIKRF010000070.1:0-11994 GCA_044349305.1 Flavobacteriales bacterium
TTGGCGCTATTGCCTGTGGATCTGCAGCCCTTCAACCGAGACTTGCGCGCTTCTTCACAGCAGCTGGAATTCCAGTAAAAGAAGGATACGGTTTAACGGAAACCTCTCCGGTTATTTCAGTAAACACCTTGCGCCGACCGAATATGTATCGCCCAGGTACTGTGGGCATGATTATTCCAAAAACTGAAGTAAAATTCGCTGAAGATGGAGAGATCCTAGTGAAAGGCCCCCAGGTCATGATGGGATACTACAAAAATCCTGAGACCACTGCGGAAGTCTTAAACGACGGATGGTTCAGCACAGGGGACATTGGAATTATCAAAGACGGATTTCTTCAAATCACAGATAGAAAGAAAGAGCTTTTCAAAACTAGCGGAGGAAAATACGTTGCTCCGCAAGTACTAGAAAACGCGTTGAAGGAATCGCACTTCATTGAACAATGCATGGTCGTTGGTGACGGACAAAAATTCCCCGGGGCGCTCATCGTTGTTGACTGTGCCTATGCGAAACAGCATTTCTCTGAATTGGCCTCGCTCTCCAATGAAGAAGTTATTCAAAATGAAAAATTGAATAAAGAAATCAAAGCGTTCATTGCCGAGATGAACAAAGGCTTCGGCAACTGGGAACAAATTAAGGGCATTCACTTAATTGCAAAACCATTCACGGTTGAAAGTGGCGAAATCACACCAACACTGAAACTGAAGCGCAAGAAAATTCATGAAAATTACGCTGACTCCATAGCTAAACTATACGCCTAATTCCAATGATTGAAATCGACAATGCTTTATTGAAAGCCATAAACGGACTTGCTGTTTATGGTTTAGACAAGGTCATGCTCGTATTAAGTGGAACACTAACGTGGATACCCTTGTTCGCCTACATTGCTTGGCAATTAATTACGACTCATGGAAAAAAATACGGGATTTACGCAGTAATCCTTGCCTCTCTTTCTGTTGGAATGAGTGACTTGGTTTCGAGTCGAATTTTCAAACCAACAGTGCAAAGGCATCGTCCTTCGCATACTGAAAAACTTCAGGATGAATTGCATTACGCTAAAGACGCGAACGGCAATGATTATCGCGGCGGTGAATTCGGATTTTACTCTTCACACGCCAGTAATTTCGCCGCGCTCACATTCTTTGTGTTACTCGCGTTGCCACGACATTACCGATTGAAGACTATACTTATTTTAGCAACGATAATTACTTCTCTTTCGCGAATTTATTTAGGGGTTCACTTCCCCACCGACATTCTCATGGGATGGTTCATGGGTGGAATGTTCGGATACGTTTTCTACAAACTTTTTTCCTTCATTAAGCGATGAATGGAATTGTGATTGCTCTCATTTTTTTAGGCGGCGGGATTGGATCTGTCCTGCGCTACCTCATAGGCCTTCCATTCAAACAAGGAAATTTCTCGCTTCCCTTTGGCACTTTGCTCGCCAATATTTCAGCAGCAATTATCATTGCAATAACCTTCGCGCTAGCCAATAAATCGAACCTTTCTCCACGCACCCTCTTCTTTCTAACTACAGGACTCTGCGGCGGTTTGAGCACCTTTAGCACCTTCAGTTGGGAAACTGTTCAGCTCTTCCAACAACAACAGTTTGGATGGGCTGTTATTAATATCGTGATTACTAATTTAGCCTGTATAGGCTTGATTGCAGGGATTTCCACTTATAAATAAACCTGTAAATAAAGATGCTGCGCAAGATGTTTCACAAGATGCTGCGCAAACTGATAACAATCAAGACTTTTCGTCGTGCAATTCAAGATACATCTGCCTTTTAGACACATAGATAAGTTCCAATTCGGAAAATAATTCCGAATTTGCTCCTCGGCGAGGCTATTGAAAGCACCGCGACAAATATTTAATTTATACAAAATGAACTTCGAACAATTCACACTTAAAGCACAGCAAAGTGTTCAACGTGCTCAGCAGATTGCTATGAGTATGGGACACGGCAGCATAGAGGGATTGCATCTTTTGAAAGGAATACTCGAAGAAGACGATCGCATTCTTCCATTTATATTGAAAAAATTCAACAACACTGTTGAAGCCGTTAGCAATTCCGTTCAACTGGAATTGCAAAAACTTCCGAAAGTTACCGGAGGTGAGATCAATTTAAGTCGAAGCGCAACCGACATGCTTCAACGCGCCAGTGGTGAGGCACGCAATATGAAAGACGACTTCGTTACTGTTGAGCATCTGCTCTTGGGCATGATGGATACGAAAGATGCTTCTGCGCAGTTGTTGAAAGACCGCGGAGTCAATAGCAAAGACTTGAAGGATTTGCTACTCGACATGCGTAAAGGACAACGTGCAACGTCTTCCACCCAGGAACAAACATTTCAGTCGCTGGAAAAATATGCGAAGAATCTAAACAAACTTGCGCAAGACGGGAAGCTCGATCCTGTGATTGGACGTGATGAAGAGATTCGTCGTGTGCTTCAGATTCTTTCGCGCAGAACGAAAAACAATCCGATATTAATTGGTGAACCCGGCGTAGGTAAAACAGCGATTGCTGAAGGCATAGCGCACCGCATTATAAACAAAGACGTTCCTGAAAATTTACTCGACAAAACCATCTACAGCCTCGACATGGGTTCGTTGGTGGCTGGCGCGAAATACAAAGGCGAATTCGAAGAGCGATTGAAATCGGTGGTGAAGGAAGTGCAAGAAAGCGATGGGCAGTTGATACTTTTCATCGATGAAATTCATACGCTCGTTGGCGCAGGCGGTGGTGAAGGCGCTATGGATGCTGCGAACATTTTGAAGCCTGCATTGGCTCGCGGAGAGCTACGCGCCATAGGCGCGACTACGCTCAATGAATATCAGAAATACATTGAAAAAGACAAAGCTCTTGAGCGTCGCTTCCAACAAGTCATGGTGAACGAACCCAGCAGGGAAGATGCGATTTCTATTCTTCGCGGATTGAAAGAAAAATACGAATCGCATCACAAGGTGCAAATTAAAGACGACGCGATAATTGCTGCAGTGGATTTTTCCATTCGCTACATCAGTGATCGTTTCCTTCCAGACAAAGCCATCGATTTAATTGACGAAGCGGCTTCACGATTGCGCATGGAAATAAATTCCAAGCCCGCAGAACTCGATGAGATTGAGCGCAAAATTCTTCAACTGGAAATTGAAAGAGAAGCGATCAAGCGTGAAAACAACACTGTGCGTCTAAATGAAATTGGCGAAGAAATTGCCAATCTTCAAGAAGAGCGCAACGGATTGTATGGACAATGGAAAGCAGAGAAAGATGTGGTAGAGCGCATTCAGCAAGCGAAGAAAGACATTGAACATTTCAAGGTGCAAGCCGAACAAGCCGAGCGCGAAGGAAACTTCGGTTTGGTAGCAGAACTTCGTTATGGAAAAATTCGCGAGAAAGAACAAGCCATTGAAACCGATCGCGAAGAACTTCAAAAACTTCAGACCAACACCAAGATGGTGAAGGAAGAAGTTGACCCGGAAGAAATTGCCGATGTAGTTGCCGCATGGACAGGCATTCCTGTTTCGCGCATGATGGAAAGCGAGCGAGAAAAATTATTGCGCATGGAAGAGGAATTGCACAAGCGCGTAGTTGGACAACAAGAAGCCATTGCCGCGGTGAGCGATGCGGTGCGTAGAAATAGATCTGGATTAAGCGATGAAAAGCGTCCGATTGGATCCTTTATTTTCCTTGGAACAACAGGAGTTGGTAAAACGGAATTAGCGAAAGCGTTGAGCGAATATTTATTCAACGACGAAAACGCGATGACGCGCATCGACATGAGTGAGTTTCAAGAGAAGCACAGCGTGTCTCGCTTGGTGGGCGCGCCTCCTGGCTATGTTGGATACGATGAAGGCGGACAGTTGACCGAAGCGGTTCGAAGAAAACCCTACTCGGTTGTGTTGCTCGATGAGATTGAAAAAGCACATCCCGATGTGTTCAACATTCTACTGCAAGTGTTAGACGACGGAAGGTTAACCGACAACAAAGGTCGCGTTGCGAATTTCAAGAATACGATTGTGATTATGACCAGCAACATTGGTTCACATATTATTCAAGAAAACTACAATCACATAGATGATAAAACCAACCTGACTTCGCTCTTCGAAAAAACAAAAGAAGAAGTGATGGAAGTGGTGAAGAAGTCACTTCGACCTGAATTCTTAAATCGCATAGACGAGGTGATTATGTTCCCGCCGTTGTTGAAGAAAGAAGTGCGCGAAATCGTAACCATTCAACTCCACATCTTGGCGCAGCGCCTTCGCAAGAACGACATTGTCTTAAAAGTTTCTCCAGAAGCCTTGGAGTGGCTAAGCGAAAAAGGATACGACCCGCAATTTGGTGCGCGTCCTGTTAAGCGTGTGTTACAGAAAGACGTCTTGAATATTCTTTCGAAGCATTTACTTGCTGGAACCATAGATAAATCGGCCCCTGTGGTGCTGGATATGTTCGAAGGAACGCTCGTCTTCCGAAAAGAAATTGAAGGCGAAAAAATAGAAGAAGCATAAACTCTGTGGTGCACGAATTTTAAAGTAAATTCGTGCACCATGGAAGCTAAACCAACTCAGCCAATTTCAATACTTAGAAAAGTCTTCAACACAGAGCAGAAAATGTATGCCTTGTATGGTGGACTTTTTGGTTTAATGTTCCCTATTATTGGAACATTCGTAGAATGCTACATTCGAAACATGGGATTTCACTGCTCCCAACTCTTGGTGTGTCAAGCAAACACACCCATGTTGTGGATTATTGATATTGCTCCTATCGTATTGTCCTTTGTCGCTTCTTTCGCGGGAAGACAGATGGATCGCGTTCGCAAAACAAACAGCGAGCTTAATGTTCGATACGACCAAATGGTTTCCTTGCGTGAAATTGCAGATACGGCTAACGCTTCGAAGAGCGAATTCTTAGCGAATATGTCGCACGAAATTCGCACCCCAATGAACGCAATCATTGGTATGAATTATCTGTTGAAAAAAACTGTTCTCACTGAAAAGCAAGCCGACTACGTTCAAAAAGTTGAGACCTCTGCGAAAAATCTTTTACGCATCATTGACGATATTCTCGACTTCTCGAAAATTGAAGCTGGAAAACTCACTTTGGAAAGCACACATTTGTATTTGGAAGAACTCGTATCCGATGTTGCAGATGCCGTTAACGTTAAGCTTCAGAAAAAGAATAATGTTGAATTGGTTACGCACATTGACCCGAATATACCTCCAGTTATTCTCGGAGATTCTGTTCGCTTACGTCAAGTGTTATTAAACCTGACCGACAACGCCGCGAAGTTCACCGAAGAAGGCGAAGTGCATTTGTTTGCAAAAATGGTAACCAAACTTCCATACGGCATCATCATTCGTTTCGCCGTAAAAGACAGTGGAATTGGAATGACTGAAGAGCAAGTAAACAAACTCTTCCAGCCGTTTCAACAAGCCGATTTATCTACCACTCGAAAATTCGGTGGAACAGGGTTGGGTCTAGCTATTTGTAAAAAAATAGTGGAGATGATGGACGGTGAATTGACCGTTACGAGCGAGGATGGTATTGGTTCTGAATTTTCATTCAATGCATTTTTCTCATTGTCAAATGAAGAATCAAATAGCATAACAAAAGTTGAAAGTATTACAGGAATGCGTGCGCTTCTCGTAGATGATTCCGACAGCGCTCGAATCGTTTTGGAAGAAATGCTTACTTCATTCGGATTTGAAGTTATGATGACCGACAATGCCAAAGAAGCAATTGAAATTTTCGAAAAAGAAAACAAAGCAAACAGACCTATCTCGCTTCTGGTTGTCGATTGGCGTATGCCAGGTATGGACGGATTGCAGTTGGTTGCTGAACTTCGAAAAAAAGACGGTCTTCCTGTACCTTCGGTACTTATGGTTACCGCGTTTGGAGTAGACACTGTTCGTCAGGCTGCTAAAGAAAAACTCATCGATGGATTTTTGTTGAAACCAATCAACCCGTCTATTCTTTACGACACCATCAACAGCATTTTGCATTTAGGTGAAAAACGTGTCTTGGATAAATCGAAAGATATAGACGTTATTGAAAATTATCGCGAAGCTTTGAAAGATTCGAAAGTGTTGTTGGTGGAAGACAACGACATTAACCTTGAGCTTGCGATTGAGCTTCTGCGTGATGTGGGCATTGAGCCAGATTTTGCGCGCAACGGACGAGAAGGATGGGATAAAGTGAAAGAGAACACCTACGACTGTGTATTGATGGATATTCAAATGCCGGAGATGGATGGACTTACAGCGACTCGAAATATTCGTCAAGACGACAGATTCAAATCGTTGCCTATTCTTGCCATGACTGCGCACGCCATGAAGGGCGAACGCGAAAAAAGTTTGTCTGCCGGAATGAACGATCACATTACAAAACCAATTGATCCGCACATTCTCTACAACGCGTTAATCAAATACATCAAAGGCGAAGACACCGCGAAATCTGCTGCCAATTTCGCTGAACAAAATGCAACTACCGATGGCGACGCTCCTTTCCATATTGAAGGGGTTGATGTTGTGAACGGATTGAAGCGTGTGGCAGGTAAGCAAGATTTGTATTTCAAATTATTGAAAACATTTGTAGACAACTACACCGGCGCCACAGCGAAAGCGCAAAAACTCGTGGTGGAAAAGAATGTTCCTGAACTAGCGGCATTGCTTCACACCATCGCTGGAGTAGCAGGAAACATAGGCATTACAGAAATTTACGAACTCGCCCATCCGATTTCAAGTGAGTTGAAAACGGTGTCACAAGAAGCGAATCCAACTTTAAATAGCACACACTTGCAAAAAACCATCGCTGTATTTACGAAGTTGGAAAAACAGCTTCCCATCATAGAAAAATTTGTTAAAGCGAATACAAAAATTGCTGCGGCTACAACAGAAGTTTCCGATAATGAGTTGATTGAAAGACTTGCTGCGCTAGAGAAAGCCATTGAAGACAATGACATGCAAGCAGGAGAACTTTGTGAAGAGATGATTTTGAAATTCACGTTGAGTGAAGAAATGAAATCGAAACTAACCGACATACAAAAAGCGCTGAACGAATTTGAATTCGATACTGCTTTAGAAATTTTGAAGAAAAAATAAAACGACTTTTTAAGTGGAAAACGTAGAACAAAAGCCTTTAATCTTAGCCGTAGACGATTCGGTAGAAAACCTTCAAGTTCTTTCAGCATTATTGAAAGATCACTACCGTGTGAAGATTGCGAAAAGCGGAGAGAAAGCTTTAGAAATAGCGCAACAAGAGCAACAGCCCGATCTTATTCTTTTGGACATTGTTATGCCCGAGATGGACGGTTTTACGGCGTGTGAGAAATTGAAGAGCAATCCTATTACACAGAAAATTCCAGTTATCTTTTTAACGGCACTGAATGAAGTAGCTGATGAGACGCGTGGATTCAAAGTGGGTGGTGCAGATTTTATTATTAAGCCTTTCAATCCGGACATTGTAATGGCGCGAATCAGCACCCACATTGCACTTCAAGCGGAAAGAAGAAAATCAGAATCGTTGTTGCGTATTCTTCTTCCAGAACGAGTTATTTCTGATTTAATGCAAAAGGGAAAGCACATACCTGAGATTCACAAGAATGTGAGTATTCTGTTTTGTGATTTCGTTGGCTTCACCACCATCACTTCTACCCTTACTCCTGAATTTTTGATTGAAGAACTTTCTGAGATTTTCAGCGAGTTCGATGAGATCTGTTCACGTAACAACGGCATGCGTATTAAAACCATTGGCGATGCCTACATGGCAACTACGGGTATTGGTTCAGACAGCACAGACCATGCAAAGGAAATGGTAACCATAGCGCACGAATTCATTGAATACCTCGAAAAAAGAAATACAGAATCGAAGCAAGCTTGGACGTGCAGAATTGGTGTTCACAGCGGTGAAGTCATTGCAGGAATTGTAGGTAAATCTCGTTTCATTTACGACATTCTCGGTGACAATGTAAACATTGCTGCACGTGTTGAAAGTAATGGAACGCCTATGAAAGTGACGGTTACTCACGCAACGAAATCACTCATTGACAATGGATTTCATTACGAGTCGAAAGGAAACGTCATGCTGAAAGGAAAAGGCGAAATGGAGTTGTTCCTCGTTGAAAAAAGCAATTAACTTTTCTGAGCAACGCGCAAGCGAACTTCTGATAAATTCTCTGCCTTCTTCTCATCTCTGCGACTTTGATTCGCAGCTGTGTGATAACTATGTGCTTCCAAAAATTTAACTTGAAGATTGTCCCAGGTGAATCGGTCGCTCATTTCACCACAAGCCGCCATTTCAAGAAATAAATTTTCACCAATTAAACTGAAATCGTCGCGTCCGAGGTAATCCAAATCAGCATCGCAAAGAATTCGTTCCAACTGATTTTGGGGATTTTGAGGCATGTGCGTTGCACGAATGCATCCTGCAATAATATCGCAGTCTTCATAGGTCAGCGAACTCAATCCACCTACCGCCTGAAAAAAGTCAACGCTTGCTTGCTCATGTCCTGAACGAACTTTCAAGAAACCCGTATCATGAAACAGCGCTGCTATCTTTAAAATCTCTAACTCACGTGCTGTTACCCCTTCCAACTTACCTATTGCCTGAGACTGTTCAATAACGTCCAACGTATGTCGAACATCGTGGTAATAATAATGCTTGTGAAGCCCATCTTTCAAGCGCTGCAACACAGGTTCAAGATTTTGTAAATAGAAAGCGCTTAACTCAGTCATGAGGCTAAATGTTATCACAAATTTCGTAAAACAATTCACTAACGAAGATGCACATTCTTTATTACTTTTGAACCACTTTATATGAAAAACATTAATCGCATACTTATTCCCTTCGATTTAAGGGAAGATAGTTACAACGCCATCTTGCACGCAGAATTTATTGCGCGCTTGGCAAACTCTGAAATAGTTCTTCTTCACTTGGTGAAGAACGAAAGCGACATTCCTTATGCGCAAAACGAATTAAACAAATGGGCAGACCGTATTCGCGAGACGTTTGAAGGTTCTGTCAAGACAATTGTTGAGGAGGGTGAGCTCGCTAGCACAGTAGACGCCATTGCGAAACTTCAAAACTGCGGTTTAGTAGTTATGCCAACGCATGGCATGCGCGGATTGCAGCGCCTAACAGGAAGCTTAGCGTTGAAAGTTGTTTCTGAATCTACTACGCCATTCATTGTGGTTCAACAAAGACACATTCGTTCGGAAGGATATAAGAAAATTGTTATTCCAGTTACATTCCGTCAGCAACTGTTGGAAGAAGCAATCTTCTTCTCAGAAATGGCGAAACTATTCAGTGGAGAGGTTTACTTCATTGCACAGCAAGTGGCTCTTGAAAGTGATGAAGAATTGATTTCAAAAGTTGAAGATACATTCCGAGCTGCTAATATACCTTTCAGCATGCATTTGGAAACGGAACACAAGCCTTTCGCTAAGTCGGTAGTGGCCTACGCGGCTAGCGTAGATGCCGATTTAATTTGCGCTGTGAATTTTTCTTTCGAGTATTTGTACACGTTGTTCCCTCGCACAGAGGAAGAGGATTTGATCTACAACGAAGCTCAAATTCCTGTTCTGTTAATTACACCAGAACAACAAGACGATTCTGTTTATTACATACCTATGTGGCACTAAAAAATATTTGTTATGTCTAAAATTATTGTTCCTACCGATTTCTCTAGCACTTCAGATGCAGCGGTTAATTACGCTTGCGAAATTTCAAAAACACTAAAATCGCCGGTTGAAGTTCTTCACATTGTGAAAGACAAATCAGAGGAAGCCGGTGCGCTAAATAAACTTAACGCGCAAATTTCTAAGTACAAAGAGAAAACAGGTATTGAAGCAACACCTGTTGTTCGATTTGGAAATATTTACGACGAAATTCCTAAAATGACTGAAGAGCTCACGGGAGAGCTTGTTGTAATGGGAACACATGGTTTAAGCGGACTTCAATACATTACAGGCAGCAATGCTTTGCGCGTTATTTCTGATTCAGATGCGCAGTTCATTGTGGTGCAGGAACACACCAACAGCAGCGCAAACATCAAGCGTATTTTAGTCCCATTGGATTTACACAAAGAGACGAAGCAAAAAATAAAATTTGCAAGTGATCTCGCCAAGAAGTTCAATGCTGAAGTACATATTATCTGTCCGAAAGAGTCTGACGAATTCTTGAACAATCAGGTAAAACGCAACATGTCTTATGCAGAGGGTTATTTTATCGAAAACGGCGTTGCATGCAAGACAAAGGTTACAGAAGAAGACAGCTCTGGTTTCGTTAAAGAACTTTTGAAATATGCACAGTACGCCGATATTGATTTGATTTGCATTTTGAATTTTGCCGGAGAGCGATTGATACATGCGTTCGGAGCAGATGCCGAGCAAAAAGTGATAACGAACGATGCTGGAGTTCCTGTATTGGTTATTAATCCAATTAGCGCTAACGTAGATTCGCGAAGCATTTTCGCGCAGTAAAAATATTTTCTTCCGACATGAAAACCTTTTCTGAAAAGTTAAAGGCCCTCGCGGCTGCTCTAGTTTTTTCTATTGTTTCTTTTCATTCTATTCATTCGCAGTTAGTCATTAACGAGTTACTCATTCGTCAAAACAATGTCTACTTGAGTTATTTCGGCAATTTCGATCCCATGATTGAAATTCTCAACACGAGCGGATCAAACTTAAATATTGGAACTTTCTATTTATCAGACGACCCGCTTAACCTTCAAAAATGGCAATTTCCGAATATGCCTTTTGTTGGAAACGGACGGGGTTTGGTTTATTTAAGTGGAAGAAACATGTCTGTCGCGCAATGGCACACGAATTTTAAATTGAATGAAACCGAGACGCTCTATCTATCAACAGCAGCTGGAGTTGTAGACAGCATACTTCCTTTCACCCGTCATTTAAACGTAAGCTTGTCAAGGTATCCAGACGGTGCAAATTCCTTTCAATACACAGCCCCAACCATGGGTTGGCCCAACGTTTCTGGAGTAACTTCAATTCCCCTTCCCCCATTGAACCTTACACCTATGGGTGTGCTTGCACCGGGTTCGAATGTTCAATTTGCGCAAGTCTCTGCAGACATGAGATATACGTCAGATGGTTACGAAGTGAATGCTTCGTCACCCCTTCTTGGTTCATCGATTGTGCTTCCAGATCCGAATACCTTCGTGAATCGATTTTCTGCGGTGCCTTCCAATCCAGGCCTTCAATTTCCGCTATTCGATTACACTGAAAGTCGTGCGAACAACCGTGGCTATGCCCCTCCCTTTGGTTCCGTTAATAAAATCAATGTCATTCGTGTTAAGCCTTTCATCTCGAACAACCTTCCTACTGAAGAAAAGGTGTACACCTATTTTCCCGAGACCCCTTCCTATAACTTGCCTATCCTTTCTATTGTTACCGATAACGCTAGTTTTTTTGAATACGAGAACGGCATCTATGTTTGGGGCGACACCACCGACATGGGCAATTACAATCAAACGGGAATTGACTTTGAACGAACGTGTACATTGCAATTTTTCGATGTAAATGGCACCTTCATTAAAGAGAAAAAAATGGGCGGACGCATTCATGGAAACGGATCGCGCCATTCTCCGCAAAAATCGCTTCGCTTTTACAACAGATCCGGATTAGACAACACCGACTTTTTCCTGCCGAATGGCGTAAAAACCGACGTTATTCTTTTGCGAAGTGGAGGCCACAGACCCGATTGTATTGGCCGTGACTATCTCGGATGCAAACTTGTTGATGAAATGGAAATGGATCATGCAGATCCATACTTACACGCTGTCTACATTAACGGAGAATTTTGGGGTCTTTATGATTTACGTGCTCGCATAGACGCGGATTTCGTGGGAGAGCGCTACGACATAGAAAAAGATTTTGTGGGCATGATCGACGACACGTATCAAGTCTCTGAAGGGTATGTCATGAATCCGAATGAGTACGAGCAACTCACGCAGTTTGCTGTGAACAATACGATGAATACAG
>JBIKRF010000163.1:0-3179 GCA_044349305.1 Flavobacteriales bacterium
TAGTCTTTCAACAAAGTAATTCACTTTTTAACATTGAAGGAATTATTGTCGAGATTTTACATTTCAAAGTAGTAAATCTTTTTATATTCGTGAAAACTAAAATTATTCTTATGAAAAAATTAATGATCCCAGCAGTTGCTCTTGCAATGTTCATGGCTTCTTGCGGTGGTGTAAAGTCTGACGCAGAAACTATCTGTGACATGATGAACAAAATGGTTGAAGCTCAAAAGTCTAACGACACGGCTAAAATCGAAGCTCTTCAAAAAGAGTACGAACCTAAAATGGACGAGTTACAAAAGAAATATCCAAAAGGTAGCGAAGAAGAAAAAGAATTGGAAGCTCTTGTTAAGCCATGTATGGAAGAAGCAATGAAAGCTGCAATGGGTGGTGCTAACTAATCACTTTTGTTCGCAAAATATTAAGGGTCTCGTTTCGAGACCCTTTTTTATTGTTCAACAATCGCCTTAACAATGAAATTATCAATTCTAATTAGATAGACTCCCATGGGCAGTCCTTGTTTAATTTTATATGGAGAAACAAATTTCCCAAAATCAACAAGTACCCCTGTTGCTGAATACACTTCAAAATTCGAATTATCACATTTCAAACAATGGCAGTATTCGCCATCGAAAAAAATACCTTGCGCTAAGAAATTTACATCACCAAGATTTGTGGAAGAAGATGTATACTCGCCTTGAGTAAAGCAGCCAATTGAGTCTTCTATGTAATAGGAAACACTCGTATTTGAAGGTGTTTCAAAAGAATTGTTCTCAATTGAATTTTCCCAGATTATTGAATATGGGGGTATTCCTCCAGCAGGATCGGCGGTTAAAATAGAGTAATTATCATAAACATCTTCCGCAACATTTGCATTGAGCTCGTCTACTACTAACACATACTCCGTAAAACTAATCGGACAACCCATAGAATCTGAAAACTCGAAAGTGAATAAATCCGGTTGTGATGTAGCAGCATAATTATCGAAATTCCATTCATATCCATCTAAATCTATGATCTCTACATCACTTGAAGTAAAAACAGGCGAACAAACTGTGTCATTTAACAAAGAAAAGTGAGGGATTACTCTTCCAAGAATTTCTAGCGTATCAGAGAACTGACAACCCACAGTATTTGTTATTGTGAATGGATAAATACCCGGTAATATTTGTCCATTAAAGTTTTCCAACCCGTCCAATGTACAATTGCTTAGTTGCTCATTTTGAATTGCTATTGAATAGGCTGTGAGAGAATCCGGACAAGCGACAATCGTGTTTACTGATACATTTAATGAATCGTGAATTTCAATATTAAAAATTGTATCTTGAGAACAACCTAAACCATTTGTGAACAACAGTGAATAAGAACCACTTGCTAAGGACAAGGAGTCGTTGGTCAAATATGTTTCATTCAATAAGACATTCCAAGAATCGCTGCTCTCAATTCTAAGCAATGATTCTTGATTTAAGCACGGATAATTTTCAATTGATACAATTGGAAAATTTGGACTAAAGCTCACATTGAATTTCAGAGTAAAAACTTGACCTTGATCATTCCATGCCTCGGCAGTGATTAAGGTGTCTGAGTTTACAACCTGACTATTGTTAAATTCACCACTTGACCATTGCCACTGAACCCAAGTACTATCGGGCATTACATAATACTCTTCATTTGAAGGACAAATGTTGATATTAAATGAAATAGAGTTCAGATCAACAAGTTCATTCGATCCTTCAATTGCGTGATAAAAATGATTCGATTCCACGTTATAGTATCTTTCAATTAAACCTAAGGGCCAATATATAGCAATAGAATCGATAGTCTCTGAATTACCCAATCCAAATAAAAGTAAATTGGAGCTCTGCGAAATGTAATTATCTCCATAGAGTACCGCTTTCATACTCAAACTTGAATCAGTGTAGACTTCAACTATGGCTCCGGCCGCATCTTTGTTGGAAATAGTACCTTCAAGCTCTAATTTAACGTAGTTATTCTCAACGGGCTTTCCCTTCCAAACATCGTACGAATTTGGCGCTGCATTCATAACTACAAAATCAGGAGAACAATCACCATCGAAATCACCCTTCGCATTAACAAAGGAGGCCTTCAAATAGGAATCAAAGGAATTACTCAGAGTGAAGTTTCCCTCGAAATTCTTGAAATACTGATTTGGCATTGCTTCTAAAACTGTTCCGCCTTGACAAATATGAATATCATCCCAGCCATCAAGATCGCTGTCAATCCATAAAGCACCCCATCCTGTTTGAAAATAATTAAATCCGACATCAAAAGCTACTTGTGCGTATTGGCCTAAGCTATCTCCCTCTAGAAGTACAGGGGTTAAGCCATCAGTAATAAAAATATCAAAATAACCATCTCTGTTGTAGTCTGAAATTGAATTACTCATGCAAGACATGGAAATATCTGAATTGTTCTCCTGAGCAATTTCGGTAAAAGAAAGACCTAAGTTATTCTGGTAGTATAGATTAGGAATATTGTGATCGTTAATAACGTAAAGATCTTGCCAGCCATCTCGATTAAAATCAACCCAAACTGACTGAAACGAATTGTTCGTTGTGGCATTCACACCCAAACTAGCTCCAACTTCAGTAAACTCAAAATTCCCTTCATTTCTAAAAAGTAAATTCGGCAACGGAGCTCCAAAATTATAATTCCAATATTGTGTTACAAACAAATCAAGATCCCCATCATTGTCATAATCTGCAGCAGATGCTCCGTAATGAAATCCTGAAAATATTGAGCTAAAAGACCCCTCAATAAGAGTCAACCCCTCGCCTGAATATTCATACAAAAAAAGTCCAGCGCCATAAGTTGTTACAAAAAGTTCTTTATCCCCATCATTATTAAAATCTGCCCATATTAATTGCTTAATATTTAGAGGAAGAGGAACAAAAAAATCGGATAATAATTCTCCTTGTGAAACATGGAAGCCAGAAATTCCAACGTAAGGATAGGCAACAGTTATGTTATCCATATTATCGTTGTCATAATCAAAAACACTGACTCCGTTTCCATAAAAAGCATCATAAGAAGTCGATGGGATATGCCAAATGTCACTATAATCTTCAAATTGACAGAACGATTCGAAGGCAAAACAAAAATTAAGAATTACGATAAATAATATTCTAATTTTCATTTAACTTCATTTTTTCATACTTCGA
>JBIKRF010000071.1:0-11873 GCA_044349305.1 Flavobacteriales bacterium
GTTATCTAAATACACAAGGGGACGTCCGTATACCGTTTGATTCAACGCTGGGAATTGAGTTTTCAATTCTCTCATTTTATGTTGAAGGGTATCGTTGTCCATATCTTAAAACCGAATGATTATTCGGTTATGATTTCATTTTGAATAAGTGTCTGAAGAACGTATTCTTTCCAACTTGGAATGGAAATACGATTCATCACATCTGAAGTGAACGCTGATACCAAAAGTCGTTTCGCAGACTCTTCGCTCAATCCTCTTGCACGCAAGTAGAACAGGGCCTCCTCATCGAATTGTCCTGTAGTGCTTCCGTGACTACACTTCACATCATCGGCATAAATTTCCAATTCAGGCTTCGTGAACATGCTTGCATTGTCGCTCATCATAATGTTCGCGTTGCTCTGGTAGGCATTGGTTTTCTGCGCATCGATGTGTACATAAACCTTTCCGTTGAACACCCCTTTTCCGTTTTCAAACAACACTCCTTTGTACAATTCGTTGCTATAACAATTTGGAACCTGATGGTCTACAAAGGTGTGATTATCGATGAGCTGATCTTGCTTTGGGAAATAGGCTCCGCTCAAGAAAGTTTCGCAATGCTGTCCTTCGATACGAATGTTCAATTCATTGCGCACCCATGTTCCGCTTGCGGTAACAGTGGTGATTTTGAAAACACTTTTTTCAGCTTGAGAAATAGACTCTCTCAACAAGACACATTCGTTCTTCGATGTATTTTGAAGTTGGTGAATCTCGAGCTGTGCAGATGCTTCAACATGGGCATATACATTCACCAAGTGAAAGGACTGCTCTGATTCTCCTTTGAAGTCAACGGTGAATTTTGCAACCGAGTTTTCTTTCGAAACAATAAATACGTATGGCGCGCTCATGCACATGTTCGAAGAGTTTCCCAATTCAATGGCTAAAACCTCTTCAACTAATTTTCCTTTTTCTACTTCAATTAAAACAAGATCGTTCGAGGCGTTTTCAGAAATTGCATCGAAAACGTCTGTTCTGTTTTCTTTCGACAACAAGGAAAGAATAGTTTCTTGCTGATTGGTAGAAAGATCTTTTCCCAACGTCAGTTGAATTCCAGCAATACTTGTTGAAGGAAGGGTAATGAATCCGTTTTCAATGCGAATTGCATTTTCTAACGCAGTTGAATGTTCATTGCGTTCCGCTTGTTTCCAAGTGGTGTCAATGGCTCCAACGCGGGTGTACTTCCAAGACTCTACACGGGTAGTGGGCATTGGAAATTCAGCAACCGAATGTTTGTTCGGTTTGAAGCTGAATGTGTTTGTGGGTTTTAGTTCCGCTACAATACTCATTTTGCGTCTTCCGTTTCTTTTAACCAGTCGTACCCTTTTTCTTCAAGCTCTAGCGCCAACTCTTTCGTTCCACTCTTTACAATTTTTCCTTTGTAAAGTACGTGCACGAAATCTGGAACAATATGATCTAAGAGTCTTTGGTAGTGCGTAATCACAACAAACGAACGCTTCCCATCGCGCATTGCATTCACACCCTCAGACACAATGCGTAACGCATCTATGTCAAGTCCGCTATCGGTTTCATCCAATACGCACAACGATGGATTAAGCATCGCCATTTGGAATATCTCATTGCGTTTCTTTTCTCCACCACTGAATCCTTCATTCACTGCGCGGTTCGCAAGTTGACCGTCTAATTCAACCAATTCAGATTTTTCTTTCACCAGTTGCAAGAACTCTTTCGCTGTTAAGGCTTCAAGTCCTCTGTGCTTGCGAACCTCGCCAACTGCTGCTTTCAGGAAGTTCATATTACTTACTCCTGGAATTTCTACTGGGTATTGAAACGCTAAGAATAGTCCTTCTCTCGCGCGCTCTTCAGCGGGCATGTCGAGCAAATCTTTTCCGTTGAAAGTGACTGTTCCTCCGGTTACTTCGTAGTCTTCTCTTCCCGCAAGAACAGATGCAAGTGTACTTTTTCCAGATCCGTTTGGACCCATAATCGCGTGCACTTCGCCTTCACCAACGGTTAACGAAAGTCCTTTTAGGATTTCTTTCTCTTCAATGCGCGCTTGTAAATTTTCAATCTTTAACATAGTTATCTTTTTATCCTACGCTTCCTTCCAAAGAAATGGCGAGTAATTTTTGTGCTTCAACTGCAAACTCCATTGGGAGTTTATTCAATACATCTTTTGCATATCCGTTTACAATCATGCTCACGGCTTGCTCTTCATCGAGTCCGCGTTGCAGACAATAGAAGATTTGGTCTTCACCAATTTTTGAAGTCGTTGCTTCGTGCTCCACTTTCGCGGTGCTGTTGTTCACTTCAATGTATGGGAAGGTGTGCGCGCCGCTGGTATCGGTCATCAGTAGCGAATCGCATTGCGAGAAGTTGCGCGCGTTCGACGCGTTCTTTCCAATTTGTACCAAGCCTCTGTAAGAGTTCTGACTTCTTCCTGAAGAAATACCTTTTGAAATGATCGTGCTCTTGGTATTCTTTCCAATGTGAATCATCTTCGTTCCAGTGTCTGCTTGTTGGAAGTGATTCGTCACAGCCACAGAATAGAATTCACCTACACTGTTGTCACCTTTCAACACACAACTTGGATATTTCCAAGTAACTGCGCTGCCTGTTTCCACTTGAGTCCATGAAATCTTTGAGTTGTCTCCTTCGCACATTCCGCGTTTGGTAACGAAATTGAAGACACCACCTTTTCCATCTTTATCTCCTGGATACCAGTTTTGAACGGTGCTGTATTTTATTTCAGCGTCGCGCATGGCAACCAATTCAACCACTGCAGCGTGCAACTGATTCTCGTCGCGCTGCGGAGCGGTGCATCCTTCCAAATAACTCACGTAGCTTTCTTCATCTGCAATAAGGAGCGTGCGTTCGAATTGACCTGTGCCTGCTTCGTTAATACGGAAGTACGTACTTAATTCCATTGGGCAACGAACGCCTTTTGGAATGTAGCAGAACGAACCGTCTGTGAATACAGCTGAATTCAATGCTGCATAGTAGTTATCGGTGCGCGGAACAACGGTTCCGAGGTATTGCTTTATAAGTTCAGGATGTTCTTGAATGGCATCGCTGATGCTGCAAAAGATGATTCCGAGTTCGCCTAATTTTTCCTTGAAGGAAGTAGCAACAGATACAGAGTCCATGACGAAATCTACAGCTACACCACTTAATCTTTTTTGTTCTTCAATGGAAATACCTAGCTTCTCCATGGTTTTGCGAAGCTCTGGATCCATTTCATCTAAACTGTTAAGAACCTTTTTCTGCTTCGGGGCAGCGTAAAAAGAGATGGCTTGAAGATTTGGTTTTTCATATTTAACATGGGCCCATTCCGGCTCTGTCATTTTCTGAAAAATCTTGAACGCCTCTAAACGCCAGTCTAGTAGCCACTGCGGCTCGTTTTTCTTTGAAGAGATTAAGCGAATAATATCTTCGTTCAATCCAGCCGGAGCTTTGTCTGATTCTATGTTGGTTGTAAATCCGAATTCGTACTCTTTCGAGGTTACGTTTTCTAACAACTCATCGCCTTCGTAAGCCATATGTTTTTAGATTGAAAAGCTTTCACCACATCCACACGTGCGAGAGGCATTCGGATTGTTAAACACGAATCCTTTTCCGTTCAAACCGCCTGTGTATTCCAATTCGGTTCCAACCAAGTACAGGAAGCTCTTGCGGTCTACAACCACTTTCACTCCATTGTCTTCAAATGTCTGATCGCCGTCTTTCATTTCTGTGTCGAATTCCAGCTTGTACATAAGTCCGCTGCAACCTCCACCATCAACGCCAACACGAACGAAAGCATTCGAGGGATGTCCTTCATCTGCAATCAGCTTGGCCACCTGTGCTTTCGCACTTTCTGTTATTTTGATCATATGCCTACGTTTAACAACAACACGTTCAACTTGTTTACCTTTTTCGAAAACTATTTAGAAAAAATCTAAATAGAAGCCGTTTGGGCTGCAAAAATACCACATTTAAGGGATTTGATGCAAATGATTTTTGGGAAAAATACGGCGGAGCCGATGACCGCTTCGCGGATGACGCTTCGCGATGACACTTCGTGATGACCGTTCCGGATGACGCTTCGCGATGCGGTCATCCAGCTTTGCTGATGTATTATTGCATTATGAGAATAACCGTCTTTTCAATTCTGTTTTTTCTTGCTGCCGTTGGTTTCGGACAACGCAGAACAACTCTGAAGACTCTTTTCTATGAGCGTACCTCTTATATGCCGAAGGGATTAATTGTTTCGATTGGACCAACGGTTACCTACGGAAAGAGATGGGATGCAATAGATACCATTCAAGGTTCCGATTATTCTGCGGGCAATTATAAGGCACGTCCACGCGTCGGTTGGACCGCAGACATTGGAAAATATTGGGTAACCGACAAACTGGTTTTCTTCAATAGATTTGATTTGAACGTGCATTATGTTCGCTTTAATGGCTCTGAAAAATTCAATGGTGAAGATGTCTATGGGCAAGCATTGTATGAGAAACGAATTTTTCAAGAAAATAGATTTGGACTGGCTTTTTCTACGAGCAATATCTATCCTTTCGGTAAAGGAAAATGGATTCAAAATGAAATTGGGGTTTTTGGAGACTATGCGTTCAAGCGTTCAACGCGAGGCGAATACTATGCACTTCCAAGATCTTATTCCGAAGAAATCCGCTCTCAATTGTTTTACGGGCTAGGATACGGAATGGCTATTAACGACGGACTTTACGCGACTCTTGAAGTAGAGGTTCCTGTTCTTCAAATTTATCCAAATGCACTGGGAGATATTCGAATGGATTATTTTCATTCACATTATTGTCCTATAGTTTTCAAGGTTTCATTGCTATTCGCTAAACACAAACCAGATCGCACTTGTGACGACGTGCACAAAGGTCCGAGTGATGTAAGTTCAGACAAACCTGGTAAACACGATGGCGGCGATCTCTTCGGTCCGGATATTAAGAAAAAGAAAAAGCGCAAATAATCAACTTAATCCGCGAAGCGGTCAACGAACTTGTTCGTCATCGATTGAAAATCGTCTTCACAACGTGTTGTGTCATCCTTCGTAGAAGGTAATCCTGCATTACATTTGCCTCCGTGTCAGCTCTAACCCAAATACAAGCGCCCGTTGAAGGCGAAATGAATGCGTTTGAATCGTTCTTCAAAGAACAGATGAAAAGCGAGCATCGCTTGTTGGACAAGGTTACCAATTACATTGTGAAAAGAAAAGGGAAGCAAATGCGACCGCTTTTTGTTTTCCTCTCAGCAAGGCTTTTTCAAAAACCAGAAGAGCCCACATTCGTAGCAGCAACCATGATTGAGTTGCTGCACACGGCGACTTTGGTGCACGACGACGTGGTAGACGACGCGCAAATGCGTCGCGGATTCTTCAGCATTAACGCGCTTTGGAAAAATAAAATCGCCGTTTTAGTTGGAGATTATTTGTTATCAAGAGGTCTTTCGTTGAGTGTGAAAACACAGCAGTTTCGTCTGCTGGGAATCATGAGCAAAGCCGTGAAGGATATGGCCGAGGGAGAGTTGCTTCAACAAGAAAAATCGAGAAAATTAGATATTACTGAAGAAGTTTATTACGATATCATTCGTCAGAAAACCGCATCACTTATCTCAGCGTGCTGTGAAAGTGGTGCAGCTTCTACTTCGGCTTCAGACGAGCAAGTTCAGCAATTGGCATTGTTCGGAGAATACGTTGGAATGGCCTTCCAAATTAAAGATGACTTGTTTGATTACGGAACAACCGATGCAATTGGAAAGCCCGTGGGGATTGACATTCAAGAAAGAAAGTTGACGTTGCCGCTCATTCATGTTTTAGGAAAAGTCGATCGCGACACTGCTAAGAAATTGATTCGAACCGTTCGGAAGTACAATACTGACAAGCAAAAGGTAGAAGAGCTTATGGCTCAAGTGGTGCATTTGGGTGGAATTCAATACGCGACAAATAAGATGTTTGAATTCCGCGATAGGGCATTGGAAATTTTAAATCAGTTTGAAGATTCTCCTGCTCGCGAATCTTTGAAATTGTTGGTGAACTATACCATAGAACGAAAAAAATAGAAGTATGAAAAAGGCCTTTTGGATTCTAACGATTTGTACATTCATTCTGTCTTCTTGCACGCCATCGTTAGACGATGCAGAAGCGAGAGATATTAAAACTACGACAGATGGTATGCGTATTGTTGGGTATTTTGAAAAAGGCACAGACAATAAAATTGGTGAACGCGCATTCTATCCAAACAGCCAACAATGCTACATTGAAATGCGAATGAAAGACACGAAGCGTCACGGAGAGTGTTATACATTTTACGCAAATGGAAACAAGTGGAGCTTGAATACGTATGAAAACGGCGTGCTAGAGGGAGATTATAAGACATGGTATGAAAATGGAAAACTCTATGTTGAAGGGGAATATGCAAATGGAAAAGAAGTTGGCGAGTGGATCTTCTACAACGAAGACGGCACAGAAAAGGAACGTAAGAAGTATTGAGCATTTCTTCATTGCCATTCTGTTTCTCCTACTCATTCTACCCCCTTTCTCTTCTTGCTTGGCCCAATCGCCAGAGGCTTACATTAAAAATTATTCATCCATAGCGCAGGATCAAATGCGCAAATACGGAATTCCTGCCAGTATTACCTTGGCACAAGGAATTCTAGAAAGTGGCAGTGGTAAATCGAAGCTCGCTACTGAAGCAAACAATCATTTCGGAATTAAGTGTCACGACACCTGGAGCGGAGCAACGATGCACATAGACGATGATGCTCCGAATGAATGTTTCCGTAAATACAAATCAGTAGATCAGTCGTTCGAAGACCACAGTGTGTTTCTGAAGAAACCGCGCTACGAAGAACTCTTCTCTTTGGAGATTAGCGATTACAAGGGATGGGCGCAGGGACTGAAAAAATGTGGGTATGCGACGAGCGCTACATATGCCAAAAATTTGATTGATATAATTGAAAAGTATGAACTCATACAGTTTGATACGGAACAAAAACCGAATGAACATTCGGTGGTTGTCAATATCTCAAATAATCGGATCAAATATGTTTCTGCGAAGAAGAAAGAAACACTGAAAGAACTATCAGATCGTACAGGTATTTCTGAACATTTATTGGAGAAGTACAACGACATTGAAGTCGGTCATGTTTTTCAAGAAAAGGAAATCGTTTACCTACAACCCAAGCGCTTCAAGGGAAGCGTGAAAGAACACAAAGTGAAACGTGGAGAGAGTATACGCGAAATCTCTCAACAATACGGTATTCGTATTCACAGTATTGAACGAAAAAACGATCTTGAAAGAGGAGCAGAGTTGAAGACTGGCATGGTTTTGCGATTGAGATAGTTTATATTTTTTTGCTATCTTTAACCTAACACAAGGAACTATGAAAAAAATCTACTTTGTACTCTTATTCTGCGCGGGGTTATTTAGCCAAGCCTTTTCACAAACTTATTGCGCTCCAACATTCTTAAGCGGATGCTTCACTTGGAACAATCAATACATTGAATTGGACAGTATCGTCTGGGAGCTAGGGATTACCGATTGCGCTGTTTCCGATTATACAGCTTTGAGTACAACCTTAACGCAAGACGTACCTATGGCAATGACAATTACCAACGGTGCTTGGTGTGGAGCAGGGGTTTGGATCGACACGAATTCAGATGGTGCATTCGACGATACAGAGAATCTTTACCACAGCTATCAAGCCGGAGACCCAATGACTTATGACATTCAAATTACGGTGCCATCTACTGTTGCTGCGGGAACTTATCGCATGCGTGTTATAGCAGGTTGGGGAACCGACTGCTTCGATGTAACAAGTACCAACGGATATGGAGCTTGCGGATCGTATCAATACGGAAGCTATCAAGATTTTACCATTCATGTTGTTACTCCGTCTTCGGTGAATTCAGTGAAAGAAGACATGAATCTTCATGTAATGCCTAATCCAACACAAGGAATTTTCCAATTGAATGTTCCAAGTTCATTGGTCAATTCAAGTTATATCTTAACCAACATTGTTGGTGAAAAAGTTCAATCAGGAAAGGTAACTAGCCTTAACACGCGATTGGATATTGAGAATTTACCAAATGGTATTTACATATTGAAGTTTGACAACAAGCTTCGAAATGCAGTTCGAATCGTTAAGAATTAACGTCAAGAATAATTGAAGACACAGCCTCGGGAGAAATCTCGAGGCTTTCTTTTTCTCCTAAATTTCCATCTTCTAAATAGGTCGCTGTTACGCCAATTGGCATCCATCTTCCAGGATGCATTGGACGTCTCGAAGGATAAAGTCCAATGGCGCGAATACCCACGGCCGACGCAATGTGCAGTGGTCCTGTACTTGCAGCAACTAGTGTTTCACACGAAGAGATAAAGGCGATTAATTCTGGAAGAGAAAGTTTCCCTGTTAAGTCGGTAACATGCGAATCGAATCGAAAGTCTTTTCTAATTCGGACCCCCTCTTCTTCTGTTCCTGTAATGTATATGTTGAAATCAGATGCCGGCAAAAGTGCCGCCAATTCTTGGTATTGATGAAGCGACCAATTCAAAGCACTTCCCTTGCTTAACATATGAAGAACAACCGAACGTTTGTTCGGTTCGAGTTGAATGGGGCTTTCTACTTGAGGCTTCAACACATGCCACTCGCGAATTTCTTCGAGGCTTGGAATATCTTTTAAACCGAATGGTTGCAACAGATGAAAGTTCAATTGCGATTCATGTAAATCTGAATTCTTTCTAGAAAAGAAAACACGATCATTGGCGAATTTCCAAGAAGCTATTCTTCGTCCTGTTGCAATGCGCTTTTCCACACCCTGCGCCTTCACCCACCTCATGACTTCCGCATCTGGAAAGGCAAAAACGCAAGCATCTACGTTCAAATTAGATTCTGCACGCTTATCGAAATTCAAAAATTCATCGATATACGGACAAGCTTCTACAATCGCCTGGGTGTAGCTTCTTCCAATAAATACTATGCGCGTATTTGGTGAGTGCTTCTTTATAAAACCACACAACGGCAATGTCACAATCACATCGCCAATGCTGTCTGTTCTTGCAATGGCAAGACTACTTGGAAAGGCGAGTGTGCTCATATAGTTTTTTATATTTTAAAAACGTCGCGTAAGCCGAAATTCTGGCAACTGTGAATCCCGCCTTTCCATCTAAAAATCCGAGTCGGAAGAAATAGTCGACAATGAATTTTGAAATCGGACTGAACACACGCTTGAACCAAGGCGATAGCTTGCCGCTATTAAACAAATCTTCTGCTTGTATCGTGGTAAATTTTTCTGCTTGTGCGTAGTGTTGATCAACGCTGTAGTAGGAATAGTGAAGACAATCGCCTTCCAACAAAAACGTATTTTCTTTTGTAAGTCCGCGCAGTACTTCGTGAATCGTTCCTTCCCAATTCGTTTCTTGTTTGTTGAACAAACGAACTTTTATATCCGGATACCACCCTCCGTGTTTGATGAACGTACCGCAATAGTTAGTCATGCGCTTGAATGAAGCCGCTTGCGGATTTTTCTTCCATTTGAGAATACTTTGAATGAGCGCGTCATTCAGCACTTCATCGGCGTCTATACTCAATATCCAATCGGATGTGGCTTGTGTATTTCCGAAATTCTTTTGCTCGGAATAACCACACCAAGGATTCGTTAGAACCCTTGCACCGTATGCTTTACATACTTCCACCGTGTTATCTGTAGAGCCTGAATCAACCACCACAATTTCATCTGAAACAGCTTGTGCAGCCTTCAAACATTGGGCAATGTGATGACCCTCGTTGAATGTAATAATCACAACGGATAATCTTTCTATCATGATTTATTGAGCTGTGTTCCACATAAAAACGTTCGGATTATCCTTGAAAGGTTTAAGGTCTTTAACGGCAATCAATAAACCTAAATCAACTAACCATAAAACCCCACCGCCCCCAATGGTCGCAGTGTATAAAATTGGAACCTTTAAATCCGTCCCCAAGTACATTCGATGAACACCGAATAATCCTAAACTCACGTTTAAACCAATTGCTACGGCTCGCTGGTTATCGAATGTGCGAAGCTTCTGTATAATTTTTCGCTGATTGAATTTTTCTAGCGACGCTTCTTGCAAAGAAGAATTTCTTTCGGAAGTTTCTTGTCCGAAGGTTGAAATTCCTAACAACAAAAAGCAAAGGAAAAAAACAGCGCGCATGTTATGAGTGTTGTTTGATAAGGTCTTCAACCTTTTCAACCATGTTTTTCGACCCAATGAAAAGAGGAGATCGTTGATGAAGATCGGTTGGTACAATTTCCATAATACGTCTATGTCCATCCGTTGCTTTTCCCCCAGCTTGTTCAACAATGAATGCAAGCGGATTGCATTCGTATTGCATGCGCAATTTGCCACTTTTGTTTTTGGTGGTTCCCGGATAAATATAAATTCCACCTTTAATCAGATTTCGGTGGAAGTCTGCTACCAGCGATCCAATGTATCTCGCTGAATAAGGACGATTCGTCTTTTTGTCGTTTTCCTTGCACCAAGCAATGTATTCCTGAACACCTTTTTCACACGAATTCAAGTTTCCTTCATTCATGCTATAAATAGCACCATCTTCCGGAATTTTCATGTTCGGATGTGAAAGAAAAAATTCGCCAATACTGGGTTGAAGGGTAAAGCCGTTAACACCGTGACCAGTCGTATAAACGAGCATGGTGCTACTTCCATAAATAATATAACCTGCAGCAACTTGCTCATCTCCTTTTTGCAAGAAGTCGTTCACATTGGCAAGATCACCAATGCTACTCTTCCTTCTGAAAATAGAAAAAATAGTTCCAATGCTCACGTTCACGTCGATGTTCGAAGAGCCGTCTAACGGATCGAATAAGATCACATACTTTGCTTTTTTGCAATGCTCTTGATCAAACGCGAAGTACTTTTCATTCTCTTCGCTTCCAGCTCCTGCAACCTGTCCGCCCCAGCGCATAGCGTTCAACAATGTTTCGTCAGAGAACACGTCCATCTTCATTTGCGTTTCGCCTTGAACATTAATGTTCGCTGCTGCGCCAAGAATGTCCTGCAGCCCCGCCTTATTCACCTTGTGGTTAATGATCTTTCCTGCAATTCCAATATCGGAAAGGAGTCGCGTTAAATCGCCTGATGCATAAGGAAAGTCTGCCTGACGTTCCATCACAAATTCACTAAGGGTTACCAATGCTGCCATGTTGCTAATTTAAGCCGAATGTGTTATTTGTTGGGGAAGAGAATGCGAGTCAATTCAATAAATTGTTCAACCGATAGTTGTTCAGGACGTTTGTTGAATAAGTCGTTCTCGGAAGTAATGCCCGGTTGAAGCAACGACTTCACCGAATTGCGGATGGTTTTTCTGCGCTGGTTGAACGCCAACTTCACCACTTGTTTGAATTCTTTTTGTTGCGAAGTCACTAACGGTGCTGGCCTCCGCTCCATGCGCAACACACCGCTTTTTACTTTAGGCGGTGGATTGAAAACTTCGGGCTCAACGGTGAAGAGGTATTTGATTTCATAGTGCACTTGAAGTAACACCGATAAAATGCCATAGTCCCTGCTGCCAGGACCAGATGCAACGCGTTCCGCTACCTCCTTTTGAAACATACCCACCAGCTCAGGTACACATTCCCATTCGTCTAGAACCTTGAATAAGATTTGCGATGAAATATTGTACGGGAAATTTCCAACGACACAAAAATTGTCGCCGAAACGCTCTCTCAAATCCATGCGTAAAAAATCTTCTTCGTAAATGCGTCCGCGCAATGCCGGATAGTAAGCATTCAAATACGCAACAGACTCGTCGTCTACTTCAACGACAGAAGTTTCGTAAGGAAGCTTCATGAGGAATTGCGTTAAGGC
>JBIKRF010000072.1:0-11837 GCA_044349305.1 Flavobacteriales bacterium
GAAAGACGAAGCGTGCTTCAAAGCATACTTCGTTAAAAACTTATCTATTGAGCTGTGCTCTTTTTGAATAACAAAGTGAATATCGAACACCACATGAATGCCTACCTTGCGTAGGCGCTTTGCAATGAAAGCCATGGGCAATCCTTGAAGGGCTATGCTCCATTGAAAGGTTACCATTTCTGGCTTCAATGAAATAATGTAATCGGCTGTTTCCTTCCAACTAAACGGATTGTTATAATTCGTTAAGTAAGTCACTTTCACACGACTTCCTTGAAGTAAGTCTGTTGTGCTGCTCTTGTCTACGAATTCACGTGGGATGATCGCTGGGTACTGTTGCGTCCAACTAACAATGTGAACATTGTTTCGCTCTTCCTTGTCCAATGCCAACGCCAACGAAGTGTTGTAGTTCTGCATACCGCCTTTGAAGCGCGGACCCGGACCGAAGCAAACAATGGTTCTGTTTTTCATTTACTGCTGTGCCGCTAATTTTTTCACCGCCGCTTCGTACACACGCTTCATTCCTTCCTCAATGGAAATCTTCGCCTTCCATCCTAATTTCTCTTGAACAAAAGTCATGTCGCAATAACGCGAATGCACTCCAACCGGCTTATCTAACAACGGTTTGATGGTAGGCTTATATCCTGCATATCCGCAGAATACACGAATAATTTCATTGAAGGAAGTGAGTTTCCCCATTCCAATATTAATGGCAGTTCCGTCGTGAATGTGATCCATAGCCAACAAGATGCAATCAATTACATCGTCGATGTGAACGAAGTCTCTTCCTTGATTTCCACTTCCCCAAACTTCAAACGGATCTTCTTTCTTGGCTGCGCGCGCTGCAATAGCAGGAACGGGATATGTTAAATCTTGATCTTCACCATAACCGCTGAACGGACGAATGCACGTCACTTTCAAACCGTAATGTGAAGCTGCAATTTTCGCAAGGAACTCTCCAGTTAATTTGCTCCAACCGTAAGTCATATCGGGCTCGCCCATTTTCTTGAAATCGATGTCAGACTCTTTCAATGCTATAGCACCGTCTACTGTTTGCAAGTCGATTGGATAAGCGGCTGAAGAGCTTGGATACATAAGCCTTTCCGGCTTGTATCTGCAGGCCCAGTAAAACATTTCTGCATCAATGGCAAGGTCTAACGCCACTGCCATTGGATCTCCGTCGATCTTACTTCTTCCACCTACAATAGCTGCGAAATGAAAGACATCGTTGATACGATCTATTTCAAACTGAAAATTAGTTTCAAAGTATTTCTCGTCTTCTGAAAATGCGCGCATCACCTTCAACGCATCAGCGTGAATGAATAGCAATCTTCCGTTGTATACTGTGAAGCCTTCGCCGTAATTGGTTTTCGTGGCATTGAGCCAAGTGTCGGGATGTGTTCCAACCGATAAATCATCGATGAAAATCAACTGCGCCTCGGTGGTATTGAAGAGTCTCTTCACCATGTTTCTTCCCACAAAACCACAACCGCCGGTAATTAAATGCGTAACCTTATTCATGCTGTAAAAATACATCAATCATTCCAAGTGCGGCACTTTCCGATTAACTTCGCAACAAGAGAAAAATCAGATGCAACAACTTCAAAATTTCGCCCTTGGGCAATGGATCTCCGGTAGCGGAAAAGGAACCGAACTTTTCGATGCAGTAAATGGAGAATTGGTAGCGGTAGCAGATAGCTCCGGACTCGATTTCGGCGCTATGCTGAACTACGGCCGCGAGACGGGAGGTCCTGCACTTCGCAAGATGACCTTCCAAGAACGCGGAAGAATGTTGAAGGCTTTGGCCCTGTATTTAACCGAGCGCAAAGCCGCGTATTACGCCGTGAGCGTGAAGACAGGTGCTACGAAGATTGACTCTTGGATTGACATTGACGGTGGTATTGGAAACCTCTTTGCTTATGCCTCTTTGCGCAAGCAGTTCCCAGATTCTTCGTTTTATGTAGACGGAGAACTAGCCAAGCTTTCGAAAGAAGGAACCTTCATTGGTCACCACATTATGGTTCCTAAGGAAGGTGTTGCGCTTCATATTAACGCATTCAATTTCCCGGTATGGGGAATGTTGGAAAAGATCGCGGTGAACCTCTTAGCGGGTGTTCCTGCTGTGGTGAAGCCTGCAACATTGACCTCGTATGTAACAGAAGTGGTAGTTCGCGATATTCACGCTTCAGGAATTCTTCCGGAAGGTGCTTTGCAATTGATTTGCGGAAGCGCTAACGGCATTTTCGATCATTTGGAAATGCAAGACGTTGTGACCTTCACCGGTTCTGCATCTACTGGAAAAATGTTGAAGTCACATCCTCGCCTTGTCGATCAAGCGATTCCATTCACTATGGAAGCCGATTCGTTGAACGCCGCTATTCTCGGACTAGACGCCGCGCCGGGCACAGAGGAGTTTGATTTGTTTGTGAAGGAAGTTCGCAAAGAAATTACAGTGAAGTGCGGACAAAAATGTACCGCAGTAAGAAGAATTTTAGTTCCTGAAAAATATTTGTCAGACGTTCAAGAAGCGCTTGTGAAAGCACTTGGACAAACGGCTATTGGAGATCCGCGCAACGAAAAAGTTCGCATGGGATCGTTGGCTGGAAAGGCTCAGCGCGAAGACGTGCTTGCTGCGTTGAACGAATTGAAAAAAGAAAGTGACGTTGTATTCGGAAACGATACGATCAACCTTATTGAAGCAGAAGATTCGAAAGGTGCATTCATGTCTCCAACGTTGTTGTTGAACGACAAGCCTTTCGAAAAACTAAGCTCACATAACGTGGAAGCGTTCGGACCTATCTCTACGCTAATGCCTTATTCAACAACTGAAGAGGCTGTTGCTATTTCGAAATTAGGAAAAGGAAGTTTGGTGTGTAGCATCACCACAAACGATACGAGCATTGCTCGTGATTTCGTGTTGAACGCAGCATCGCATCACGGAAGAATTTTAGTCTTGAACAGAGCTAGCGCGAAAGAAAGCACCGGTCATGGAAGCCCAATGCCTATGCTTGTTCACGGAGGACCGGGTCGTGCTGGAGGTGGAGAAGAGATGGGTGGAAAACGCGGTGTTATGCACTACTTGCAACGCACGGCTATTCAAGGATCGCCAACTATGTTGACAGCCATTACAGGTGTTTACCAGCAAGGCGGAGAGCAAGCCGAAGCACAACCGCACTTGTTCCGTCAGCACTTCGAAGACCTTGTTGTTGGAGATACGGTATTCACACACAAGCACACCGTATCTGAGGCCGACATTGTAAACTTCGCAAATGTGAGTGGAGATAATTTCTATGCACACATGGACGCTACCTCTTTGGAAGGAACCATTTTCGAGCGCAGAGTGGCTCACGGATATTTCGTTTTATCGAAAGCAGCTGGATTGTTTGTTGAACCGAAGAAAGGACCAGTCTTGTTGAATTATGGAATAGACGAAGCGCGCTTCACGAAACCTGTTTATCCGGGAATGACCATTGCCGTTCGCTTTACCGTGAAGGAAAAGATTGCGCAAGAGAAACGCAGCGAAGACGATATTCCAAAAGGAATTGTGAAGTTCTTGGTTGACGTATACGACGAAACCGGAGAGACGGTGGCATTAGCGACGATCTTAACCATGGTTAAAAAACGCAACGACGAATAAGTGCGTAAACTTTTTTCGTTCGTCTTTCTTTTAGCGACTGTTCAGATATCTGCCCAGTCCGACACATGCTTCGATCCGAATTCAAAAGCGTATTATCGCTGCGAGCGAAATATTGAACGCATTTGTGCAGACTATTTAATTGACGACCTTATTGAACTGGAGGAAAAACTTCTAACTGTTCATCCAGACCCATACGCCTATTGCGGCAAGGAAGCCTTTTCCGAAGCGTACAAAATAGCTTTTGACTTCTACTCTGAAGATCGCACAATGATTGAGCATGCGCAGAATCTCAATCGATTCATTCGCGTTGTTCAAGATTCACATTTGCAGACTCACGTGTTTCGTTTGATGTTCGAATCATGCGGATACAACTCTGGCTTTTTGCCTTTGTTCATTGAACCCATTGACGGAAAATTTTACGTTGAAGAGACATACTTCGGCGGGCCTCCTTTTGGAAGCGAAATTATTTCAATTGGAAAATTACCCATGAAGGAATTGCATGCTTTGGCAAAACAATGGAGCGTAGACGAAGGTAATGCCATACAGGCTAGTAACGAAGCAGCACCCTATTATTACACGCCAGCTCAATTCTTCGCAAATCCTTCGCAAAGCGATTGGGATGTTGAAACGATTGTCTTCCGAGTGGACAATAAAATCGACAGTATGGAAGTGCAACTGTTAGACATAAAGCATCTTCAAAAAATCAGACGAGAACATTTCAACCAGAATAAAAAAAATGTAGAAGCTACTTTTTATTTGAATGAAGGAAAAGCTATTTTAAAAGTTCACTCCTTCTCCTCTCGTCCTTTCCAAAACGACGTTAAAAAAATTAGAAAGTTCTTTCAAGCCACTCGTGAGTTAGGCATTCGTGATATTGCCATTGACGTGCGCGACAATCCGGGAGGTTCAAGTGCCCTGGTTGAATATCTCTGCTCGTTCTTAATGCCTGAAGGATTGAATACACCCAACAATATTATCTGGAAAGCCAGCGACTATTCCTATCAAATCGTTTCGAAATTCAGACAAAAGCATTTCCCCAAATTCACAGAAAAACAGTTCAAGCGAAATGAAGACATGTATAAGTACTACATGTTAAGTCAGACACCGCTCGAAGAATCAGACACCGCCTTTTTCAGTATCCCTCAGCGTCAGCGCAGAGAACATGTGTACAATAGAAAAGTGGCAATTTTCATGAATGGAAATACGGTATCTGCTGCTTGCGACTTCGCACAGTTGATGCAAAGTAATCACAGAGCAGTTCTTATTGGCACACCGTGCAACGCCACTGCCAACGGCACCTGGGGCAACGCAACCACTATTCAACTTTCTGAATCTGGAATTTCTTATTCGGTTCCGACCATTCGCTACAACTACAAAAACACGTTCAGTTATTCGCGAACGCCCATACTTCCAAACATTCCTTTGGAACAAAGTTTAGAAGATTTGAAATCTGGAAAAGATACCGTCTTAGAATATTTCCTAGAAAATTAGTTAATCACGAAGTGTCATCCGCGAAGCGGTCATCACTGAAAGTGTCATGACAACGTGTTGTATCATCGGCTTTGCCGTCCTCACAACGTGTTGTGTCATCCGCGAAGCGGTTACACCGTTCCTAACTGAACCTTGTACTTGTCGCAGAATGCCGACCAGTCCCAAATGAAATTACGCATAATCTCATCCAAACTCTTCAAGAAGATTGGATTCGGCGTATTCATGTTGCGGAAGTACTCGTCTTGGTATTGATTCAATTCGTATTTGAAGAAGAATGCCTTCGACATGCTGTACAAAATGTTTTTCGAAGGGAAATTCACGTGAGCCATGAACTTCTTGTAGTCGTTTAATTTGGCTTGGAAAGCAACTGGAGACAAATCGAAAACAGGAGCCAATTGATCTACGCAATGCTGAACAATTAAATCACCTTCTCCATCGCGGAAGTGTTCATTCAAATAATTGAAATTCCCTACAATCGCGATCATTAAAAACTTACCGTATTCATCGTCACTAATTTTTGGAGTGCAAACAAACTCAGGGGTATCGCGAATAAATCCAGCTACCTCTGGGAATCCACCTTCAACAGAATCTAGCAGCGTATTCACGAACATGGCTGCTGCGCGCTCTGCTGAGATTTTCTTCTTTCCAAAAAATGTAATCATATGCCTTAACGATTTTTTAATCTTTCGATTTCATCAAAAATAAACGGCATACGAAGCCTTGCGACGAAAGTGAAATTCACACATATCAACAGAGTTATTCACCATAACCGCGGAGAGGATGACACGACACGTCGTGATGACAATCTGCGATTGATGACGGCGAAGCCGATGACACCGAAGGTGATGACCGCAGAGCGGATTAATGAATGTGGTTTGCGATGTTGCGAGCGATTGCAGGGCCTTCGTAGATGAAGCCCGTGTATACCTGAACAAGGGAAGCACCTGCATCTATTTTTTCTTGCGCATTTTGTGAAGTGTGAATTCCACCAACGCCAATGATTGGAAACGCACCGTTCGATTTTGAATGCAAATAACGAATGACTTCGGTTGAACGCGAACGCACGGGAGCGCCGCTTAATCCGCCCATTCCAATGCTCTGAATGGTTTGTGTATTCGTTTGCAACTGCTCTCTTGAAATAGTTGTGTTCGTTGCAATGACTCCCGCAATTTTTGTTTGAAGAACAATTTCAACAATGTCATTCAATTGATCGTCTGTTAAATCCGGAGCAATTTTTAAAAAGATGGGACGCGGTTTTGGGAAGGTGTTATTTGTTTCAGCAAGAGCAGAAAGAATTTTCATTAACGGTTCCTTCTCTTGCAGCTCGCGCAATCCGGGCGTATTCGGAGAGCTTACATTCACAACGAAATAATCTACACAATCGTGAAGGGCATTCAAGCAAATTAAATAATCACTTAATGCATCTTCATTCGGAGTGATTTTATTCTTTCCAATATTCCCACCAACAATAATATTCGATTTACGTTTTCTTAATCGCACTGCTGCGTCTTCAACGCCACCGTTATTAAATCCCATACGGTTGATTAATCCGTTGTCTAATGGAAGTCTAAACAATCTAGGCTTATCATTTCCCGGTTGAGCTTTCGGCGTTAGTGTTCCTATTTCCACATGTCCGAATCCTAGCAACGCCAACTCATCGATCCAACGGGCATCTTTATCAAACCCAGCAGCCAATCCAACCTTGTTGGGAAATTCAATTCCAGCAACGATAATCTTATTTTCTTCCGCTTTGAAAATTGATTTTAAAATCATTTTCCCTCCAGGAATTCTTGTAGAAAATTTCAATAAATCCATGGCCAAGTAATGCGCCTTTTCTGGAGAAAAAAGAAAAAAGAAAGGTTTAATCAGAAGCTTATACATGCTGCAAAAATACATCATCTCATTTATCAATCGCAGATTGTCATCACGACATGTCGTGTCATCCGCTCCGCGGTCATCGGCTTCGCCGTCATCCACGAAGTGGTTATCAATCGCAGATTGTCATCACCTTCGGTGTCATCCGCTCCGCGGTCATCGGCTTCGCCGTCATCCACGAAGTGGTCATCAATCGAAGATTGTCATCACGACGTGTCGTGTCATCGCAACGCGTTGCGTCATCGCGAAGCGTTATCTCTCCACCGAAGAATTGGCCTTTCCACAAAATAATAAAGCGCCGAAGAAACCGCAATCACGATTACCCAATACCCGAGGTACTTCAATATACCGTCTGCATTTCCCTGAACAGGAAAATTCAATCCGATGACTTGAGCAACCAACGCCAGATTAATTAAATACATCGAATACGAAATCTTACTGATGTGCGTCACTGCACCAACCAAACGTTTCCATGAAGATGTTATTCCCTCAAACCAAGGAAGAATGAGCGCTATAGCTAGAGGTGTTATGCTGAAATAAAACACTTGACGATAAAACGTGGCATTCGAAGAGCTACTATTCAACAAGAAAAAAACAATTGCCAAGCCTATTACTAGAGCAAAGTTTTTCCACTTATCCCAAAGATTTTTATGGAAAGAATAAATCCAAGCGAGTAGCAATCCGAAGGCTATCGCATCGAGTCGAAAGACCACAATCTTTCGAACCTGCACATCGAACCAAAAATCGTCGAGCTTGGGATCAAAGGAACAAGCGCGATAGATCAAGGGAACAGCAATCATTACAAGTGTAGCAACGAGATAAGCCCATTTCAATCGAAACACTTTCAGCAGTCCCCAAAGCATTACTGGAGTAAAAATGTAGAACCACTCTTCCACTGCCAAGCTCCACGACTCCCAGAAAAATCCAATGAGTGGCTTTGTGAAGTTTTGAAGGAAGACGATAAACTTCCAACCGAAAACAGTTAAGTCTCCGGAAATAATTCCACACGAAATGAAAATGAAATTCAACAACAAAATCAAATAATAATTCGGCAAGGTTCGCAACCATCTTCTTTTCCAGAAGTGCGCAACACCCTGCCAATTCAGCCCCTCAGAAGAAGACTTCAACAATATTCCTCCAATTAAAAATCCGCTTAACACGAAAAATAAATCAACGCCGTCGAGCATTTTCACAAACGGAAAATTTTCTAGGACCGTTCCATTCAACAAAAATTTTCCGTGAGACAACACAACCAACACAATGGCCAACGCTCGAAACAAATCGAGTCCAAAGTTTCGTGTCGTGTTATTATTCATTCGTCCCCCAACGTTCTTGAAGCCATTTTACAATAGCCGCTTCTTTCGGATTGTTGCCTGGTGTGTAGAATTCAGACGATGCAATTTCGTTTGGAAGAAATTCTTGACGAACAAAATTTCCTTCGTGGGCATGCGCGTATTCGTAGTTCTTTCCGTATCCCAACTCCTTCATTAATTTCGTTGGAGCATTGCGAAGATGAATGGGCACAGGTAAATCACCTGTCTGTTCCACCAACGCCAAAGCCGCATCAATAGCGGTGTAGACAGAATTGCTTTTCGCGCTGGTTGCCAAATAAACGGTACACATACTCAATGGAATGCGTGCTTCAGGCCAGCCTATATTTTGAACAGCGCGAAAGGTTGCTTCCGCAATCAATAGCGCATTCGGATTCGCTAAGCCAATGTCTTCTGAAGCCAATATGACCAATCTTCGCGCTATGAATAGCGGGTCTTCCCCGCCTTTAATCATTCGCGCCAAATAGTATGTCGCGGCTTGCGCATGACTTCCGCGAACGCTTTTTATAAACGCTGAAATAACATCGTAATGCATTTCACCCGTCTTGTCGTAACGTGCAGCATTCGTTTGAATGACGTTCTCTACCGAAGCGTTTTTAATGACACAAGGCGTCTCTGCAATGGATTCAACAACTAACTCCAGCACATTCAGCAATCGGCGGGCATCGCCGCCGCTGTATTTCAACAAAGATTGTGTTTCTACTAATTGAATATTCCTTGCGCGAAGCGCTTCATCGCGAACAATGACGTCTTCCAGCAATTGATTGAGCTCGTCTTTGGTGAGCGCATTCAGCGTGTATACCTGCGAGCGTGACAACAAGGCGCCGTTTACTTCGAAGGACGGGTTTTCTGTTGTCGCGCCAATAAGCGTTACGACTCCCTTCTCAACCGCACCGAGTAACGAATCTTGCTGACTCTTTGAAAAGCGATGAATCTCGTCGATGAATAAAATAGCACTCTTCTGAAACAGTCCGCCCTTCCCTGCCTGATCTAACACTTCGCGAATTTCTTTCACACCGCTATTGATGGCAGAGAGCGAAAAGAACGGACGTTGTTGAGTTTGCGCAATGATGTTTGCCAACGTTGTTTTTCCAACACCCGGTGGACCCCAGAAGATCATACTCGGAATGTGTCCGCTTTCAATAATGCTGCGCAACACGGCACCCTTGCCAATCAAATGCGATTGCCCTACGTATTCATCGAATGTCTTCGGGCGCATTCTTTCCGCAAGTGGCGTGCTCATAGCAAGTCGGGTCTTCTTGTTTTCGTTTTCTCGAATGCTTGCTGCATGCGCCAATCTTCAATGGCTTTGAAATTTCCAGAAGTCAACACATCTGGAACTTTCCATCCGTTGTATTCCGCAGGACGTGTATACACCGGAGGGGCTAATAAATTATCTTGAAATGAATCTGTCAATGCACTCGTTTCATCGTTCATCACGCCTGGAATTAATCGCACAATCGCATCTACCAAAACAGCAGCTGCTAATTCCCCTCCACTCAACACATAATCACCAATTGAAATTTCGCGTGTCACATAGTGATCGCGCAAGCGTTGATCAATGCCTTTGTAATGTCCGCATATCATGAGCAAATTCTTTCCCAATGAAAAGGTATTGCACATGCTCTGATTGAGTCTATCGCCATCGGGCGTTAAATAAACAATCTCGTCGTACTCGCGTTCGGCCTTCAACTTATCAATGCAATCTGCAATGGGCTGAATAAGCATCACCATTCCTGCTCCACCGCCAAATTGATAGTCGTCTACACTCTTGTGCTTATCTGTTGAATAATCGCGAATGTTGTGAATGTGTATTTCACACAGACCGTTCTTCTGCGCGCGATTCAAAATTGAATCTGCAAAAGGCCCGTCGAGCAAGCGAGGCAGAATGGTAAGAATGTCTATTCGCATGCTAGAGTTTTTTAATTACAAATTCTGTTCTTCTGTTTTTGGCTCTCCCAGATTCGGTATCGTTCGATGCAATCGGCTTAGACTTTCCGAAACCCATAGCTGACAGTTGTTCAACCTTCACTCCTTTCGAAACCAAAAAATCTTTCACTTGATTCGCTCTTCCTAAAGAAAGAACTTCATTCGATTTATCATCGCCAATGTTATCGGTGTGTCCGCGTATTTCAATAATCCAAGTCGGATGTTCCTTCAAGTAATCTGCGAACTGAATTAAAATCAATTTCGATTCTTCGTTAATGGAAGTTGAACTGGTTGAATAATAAATATCGTTAATGACAAACGGTTTGTTCTCTGCGACGACAGCTGTTTCCAAATTCAATTTTAAAATTGCAGCCGGATCGTTGTTCTCTTTTTTCGAAATGACATGCGCATTGAAGGCAATGTTTTCACCTTCCACTTTCAACACAACATCTTCCTTCTTATTCGTGCGAACAATAGCGGCATATGAACCGTCATCGTTGTTCACCTTCACTTGCTCTTCACTTCCCGACTGCGCATATTGAATAGTAACCGAGGCATTTTGCGCAGGTGTTCCATCGTCGCCTTTCACCTCACCTTTAATAATTGCTACGCGCTCGGGCTTCGCCTTTTCTGGCATATTGAATTGAAAAATATCGTAGCTCTTTTCTCTCAAGTAACGATCGGCTCCGAAGTACGCGAGTTCACCGTCACTGCTTACAATTATTCCAATCTGATCATTTTCGTCGTTAATCGGAGCTCCTATGTTTTCAACTTCGCTGAAGGTTCCGTCGTCGTTCATCTTGGCGTAGAAAAAATCCATTCCACCAACACCCAAATGTCCATCGCTCGAAAAATAAATCGTATGACTATCGCTGTGAATGAAAGGTGCTTTCTCTTGTCCCTTCGTATTAATCGAAGTTGGAAGTGTTGTGCACTTGCCCCATGTGCCGTCGGCTTGTTTACGCGACATGAATAAATCATGACTGAAATTTCCTGAATTGTCTTTTGTGCACTCTGGACGAACTGCCGCGAAGATGAGTGTTTGTCCGTCACCACTCAAAGAAGGCTGCGCTTCCCAGCCGTCAGGCGTATTCACCCCTTCACCCAAACTCACCCAGTCACTCCATACATAACCAATGCTTCCGTCATCTTTGGTAATGCGTTCGAATCGGGTTGAAAACAAATCGATGTTGTTTGCGTTTTTTGCATTCGGATTCGACTTCGCGATAATGAGTTCTTTGTTATCGATTGAAAGCGTTGCTCCACCGTATGAACCGCCTTTGTTGAAAGGCGGAGGAAGCGCCAATCCGTTGTCGAATTGCGCATTGATATCCACGCGCTTGCTCCATGTGAATTCTTCCACTTCCTTACTAGTGAAATCACCTTTCGCTTGTTTAATAAGCAATCGCGTAAAGAATAATATTTCACCGTCGGGCGAGATCATGGGAAGGTATTCATCGCTTGGCGTTGAAACACCTGTTACTTTTTTCGGTTTGAAGACATAGTCTTTGTTTCCGTTGAAGATCTTGTTGTAGGCTTTCACAGAGATTAAAGCCTCTTCTACTTCCTTGTATTTT
>JBIKRF010000164.1:0-3120 GCA_044349305.1 Flavobacteriales bacterium
ATAGCCATCGAGAGCCTTTTGATTCAAGACGGTTAACTTAACATTCACTTCTTTAGGCGAGGTGACGGTATCTAATTGATAAATGATATAATCGGGTATGAATTCAAAGAATCCAGTGTTATTTAGAAAAAGTGATATGCGACTGCGCTCTGCATCAAGATTGTCAACTCTGAAACGTTCGCCAGATTTTACCAAACACCTCTCTTTGAGCTCAGGAAGTTGTATTTCAACGTTAGAGTCGTCGGTGGACCATTCAACATTTTTAATGGTGTACAAATCATTGAGCTTCACATGATAAACAACATTGCTCTTTTTTCCTGCATCCCAGAAAAAACTTTCTTCTGTATTTAAAATTTCCTCTGCCTTCACTTCAGCGTTGAAGTAGCCATTCTTACGCAAATAAATTTCCATTTGTCTAGCGCCCTTATTCACTAAAACAGTATCTAATAAAACCGGAGCTTCGCCGACTGTATAGGCCAGCCAAGGCCAAAGTCCGTTGCATTCCTTCGGGTCTTTATGTCGTTTGTTTTTGCGTGTTTCTTTGTCGAAACGATTCTTGTTTATTCGGTCACAACGTTTGTCAATACGAAGTTGAGATCGCTCTAAAAATTTGCGAGGAACAAACGTGTTTAAGCGCATGTTCAAACGAAACATGAGCGTTTTCCGATTCGGCTTTAATTTGGCTAAGTACAAAAGTTCGTCTGCGCTAACATCTGTGCCTTTGAACAAATCTGATTTCGATTCCACGAAATCAACTTTGTGGTCTTCGAAGTATATTTCACCTTCGCTTAAATTGTTTTGAATGGTGCATGAAGAATAAGCAATGGCAATTATTCCACAAATAAGAACTTGCGAGAACTTGCCAATCTGAAAAAACTTCTTTTGCATCATTTCTACAAATATCTATCGCATCTTTGTATAAATAAAATTTAATGTCCATTTCCAAGAACGAAATCAAACTAATTCGCTCTTTGCAGCAGAAGAAATTCAGAATGCAAGAGCAATTGTTCGTTGTGGAAGGAAGAAAGGCGGTGGAAGAGGCATTGGGTTTCGAGTCTAGTGTTGTGAAGGCATTTACCTCAGATGAGGGTTTCTCTATCAAGTTTCGAGTGCCTCTTATTCATGAGCGCGATATGGAGCAAATTTCAAGTCTGACTCAACCTCCTGGATATTTAGCGGTGTTGAAGCAGAGGAACGCTTCGCTTGAGAACGTTACAGGAAAAACATTTTGTATTGCGAATGCCATTTCCGATCCTGGAAATTTAGGCACACTCATTCGCACGTGCGAGTGGTTTGGCGTCGACGCTTTGCTGCTCGACGATCAATGCGTTGACGTATACAATCCGAAGGTGGTTCAAGCGACGATGGGAAGTGTTTTGCGTTTGCCTTTTGCTTCAGCAACTTCCGATGAACTCATTGAATATTTTAGGTTGAAAGAGATTCCGCTGCTTGCTGCAGATTTAAATGGAACGCCCATTCAATCTTTCAAAGCTTCAGAAAAGTGGGCGCTAGTCGTAGGAAGTGAGAGCCACGGTGTGTCTGCACAATTCCTAGAAGCTTCTGAAACAAGATTGACAATTCCATCAATGGGAAGCGCGGAAAGCTTGAATGCATCCATTGCTGGAGGCATCGCTATTTTTCAATTGAAAGTAAACGCTTAATTAGCGACCGTAGAATCCTGCCGGTTGCAACAACGGTTCGAAGACAAAGAACTGAGCCAATCCCAATTCATTTGCGTCTGTTTTCGCCCAGAAATATTCAGGGTCAAACGGAGTCATCTGTCCGGTTGCATCTGCAGTCATTTCCTTTGCTTTCTTTAGGTATAAGTTCAAAGCGGTGTAGTTGCCCGCATTGTTCTTCACACGAAGTACGAAGGTTGGAGTAATGCTTTTAATAGAGTCAGCAGCTGATGGCTTAAGCATGGTGTTGTATGTCTCTAAGTTCACTTTGCGCATGCGCTTCATAAGATCAAATGCACGAGCTGTATCGAGTTGCGCAAATGGCGTAAGCACGCCATTCAAGTAACGCTCGAATTTCAATTTGTTATTTCCTAAATAAGATAATTTGAAACTGCTTCCTGGATCGGTCATGTGCAACACTTCAATCTCGGCAATGTCGTTATTCGGATAGTAGAAAATATCTGTGCTGCGCCATTCCATTTCATCAATGAAGAAACGTGGATTTAAAAATCCAGTGAACCCTTCAATGTGGGTGATGTATGGATCTTCACCTCTTCCATCTTCGGGCGTTTCCAACAGCATAATGGTACCCATGTGGTCTTGCGTGTTCGGACCCACGAAATAAGTCTTTAGCAGTTCGTTGTTCTTTCCGTAAATCTTAACTTCTTTCGCGGAAGAAGCCATTACGCTCATCATGTTGTCTCGCATCTTTGAAGGAACGTTCCCTCGAACACGAACGTCATGAAAACACTCGAGCAATAATTTAATCACATCTTTTCGCGCGTTGTATTTTTTGTTAATGGTCCACTCCGTAGTTCCGGACTTGCGTTCAAGAAGTGCCACATTTCCATTTCTATCCTGAATGGTAACCTTCGAAACAGATGCCGTGTCTTCAATGGAAAACTGCATGAACGGATTGTCTCCGGTTGAACTCTTTTTGCTAAGTTTTGGATAAAGGAAAATAGCTGTTCCCGCAAGAAGTAAAAACAACGCGAGAAGAATGATGTTCTTTTTTTTCATGTTAGTTCTGCTTGGTCCAGCGCTTCTTTCTCGAGTAAACAATTGCTGTTCCGAAGATTGCTAAAACGAAAAGTGGAGAGGCTGTATTCAGTGATTTCCAATAATTTTTTTCAAGTGAAATTTTATCCTTGTCAAGTTTTCTAACTTGAATGTTACGCGAACGAACATCAATTAAACTAGCATCGTCCAATAAGTAGTTCACACAGTTCAGAAGTAAATCTTTGTTGTCATACACAACACGTTTGAACTGCTTGCTGTATCCCAAGGGCATTGGGTATTCTTTTCCGTTTTCAACTTGAACTTCGTTGTAGGCAATGTCGGCGTCAGAGATAACAATCATACGCGTAGGTTCACTCGAAGAGCGATAGGCAATCTCTGGAGATTTTCTTACGCTGTCTGGAAGGTAATCGTTGAAGGCAGA
>JBIKRF010000073.1:0-11672 GCA_044349305.1 Flavobacteriales bacterium
AGAGATGCATTCAGTGCAAAAAGAAAACTCAAAAACAAATGAATTCTGTTGTGTTTCATGGGCACACAAATTTTGTTCATTCTTAACTAAAATTGAACCGAAATAAATGAAGTTAGTAACTTTCCAATGTCGAAGTCCTAACTTTGAGCCGCAATGAAATCTTTTAAGCTAGCATCTTTCTTGGCTTTTCGCATGCTTCGTGCGCGAGACAATGGGCGTATTTCGAAGCCTATTGTTCGCATTGCCATGTGGGGTGTGGCTATTGGCATTGCGCTTATGATACTTTCTCTCGCAGTGGTGAAAGGATTTCAATCGGAGGTAAGACAAAAAGTAATTGGATTCGGAGGACATTTTCAAATTGTTTCGAATGGCGACAATGCAGCGCAGGAATCTGTTCCGTTGCTATATGACAACAAGTTAATTGAAGACATCAAGCAAATTTCAGGAATTAAAAACGTCAGTGTATACGCTCAAAAGCCTGCTATTGTTGAATCAAAGGCTGGATTATCGGGAGTGATTGCAAAAGGAATAGAAGAACAATACGATACCACTTTTTTGCACAGCGTGCTAACGCAAGGAAGAGTTATGAAACTGACTTACGAAGCAGATACACTTCCTGAAGCAGAAATAGTTTTGTCTGACTATATCGCTAATCGACTAGCGTTACAATTGGGACAGAAAATGAGTTTGTATATCGTGAACAGTGAAGATGATATTCAACAACAAAATTTCACACTGGTCGGCACGTATAAAACTGAATTGGAAGAGTACGACGAGAAATTCATTTTCGTGCACCTAGCCTACCTTCAGCAATTTGGCGGTTGGGGACTTCAAGGACAAATAGTTGTAGACACGGCGACTGTTCCGCTCCTCACGTTTATTTCTCCTATTGGATTCGGAAACAACGGCGAGTTTGAACAGCACTGGCTCGACGGAACGCCCGCAAAGGATCCCATCTATTATGTAGGTATGACAGACACCACATTTGGATTGGTTACAACAGCTCCCTTTCAAATTGCAGACACCACTTATGTTCATTTAAAATTCCCGCCGCATGCAGAAAATGAATTCGTAACACCGCGATGGACCTATTCAAATCTTCGAGGTAGCGAAGTGAATTACATTGGTGGATATGAGGTTCAGGTTGAAAATTATGAAGCGCTTGAAAAAGTGAGAGACCCTTTGTGGGAGGCTATTCCATACGATTTGTTCGTCATTCCACTCACCGATCGAAATCCGGAAATCTTTGCTTGGTTGGAAATGCTCGACGTGAATGTGATCATTATTGTGGTGCTTATGGTGGTGCTTTCCATTGTGAACATGACCTCGGCATTACTCATTCTAATTTTGGAAAGACAATCATTCATTGGAACATTAAAATCCATGGGATTACCGAATCCAATTTTGTTGCGCGTCTTCCTTTGGCACGCAGCGCACATCATTGGTAAGGGCGTTATTATTGGAAACATTTTGGGAATTGGGATTGCCCTTTTCCAAAAATACACAGGTGTATTCAAGCTTGATCCAGCGAACTACTATGTTTCTGAAATTCCCATTCTCATGAACCCCATAGAGATCATCATTTTAAATGCGCTCACCCTTTGCGTGTGTGTGTTAGCGATGATTCTTCCTTCATTATATGTTTCTACTTTCCGTCCTGCAGAGTCGATTCGAAAAAATTAAATCTCCTAACCTACCTTCGCATTATGAAGTATCACGAAAACATTCTCGGCACCATTGGCAACACGCCTATGGTGAAATTAAATACCATTGTAAAAGACATTCCTGCTTTGGTTTTAGCCAAAGTTGAAACCTTCAATCCGGGTAACTCCATTAAAGACCGCATGGCTTTGAAGATGATTGAAGATGCTGAAAAAGATGGAAGATTGAAACCAGGGGGAACCATTATTGAAGGAACTTCAGGAAACACAGGAATGGGCTTGGCCATAGCGGCTATCATGAAAGGATACAAGTGTATTTTCACAAGTACCGATAAACAGAGTAAAGAGAAGTTCGATGCGCTTCGTGCCTTAGGTGCAGAAGTAATTGTTTGTCCAACCGATGTAGATCCGGAAGACCCTCGCTCATACTACAGCGTTTCTTCTCGTCTTGAAAAAGAAACACCAAATTCTTGGAAGCCGAATCAGTATGACAATCCGAGCAATGCTCAAGCGCATTACGAATCTACAGGTCCAGAGATTTGGGATCAGACCGACGGTAAGATTACACACTTGGTTGTGGGTGTTGGAACTGGAGGAACCATTTCCGGAACTGCGCGTTTCTTGAAAGAAAAAAATCCGAATATTCAAGTACTTGGCATTGACACATACGGTTCAATCTTCAAGCAATACAAAGAAACAGGGAGCTACAGTAAGGATGAAATTTACACCTACGTTACCGAGGGTATTGGTGAAGATTTCCTTCCTGAAAATGTTGACTTCAATCTTATTGATCATTTCGAAAAAGTAACCGACAAAGACGCTGCAATCTACACGCGTAAAATTGCGAAAGAAGAAGGCATCTTCGCTGGAAACAGCGCTGGGTCAGCCATGGCTGGAATCATGCAAATGAAAGATCGCTTCAAAGAAGGAGATGTAGTAGTGGTAATTTTCCACGATCACGGCACTCGCTACTTGGGCAAGATGTTCAACGACGATTGGATGAAATCGAAAGGTTGGTTGTAAGAGTCTCACGACTCTTACTTCGCGTGAGCTTTAATGACGTTTGAAATAATTTCAACGCATTGCATAATCTCAACTTCAGTAATACACAATGGCGGAGCAAAACGAATAATGTTCCCGTGTGTTGGCTTCGCTAATAATCCTTTCTTAGCAAGGTCTACACAGATGTCCCAAGCTGCATGGCTGTCTTCGTGATCATCGATAACAACGGCATTCAACAATCCTTTTCCGCGAACAAGCGTAACGAGTGAAACTTCGCTTTGAAGTTTTCTCATTTCACTTCTGAATAATTCACCTAAACGCTCTGAATTCTCTGCCATGTTCTCATCGCGAAGAACTTCCAAAGCAGCAGTAGCTACTGCGCATGCCAATGGATTTCCACCGTAGGTGCTTCCGTGTTCACCAGGCTTGATGGTTAGCATTACTTCATTGCTGGAAAGAACCGCACTTACAGGTAAAACTCCACCTGAAAGCGCCTTTCCAAGAACCAAAATATCTGGCTTCACATTTTCGTGATCGCAAGCCAACATCTTACCTGTACGCGCCAATCCTGTTTGAACCTCATCTGCAATCATAAGCACATTGTACTTCGTGCAAAGTGCACGAACTCCTGCTAGATATCCTTCATGCGGAACAACGACACCTGCTTCGCCTTGAATAGGCTCGAACATGAATGCCGCAATATTTGAATCACTTGCTAAACAAGTTTCCAATGCATTTAAATCATTGTATGGAATGGACAGAAATCCGGGCATATACGGACCGAAACCTGCATAGCTACTTGGGTCTTGTGACGTTGAAATAGCTGCAAGTGTTCTTCCCCAAAAATTTCCTTCAACAAAAACAACTTTCGCTTGATTCTCCGCAATGCCTTTAACATTATATCCCCATTTACGAGCAAGCTTCACCGCAGTCTCTCCGCCTTCAACACCTGTATTCATGGGAAGAACTTTTTCATAACCGAAATATTCTGTGATGAACTTTTCGTAAGCTCCTAATTCGCTGTTATAAAACGCACGAGAAGTAAGTGTTACTTTCTCGGCTTGATCTTTCAATGCTTGAATAATTTTCGGATGGCAGTGTCCTTGGTTTACTGCAGAGTACGCCGAAAGAAAATCGAAATACTCTTTCCCCTCCAAATCCCACACCTTAACGCCTTTTCCCTTCGCAATTACAACCGGAATGGGGTGATAATTGTGCGCTCCATAATTGTCTTCCAAATCCATGGCTTGCGCCGAAGTAAGGTTCGTGTTCATCTCATTTAATTTTCAGCGAATTTAGAATGGGAATGTTGTATTTTTGCAATCCAAAATATTTATTATGTCAGGAAATCGCACTTTTACGATGATTAAACCAGATGCAACAGCAGCTGGCAACACAGGAAAAATCATTGACAAAATCATTGAAGCAGGATTCTCTATCCGCGCAATGAAATTGACTCAACTTACCAAAGAAGATGCTTCTCGTTTTTACGAGGTTCACAAAGAGCGTCCATTCTACGGAGAATTAGTAGAATACATGACTAGCGGTCCTATCGTGGCAGCTATTCTTGAAAAAGATAACGCAGTTGAAAGCTTCAGAACACTTATTGGTGCTACTGACCCTTCAAAAGCAGACGAAGGAACTATCCGTCGCATGTTTGCTACAAGCATTGCTGCGAACGCCGTTCACGGTTCAGATAGCGACGAGAATGCAGCCATTGAAGGTTCATTCTTTTTCTCTAAGCGCGAGCAAGTTTAAGTTTTAAACAAAAACTGAAAAAACATCGGGAGCTCGCTTTAATTAGCAGCTCCCGATTTATTTTTGTACCCTAATTAATCAAGACATGAATAAAATCAAAGTAGCCAATCCGATTGTTGAAATGGATGGCGATGAAATGACTCGAATCATTTGGAAATACATCAAAGACAAATTAATTCTTCCATACGTAGAGCTTGACATTAAATATTTCGATTTAGGAATTGAAAATCGTGATGCTACTGAAGACCGCGTAACTGTTGAGTCTGCAGAAGCTACCTTGAAATACAACGTTGCGGTTAAATGCGCAACCATCACTCCTGATGAAGCACGTGTTCAAGAATTCGGTTTGAAGAAAATGTGGAAGTCACCAAACGGAACCATTCGAAACATCGTAGGTGGAACTGTTTTCCGTGAGCCAATCATTTGCAACAACATCCCGAAGTTGGTTCCAGGTTGGACCAAGCCTATTAACATTGGTCGTCATGCATTCGGTGATCAGTACCGTGCAACAGACAGCACCATCAAAGGAAAAGGAAAATTAACCATGACCTTCACACCGGAAGACGGCGGAGAAACTAAGTCTTGGGAAGTATACAATTTCGAAGGAGATGGCGTAGCAATGGCTATGTACAACACAGACGAAAGCATTTACGGTTTCGCTCGCAGTTGCTTCAACCAAGCCATCATGCGCAACTGGAATTTATACTTCTCTTCGAAAAACACCATTTTAAAGCATTACGACGGACGCTTCAAAGACATCTTTGAAGAAGTTTATCAAAATGAATTCAAATCGAAATTCGCTGAGTTAGGTATCACCTACGAACACCGCTTAATAGACGACATGGTTGCTTTCTGTTTGAAGAGCGATGGTGGTTTTGTTTGGGCATGTAAGAACTACGACGGAGACGTTCAAAGTGATATCGTAGCGCAAGGATTCGGTTCTTTAGGACTTATGACTTCTGCATTGATTACTCCAGATGGAATGACTATGGAAGCGGAAGCAGCTCACGGAACTGTGACCCGTCACTACCGTCAGCACCAACAAGGAAAGAAAACTTCAACAAACCCTATTGCTTCTATTTTCGCATGGACTCAAGGTCTTGCGTTCCGCGGAAAATTAGACAACAACCAAGAGTTAATCACATTCGCTCAAACACTTGAGAAAGTATGTGTTGATTTGGTTCAAGGAGGAAAGATGACTAAAGATCTAGCAGTGTGTATTCACGGTTCTGAAACACGTGAAGAGCATTATTTAACGACTGAAGATTTCTTAGACGCGATTGATCAAGAATTGAAAAACAGAATTTCTTAAAGAGGAAATCTAATTACTGTTTGAAACCCATTTTCTAAATGGGTTTCTTTTTTTCCCTTAAGTTGTGACACAAAAATATCGATCAACTGGAATCCTTTTCCGGGCTGGGTTTCAAGCATCGGAATGCTGTGATCACAAACTGAAAAATTAATTTCCTCATCTTTCTTAAAAAAGGAAATTGACAATTTCGGAGCGTTTGTATGAGCGAGGCTGTGCTTTATGGCATTCGTTAATAACTCATGCAATAGCATTGAAAGTGGCACTATGCGCTCGCCAGTCAATGACATTTCGTCAATTTGAACATCTAAATCGACCTTACCTTTTAGGTTATAAAACTCAAGCAAGATTGCTATCAAATCGTTGAAGTATTTCTTGATAGAGAGCTCAGAGTACAAATCACTTTTGTACATACTTTCGTGTATCAACGCTATCGATTTAATTCGAGATTGTATACTCCACAGTGTGTCTTTAACTTCTGAAAATTGAGTGTGCGCAACTTCTATTTCTAATAAACTTGAAATAAACGCTAAGTTGTTTTTGACACGGTGATGAACCTCTCCTAAAAGATAAGTCAATTCACTATTCTTAAGAATTAGCTGCTCATTTTTATGTTCCACTTTCTCATACAAATTTGTCACATCTCTGAGCGCCGCTTGATTCGCGCTCTGAGCAAAGACAAATTCATACATGGTATCATGAATGGGAAAGTCATTAATTGTTAAATTATAATCTTTGATTAAATAATTCGAATTAATAATCGGATTGCAGATAAAAAAGAAACTATCATCTATGGCGTGAACACCTGATTTGTATCGTTGATTTTTATTTTTCACGGAAAGAAAAACCAATTCATCGAAAGACGCATTTTCTGCGGATAGCTTTGAAACAACATCATGAAATGGCTTAGACAATGAAAAAAGCTCCTCGACTTGGCAGTTGGAAATATTGTTCCCTAAGGCTTTATCTAATAATGCCGATGAATACATCACTTTTCCATAACGATCCACTTTGAAGTAAAGTGGAGCCGTTCGTTGCAAGATATTTTCAAGAGAGCTTAAGACCATGTTAAAAGGAAAGTAACGGTGGTATTTTCATCAACGCTACTCTCAATTTCTTCGATCACTACTTCATTGTCAAATCTTTTTGCTAAACCCTTTATTAAGCCGTAGAGCATTGGAATCATTCCATTTCTATGGCTTCTGTATAATAACTCAATTGAATTTTGCTTTTCGTTTCTGCATTCAAATTGTGGAGGTGCGAGCTCAGGCATAAGATTACTAACTCGACCATGTAACATGTTCAAGTTTTTCAGAAAAGCGGGAAAACTATCGCCAGCCAAATTAAGCATTTCGCCATACCCTTTTTCTGCCGTATATAAAATCCAATATTCTCCAAAAGCCTCTAACAATTTATCTGCTGGCACATTTAGGATTTCACTTGCCGCGCCAACTAATTTAAATGTTAATTCGTCAGGATAAGGTTTCAAAGTCATGAATCCCTCTGAGTTAAATCCCGCTTTGAGTTTTATTTCCTCCCATTTATCAAGACCAAATCTCTCGATAATTAATTCTTCAACCGCTCTATTTACGATACCGTACATAACTATTTTTGTCTTAAGGTTTTAAATAAACGGGTGAATATACAGTATTGGAGAAATTGAAATCGCGATCACAAATACGAACTGCAAATCTGCAGGTGTCAAATCCGCTAGCCAAATAATAACCGGGATACATTTGCACCTTTATCTTACCTTTTTGAGTTTTGTTTTGTCCAGGAGGTGTTGCCCATGGCACTCGATAATAGAACGGAACTGCATTCGGATTTAAACACGGATCTTCACTAATTTGCAACCACTCACCATTCCGCAATTCTTCATAAACACAGAATAAATTGTAGCGTTTAAGGCAATCGGCAAAATCACCAGTGGTGTCTGACTGTTCCAAACCTACATTCCCATCTCCATCAATAAAATCGATTTGTAAAAAAGCACTATCAGCATTAACAGTCATGCTCACAGCCTCGACGCTAGGCTCATCGGGAAAAGACTCTACCTCTAAGCAACTAGTAACAACTAGCGCCATGAAAATAAAAAGTAATATGCCAATCTTTCGCATCTTTGTAAAGATATAGAATGAACGCCAATTCAGTGAAGTGTATGCTTGATTTTACGAAAACAACTTCTGAAAATTTTAATTCCATAGCGTTCTCGACGTTTAAAAAACAATTGAATGAAACAATTGTTTACAATCAGTTTTGCCAAGCATTAGGGAAAGATGTTCATTCCCTAACTCATTGGAGTGAGATTCCATTTCTACCCATTTCTTTTTTCAAAACACACCGTGTTTGTCAAGAAAAACCGATTGTTCACACCTTTGAAAGTAGCGGTACAGGCGGGAATCGCAGTCGGCATTTCATAAATGACCTTTCACTTTACGAGGAATCCTTTTTTCCTACATTTAAAGAATATGTCGGAACACCTTTGGCAGAATTAAGCATATTGGCATTGCTTCCTTCCTATTTAGAAAGAAATAATTCTTCCTTGGTATATATGGCGAATGCCTTGCTTCCACTTGCGCACAAAACATCTGGATTTTTCTTGAATGATTTCGAGGCATTAAAAAATCAAATAATCGCTAACGAAAAAAATGAAGTAAAGACTCTGCTTATTGGTGTTTCCTTCGCTTTGCTAGACTTTTCGGAATTATACCCTATGCCCCTAAAATTTACCTCCATTATGGAAACTGGAGGAATGAAAGGGCGTCGCCAAGAACTGACACGTTCGGAACTACATGCTCTTTTGTGTTCGGCTTTTCAACTCTCCGAAATCCATAGTGAATATGGAATGACTGAGCTTTTTTCTCAAGCTTACTCGAAGGGAAAAGGGATTTTTGTTTGTCCACCATGGATGAAAGTGGTTTGTCGCGATTTACAAGATCCCCTATCGATCCTACCTGCTGAAAGGCGCGGTGCGTTGAATATTATAGATCTAGCCAATCAGAACTCTTGTTCCTTCATTGCATCCGAAGATGTGGGGATTGTTCACGACAACGGCACTTTTGAAATACTTGGAAGAATAAACCACGCCGAAATACGGGGATGCAATTTACTTTTTTCAGAATCTTAGGCAACCATTTATTTTCTTCTTCGTCTTGAATATAGAAGTATCTAACTTCTTATCCGAATTGAAATGTGTTGGGCAGGACAATTTGGTGATATGATTTCCTAAACAAAATAAGCAGGGGGTTCCAAAGGGAACCCCTGCTTATTTTATAGGCATTTCAACAAGAAATAATTCTTCTTTCCGCGTTGAAGAATAATCAACTCACCGTGAATCAAGTGGCTTGCGTCTACTCTCGAGTCTAGTGTTACTTTTTGTTTATTTACTGCAATGCTGTTCTCTTGTAATGCTCTTCTGGCCTCTCCTTTAGAAGGGAGAAATCCGGAATTAACAAGAACGTCAATGATATCTGCACCTGCCTCAATTTCGGTCTTACTTACCGTTCCTTGCGGAACACCTTCGAAAATATCTAACAACATTTCCTTCGGCAACGAATCGAAAGCGCTGTCTTTCGAGAATAAAATTCCAGAAGCTTGAATGGCTTGTGTTGTGTCCGATGCGCTGTGGACGCGTGTTGTGATATCCTCAGCCAAAGCCTTCTGCAGGGCGCGCATACCAGGATCTAGCGCATGCGCTGCTTCCAATGCCTCTATTTCCTCTTTTCCTTTCAAGGTGAAAATGCGAATGAAATTCTTAACATCTTCATCGCTCGCATTCAACCAGAACTGATAGAATTTATAAGGTGAAGTGCGTGCAGCATCTAACCAGACATTTCCACTTTCCGTTTTACCGAACTTGGTGCCGTCTGCCTTTTTAATAAGCGGAGTAGTTAAAGCAAAAGCGCTTCCACCGTCTATTCTACGAATCAGTTCTGTTCCTGTAGTAATGTTTCCCCATTGGTCTGAACCACCCATTTGAAGGGTAATTCCGTGGTTCTTCCACAAATAATAAAAATCGTATCCTTGAATAAGTTGGTAGGTGAATTCTGTGAAACTCATTCCCTCTCGGTCTTCACCGCTAATTCGGTTTTTCACCGAATCTTTCGCCATCATGTAATTCACCGTCAAGCGTTTTCCCACATCGCGAATGAACTCTAAGAAACCCATCTCTTTAAACCAATCGTAATTGTTTACGATTTCCGCAGAACGATCTCCACAATTGAAATCTAGGAAACGCTCCAATTGCTTTTGCTGACATTCTTGGTTGTAGCGAAGTTCTTCTTCACCCAATAAATTTCTTTCTGCTGATTTCCCGCTTGGATCGCCTACCATTCCAGTTGCGCCACCGATAAGAGCTACAGGCTTGTGCCCACTTTGTTGAAAATGTAAGAGCGTCATTATCTGAACCATATTTCCCACACCCAATGAGCTTGCTGTTGGATCGAATCCAATGTATGCCTTACGCATTTGCGCGTTCAAATGGGCCTCTGTTTCAGGGATACTGTTATGCAACATTCCTCTCCATTGCAACTCCTCTACAAAATTCATCGTTCTAATTTTTTACGAAAATACAACCATTAAATCACTTCCTTCAATTGTTCCAAGCGCATTCCACGCGAACCTTTCAACAAAACTATTCTTCCCTTCACTTCATTCAACTTCAAATAAGACAAGGCCTCTTGGGCATTTATCAAATCTGTTGCTCCCACCGATTGAAATTCCTTTCCAATAAAAATTCCTTCCAAGCCTAATTCCTGAGTTAGAGCATAAATCTTCATGTGCTCTTCATTGGAATATTCTCCCATTTCAAACATATCTCCAATAATGAAAAACGCATTTTCCATTTTCGATAGATTTAACAATGCTGCTTCCATGCTACTTGGATTGGCGTTGTAGGCGTCGAGAATAACTTTGTTTTTTCCGGAATTCCACCACTGACTTCGGTTGTTTTCAGGAATATAAGCTGCAAGGGCCTTGTTCATTTCCGAAGCAGAAACACCAAACTCATGTCCAACTGCAATGGCAGTGGCCATGTTATATAAGTTATACGTACCAGCCATCTGCGCATGACAAATATGGCTTTCACTATCCGAAGGTGTTCTGAACTCAAAAGAAAGTGTCGGATGTTCTGATACTATTCCCAAATGAAATCCTCCAGACTTGAATCCATACTTCTTGTGTGGAATTCGCTCGGCCATTGTATCTAAATGCGCCAATTCAGTATTGACCAGACATATTCCATTGTGGGCTGAAACATAATCAAAGAGTTCTCCCTTACCTTTAACAATACCCTCTACCCCGCCAAAACCTTCGAGATGAGCTTTTCCAATGTTGGTGATTACTCCGTAATTAGGCATTGCATATTCGCAGTAGGAAGCAATTTCTCTTTGATGGTTCGCGCCCATTTCAATAATGGCCATTTCGCAATCTGCTGGAACCGATAATAGCGAAAGCGGAACACCAATATGGTTGTTTAAATTACCATGGGTCGCGAAGGTTTTGTACTTCATGTTTAAGACTTCCCGCATGAGTTCTTTCGTTGTGGTTTTTCCATTACTTCCGGTAATGCCTATAACGGGAAAGGAAAAAGTTTCGCGGTAATGCTTTGCTAGAGCCTGCAGAGCCTTCAAACTATCATCAACTCGAATAACCTGTGCAGAATCAATCCCAACCTCTTCATCGACTACGACGAGGGAAGCACCAGCATCTAATGCCTGCTTCGCGAAATGATTGCCGTTAAAATTATCTCCCTTCAATGCGAAGAAAATATCATTTGTTCGCACGTGTCGCGTATCAGTTGTAACACGACGCACTTCCAGGTATTTCTGAAATATTAAATCAATCATGGTGCTAAAATAAAACACCCCGCAATTGCGGGGTGTTATGTTTTGAAATTTCCGAAAGATTATTCTCCTCCTTTCGATCCGATACCCGATGGTGAA
>JBIKRF010000074.1:0-11627 GCA_044349305.1 Flavobacteriales bacterium
ACAATTTTCGCATTGGCTTTTGCTGAAGGCGGAAGAACGTGGACCGATTTCTCAGATTACAACCCGTTTAATTTGTACAAATCGGTAGGCGCCGGACTTCGTATCTTTTTGCCTATGTTTGGGTTGTTGGGATTCGATTATGGCTGGAGATTAAACGATGTGCCGAACGCACCGAATATGGCGCCGGGACAATTTCATTTCAGTATTGGTATGAACATGGGAGAACTATAACATAGGAATATGAAAACAAACTCATTCGTTAGGTTAGTATTTGTAATTGCATTACTTCTTGTTGGAACGAAGCTTTTCGCGCAGAAGTTTGCATATGTAGATTCCAAATACATATTGTCGCACATGCCCGAATATGTAGCTGCTCAAAAAGAGATCAATGATCTGAGTGCAGCATGGCAGGCGGAAGTTGAGCAGAAGTATTCTGCCATTGAGCAATTGGAAAAATCGTTTCAAGCCGAGAAGATTTTGCTAACGGAAGAAATGAAGAAAAAGCGTGAGGCCGATATTAGTGAACGTCGTGAAGAGGTGAAGCAATACCAAAAATCTAAGTTTGGTGTTGAAGGAGATTTGTTTAAGAAAAGAGAAGAGTTAGTTGCTCCTATTCAAGAGCAAATATTTCAAGCAATTGAAGACTTGGCATCACAGTCACAATACATGGTTGTTTTCGATAAGTCGAATCATTCAAACTTATTGTACACCAATCCAAAGTATGATTTGAGTGATAAGGTGCTGAAGAAAATGGGCTTGAAACCAGGTGAGGTAATAGATAAAGACGATGGAGAAAAAGAAGATTCGGAAGAGAAACCAGGTGAAAGTCCAGGTACCGGAACAGGTCGTCCAGGAAATGAACGCACAAGTTCACCAAGAAAAGGCAACTAATGCGTATTTTTGGTACTGTCATTGAAAAGAAGAAAAAAAATAATACAATCATGAAGAAGACAATTTTAGCAGCACTATTTATTTCATTGGGATTAGGTGCATTCGCGCAGAAGTTTGCGCACGTTGATCGCCAAGCAATCCTTTTGCAAATGCCTGCAATGAAAGGCGTTCAAGCCGATATGGAAACGGAGAAAAAATCCTTTGAAGGAGAATATGTAGTGATGCAAAAAGAGCATGACGATAAAGTTGCAGAATACGAAACAAAGTCGAAGATGGCAGTAAGTGCTGGCGGATGGCCAGAAGCAATTCGTCAAAGTAAAGCTCAAGCTATTGCAGATTTAGAGCAAAACATGATGGACTTTCAACAAACAGCGAACGATGAATTGCAGCGCAAGCAAGATTTATTATTGAAGCCTTTGGTTGATGAGTTCGATGCTGCTGTTGCAAAATTGGCGAAGGCCGGAGGATATACTTACGTATTCGATCTTGGTGCAGGAAATTTAGTTTATGCCGGAGGAGATGATATCGGTGACAAGTTGAAAGTGGAATTGAAAATTCCAGCTTCTTCGCCAACTGCTCCTACCCAAAAATAATATTAAGTACTATTTTGAAATCCCGCCTAGCGGGATTTTTTTTGCCATGAACACAGAACCAATAGGCATATTCGATTCAGGAATAGGCGGATTAACCGTAGCGAAGGCCATTCAGAAGGTGCTTCCCAACGAGTCGTTTATTTACTTCGGAGATACCGCCCATTTACCATACGGCGATAAATCGCCCGACAGTATTCGGTCCTATTCGAAGCGCATAGCCGAGTTATTGGTTGAGCATAAATGCAAAGCCCTGGTCATAGCATGCAATACGGCCTCGGCGCATGCTTATAAAACAGTGGTGAAAAGCATTCCTTCGCATATTCCAGTTATAAATGTTGTTGATCCGGTTGCAGCATATACAGCGGCGCATTACAAAAAAGGTAAGGTTGGTGTAATTGGAACAAAGGGTACTATTCAATCGCGTATTTATGTGAAGCGAATTGAAAAATTAAATCCTAATCTGAAGGTCCTTTCCAACGCGACGCCTTTGTTGGCTTCGATGATAGAAGAGGGTTATTACAATAATAAAATTTCGCAGAGCATAATCGATAGTTATTTATCGAAATCGTCTTTCAAAGGAATTGAAGCCCTTATTTTAGGCTGCACACACTATCCGCTTATCAAGAAGGAAGTAGAAAAATTCTATCAGCAGAAAATTGAGATCATCGATAGCGCTTCTGTTGTAGCGCAATATGTTTCAGATGTTTTGAAGAAAAAAGATATTCTGAACTCTAGCAAGCGGAAACCGAAATATTCATTTTGGGTTTCAGATTACACAGAGTCATTCGAAAAGAGCACGGCTATTTTCTTCAATCAAAAATTAAAATTGGTTGAAAAAAGAATTTGGAAAGACGAGCGTTATTAATGCTTGAAATGACGAACACCAGTCATATACATGGCCACGTTGTTCGCATTGCAATAGTCCACTGAAAGCTGATCTTTAATAGAACCGCCGGGCTGAACAACAGCAATAACTCCTGCATTCTTTGCAATTTCTACGCAGTCTGGGAAAGGAAAAAATGCATCGCTAGCCATTGCGCTTCCTTCTAAAGAAAAACCAAAGTGCTTCGCTTTTTCAATGGCTTGTTGAAGCGCATCTACACGAGAAGTTTGACCTGTTCCGCTTGCAAGCAAGGTGTTGTTTTTAGCGAGTACAATTGTGTTACTCTTGGTGTGCTTCACCAATTTATTTGCGAATATCATGTCTTCAATGGAAGAAGAATCGGCTTGTGTTAATGTTGCACATTTCAAGTCTGCCGCTGACTCCGTAGCGCTATCTTTTTCTTGAACCAAATATCCATTCAAGATCGATCTTACCTGCGTTTGAAGAAGCGGAGTTTCTTTAATAATTAGAATAATTCGGTTCGCTTTTGATTTCAATAAATCTACCGCTTCATTCGCAAACGAAGGAGCAATAACTACTTCACAAAAAAGTGAATTTATTTTTTCAGCCGTAGCTAAATCTATTTCACTATTTGAAATAAGAACACCACCGAATGCAGAAGTACTGTCGCAAGCCAATGCTGCTTCATAGGCTTCAACCAGAGTAGCACGAGTGGCTATGCCACATGCATTGTTGTGCTTTAAGATTGCAAATGTTGGGGCGTCGTTTTTGAACTCTCCGATTAACTGAACTGCAGCTTCAACATCTAATAAATTATTGTAGGAAAGTTCTTTCCCATTAAGCTTCGTGAACAGCGCATCTAGATCACCAAAGAAGCTTCCTTTTTGATGCGGATTTTCTCCGTAACGAAGAACATGTGCATCGCGCGAAGCTATGCGCAAGGAACCTTCGTCGTTGCCTTTGAAATAGGAGTAAATAGCAGAATCATAATGTGAAGAAACTTCGAACGCCTGCTTTGCAAAGAATTGTCTTTGCTCAAGTGTGGTTTCGCCTTTTTGATTCACCAACAATTCATGCAAGTCTTTGTATTCTTTTTTTGAAGGGACAATCACAACATCGTTGAAGTTTTTAGCAGCTCCGCGAATCAAGGCAATTCCTCCGATGTCTATCTTTTCAATAATATCTTCATGCGAAGCGCCGGAAGCAACAGTTTTTTCAAACGGATACAAATCAACGATTACGCAATCGATTGCGTGGATGTTATATTTGGCAGCCTCTTCCAAATCTTGCGCTTCGTCGCGTCTGAATAATATTCCTCCGAGAACGCCTGGGTGAAGTGTTTTAACTCTTCCTCCGAATATACTCGGATAACCAGTTAAGTCTTCAACTGCTGTAACAGGAATTCCCATGTTTTCGATGAAAGTTTGCGTTCCACCAGTGCTGTAAAGTGTTATACCTAATTGGTGCATTTGTTCAACAATCGGGGCTAATCCATCTTTGTCGAACACTGAAATGAGAGCAGAAGAAATTCTTTTATTCACGGGTTTGAAAATTAAGTCGCGAATTTACAATGTAAATCAGGGTGTTAGCTGAGCTTTTTTCAACAAGCTCTGATAATAGTCTTTTTGTGGTCTTGTGCCACATATGAAGCCTTATCTTTGAATTTAAACATATAAGGAGATCACACATTGGCATTTTCACTCGGCAACCAAGCTCACCCGTTTTTCGATACTTTGAACGAGCGTGTAGAGAAATATTTCACTACAAAGGGTATTAGTAGAACAGGTAATTGGAAGATATACACCAAAGCGACGTTGTTGTTAATTTCAATAGCAGTAGTTTATTCCTCTATTTTATTTTTTCAATTTTGGGCTGCACAAATAATTCTTTGGGCCGTTTTGGGAATTGTTTTCGCGGCAATTGGATTTAACTTAATGCATGACAGTGCGCATGGAAGTTTTTCCTCAAGGTCTTGGGTGAATCAAATGATGGGCTATTCATTAAATATTATTGGAGGAAATGTCTTTTTGTGGAAATTGAAGCACAATCAGATTCATCATGTTTACACCAATATTGAAGGTGTAGACGACGATATTGATGTGCAACCATTTTTACGTGTGAACGAACAACAGAAGAAGTATTGGTTTCATAAATATCAGTTTATTTATTGGGCAGTTATTTACGGTATGACTTATTTCTTGTGGGTTTACGTTAAAGATTTCTCGAAATATTTCACCAAGAAAATTGGCGAAATGCCAATTCGTAAAATCCCGCGTAACGAGCACATTATCTTCTGGGTAAGTAAGATATTTTATGTAGTTGTTTTTTTACTTGTGCCAATATTGGTTGTTGGACTGCTGAAAACCATTATTGGATATGCAGTTATGCTATTTGTTACGGGTTGGATAATTGCGGTGGTGTTTCAATTGGCCCATGTTGTGGAAGGTCGAACTTTTCATTTGCCAGAAACAGAAGGTACAATGTTGAAGGAAGAATGGGCGGTGCACCAAGTGAATACAACAGCTAATTTTGCAACCAAAAGTAAAATTGTTTCTTGTTTAACAGGCGGATTGAATTTTCAAGTTGAGCATCACCTCTTCCCAAGAATTAGCCACATTCACTATCCCTTCATAAACGAGATAGTGCGTGATACATGCAAAGAATATGGTGTCGATTATCAGGAATATCCAAATGTTCTTTCGGCAGTTCGTGCACACGTAAGTCATTTGCGTATTTTAGGAGCCGCATAATTTGTATTTTTGTCTTACCCTTTAGGGTAAATATTTTTTGTACTTATGGGAAGAATGTTTGAAAAACGCAAGCACAAGATGTTCGCGCGCTACGATCGTATGGCGAAAGCCTTTACGCGTATAGGTAAAGAAATTGCAATGGCAGTCAAGGCGGGTGGTCCAGATCCTTCTTACAATCCAAGATTGCGTCAGTGCGTTGCAAACGCGAAAGGTGTGAATATGCCTAAAGACCGCGTAGATGCTGCTATAAAGCGAGCGTCGAGCAAAGACGCGAGTAACTACGAAGAGGTGGTATACGAAGGGTATGGTCCGCATGGGATTCCTATTCTTGTAGAAACAGCAACCGATAACCCAACGAGAACTGTAGCAAATATTCGTTTGTACTTCAATAGATCAGGTGGGTTAATGGGGAATAGCGGTTCGTTATCTTTCATTTTTGAAAGAAAAGGTGTGTTCCGTTTGGCCATGGATCAAATTCCTTCATGGGAAGAATTAGAATTGGAATTGATTGACCACGGTTTAGATAGCTCGGAGCAAGAAGAAAACGAAATGGTTGTATACACGGCCTTTTCAGATTTCGGAAACATGCAGAAAGCTCTAGAAGATCGCGGAATTGTTCCAACCAAAGCTGGACTTGAGAGAATTCCAAATACTTATGCGGAGATTACTGAAGAGCAAACCGATGAGATTTTGGAATTGATTGAAAAGATTGAGGCCGACGAAGATGTTCTAGCTGTTTATCACAATTTGGGATAATGAAAAAAACACTCTTTTTTTTAATTCTTGCCACTGCATTCGTGTCGTGTGAGAAGGACCCTGGAACGGGTGGTGCCGGAAAAATTTCAGGTACAATATCGAAGGAAATCCGAGTAGTTTTAACCAGTCCCAACACTTTTCAGTATATCGTGCCGGCTGCAGATGTAGATGTATACATCGTTTACGGAGAGCATGTTTCCCCAGACGATAAGGTGGTTACAAATTACGATGGCGAATTTGAGTTTCGCAATCTGAGAAAAGGTAAGTACACGATTTATGTTTACAGTAGAGATACTACCGGACAAAATCCAATTACCATTGACCCTTCGAAAATGGTTATTCTGGAAGAGGTAGAACTTACAGACAACGAAGATCATGCTGTAGTTCCAGATCTAACGATTTATGATACGCCGTAAATCTGCGTTACTGGTGTTAATGTTTGTTGCTTCGTTCGTTTCAGCTCAAAATGTGAACGACGCAGGAATGTGGAATGCGTTTTCATTTTCTTCGGCTATCAAAGATTTAACGCCATGGAAGGATGGTGATGTGTTTAAAAACACTTCCTTTCATTTGAATCCAGAATTGCGATTCAATGAGAACATAACCCAACTAAGCGGATATTTCGCGGATATTGGATTTGACAAAAAGTGGAGTAAATACATGTCATCCACCGTAGAATATAGATTGGGTGCGCGCAGGGAAGAATCTTCTTATACCATTCGTAAAAGATGGTCGATAGGGACACAATTGAGTTTGCCCATTAAGGATTTTAAGATTACTGCTACAACAAGGTATCAAATTGCTCAAGTTCGAACTTCAGACTTAGACTTAAACTCAACATGGCGTCAGAAGGTAGGCTTGGAATATTCCCGATGGAAAAATTTCGGAATACAAATGAGCCACGAACTGTTCTTTCTTCCCATTACACTCGAGAATACAAATTGGCGAAGCCAGATTTCCTTGAAGTATAAGATTGATAAGTCGAACGGAATATCGCTGGGTTATCTGGTACAGCGTGATCTTACGAATGCCGATATGGATTTCATAATACTTACTGGATACAAGTGGGAATTCAACAAGAAAAAAGAAAAAGCGCCGGAGGTAAATTGATTTGACCAAAATACCGCTTAGAAATGGAGTGAAATTCTTAACTTCGGAAAACTTAACTAACATTATGAAGAAACTAATTTTACTATTCGTTGGTATTGCTGCTGTTATAGTTACACAAGCTCAGCAAGGAGCAACTTGTGATAATCCAATTCCATTAACAACAACCGGAAGTTATGTAGCTGATTTCGAAGATACGTGGTATGCCTATACACCGAGTGAATCTGGAATAACGGTTATTTCAACTTGTGGAAGCAACAGTTGCGATACAAAGATTTGGATTTATTCTGCGTGTATTGCGGATCCAACAGAATATGCTGAAGGTACTTATTCTTACAACGATGATTATTGTGGTTTGCAGGCTCACCTCGAGGTAAATCTTACTGCCGGAACAACTTATTTAATAAGAATTGGAGATTATTTCACAGATTGCACGGCTTCGGTAAATTTTAGCATTGCATACCAAGGGCAAATTTACGGATGTACAAATCCAACGGCTTGTAATTTCAATCCAATGGCAACTGCAGACGACGGCTCATGCGCTTTTTTTCCAAGCGAACTTTGCTCACAACCCGATTTGAGATTTGATAGTTTAGCTTTAGTGAACTCACTTTACATCAGTCAAATTCCTGCCGCTGAATGTGATGTGCAAGAGGGTTGCGTGACTGGATATGGTAATCGATGGATCATTGGATTTAGCTCGAAAATTGATAACATAGGACAAGCCGATTATTACATTGGCAATCCCTCCGCTAACCCAGAAATGTTTAGCGTAGTTAATTGCCATGGGCATACGCATTATGAGGGATATGGAGATTATCGTCTAATGGATGAAAATGGTGATCTCGTTCCGGTTGGACATAAAAATGGATTTTGCGTAATGGATTTGTGTGGCTTTGGTCAATACAATTGTTCTGATATGGGAATTTCATCAGGGTGCTATGATATTTATGGAGCTGGAACGCAGTGTCAATGGTTAGACATTACCGGAATACCTGCAGGCCAGTACCGCTTTGTGGCTTTAGTAAACCCTTACTACTTGCCAGATGCCTTGGGCAGGTACGAGAGCAATACTCAAAACAACGCAGTTTCTGTTTGTATGGAGATTTTTTGGAATAATGGAGTGCCAACGTTTGAATTATTAACCGATTGTCCGTCCTACATCGATTGTATGGGAAGCATAAATGGCTCAGCAGAATTGGATTGCAATGGCGTGTGCAATGGCCCGTCGATTTTTGGTGATGTTAATCCAGACAACGACTTAAATACATCAGATGTTAGCGTCTACATGGGAATTTTGTCGCAAGAGAATATTACTGCAACAACATGCAATGACTTAAATGCGAACGGTGAAATTTCTGTCTACGATATATACTTAGCACAGTGGTGCATGAACGGCGGAAACGGCGGTTCTACCATTACGAATGCATGTGATTTCCCGAGAAACATTGTGAATGTGAATACTTCAGCGGGTCTGTCAATTTCGAATTTTAATGATACAGAGGGATATATAGATATTGAATTGATGAGTGTAGTTGATGATGTAACCGCGTATCAATTTGAAATTTCGGGTGCCGATGTTATTGGTGTAACAAGTTTAGTAGATGGAACTGTTTTCAGTTGTGAAACAGGTTACAACACCTTTACTGAATCTGTTTTCGCTGTTTCCAATATTTACGGAAATAAAATAGAGAACAGTCTGGCTCCCACAAGTTTGTGCCGTGTTTACCTTGCTAATTATGGAAATAATGAAATCTGCATAGATGAAGTTGTAGACATCGTTAACAACAATGCAGAAAGAATCCCTTCATACATCTACGGCTCTTGCGTTCAGGGGATAAATGTATCAGAACTCACTAATCTTCTCACGACATCAACCGAAGTATTTCCGAATCCAGCATCAAATGAAATTCGTTTGCGCGTTAATGCGTTAAGTGAGGGCACAACTCATGTTGCTATTCAAGATGCAACAGGAAGAACCATTAAGATTATTTCTGCTTTAAGTATGAATGTTTGGAATACACTTGAAGTTTCTGACCTTTCTTCCGGAGTTTATACCATTCATCCATTTAATTCCACAAGTAAGGGGAACTCAATTAGATTTGTCAAATTGTAAATTATATTATGCGCTACACAGCACTTTCTTCCTCACATTATCAAAACAACCGTAAGCGTTTCGCTTCTCACATGGAAGAGAAGGCGCTTGCGATCTTCACAAGCAATGATATTTATCCGACTAGCGCCGACGGCACTTTGCCGTTCAAGCAACACAGCGATATCTTTTATCTGACCGGTGTAGATCAAGAAGAAACGATGCTCATTCTTTTTCCGGGTGCTACCAATCCCGCCCATAGAGAAATGCTTTTTGTTCGCGAAACGAACGATCACATTGCTGTTTGGGAAGGCGCTAAATTGAATAAGGCACAAGCAAAAGAGCGTACGGGCATTTCAACAATTTACTGGAGTACTGAATTCGAGAAAATGCTTCAATCGGTTATCGGTGAGGCTTCTTCTGTTTACTTAAACAGTAACGAACATGCCCGCGCGACCATTGAAGTTGAAACCCGTGAGATGCGTTTTTCGAAGTGGTTCCGTGAGAAATATCCTCACCATGCGATTAAACGCTCTGCGCCAATCATGCACGCGTTGCGTGCTGTGAAGGATGAAGAAGAAATTGCACAAATTCAAAAAGCTGTTGACATTACCCGTAACGGTTTGTTGCGCGTCATGAAAATGATTCGTCCAGGTGTGATGGAATACGTAATCGAAGCTGAATTCGCACACGAGTTTTTGAGTAGTGGTTCACGTGGATTTGCATACACGCCAATTATTGCTTCAGGCGAAAGTGCTTGTGTGCTTCATTACATAGACAACGACAAACCTTGCAAAGAAGGCGACGTTATTTTGTTAGATGTGGGTGCCGAGTATGGAAACTATGCAGCAGACATGACGCGCTGTTTGCCGGTTAGCGGAAAATTTACGCCACGCCAAAAGGATGTATACAACGCAGTTCTTTCTGTTATGAAACAAGCAACGGCTTATTTGAAGCCAGGCGTTATCATGTCTGAATACCATGCAGCAGTAGGGGAGATGATGACTTCAGAATTATTGAAATTGAATTTGATTTCAGCAGAAGATGTGAAAAATCAAAATCCATCTTGGCCAGCATACAAGAAATATTTCATGCATGGCACTTCACACTTCCTGGGATTAGATGTTCACGACGTAGGAAATTGGAACAAGTCAATTGAAGTTGGAAACGTATTCACGGTTGAACCGGGAATCTATATTCCTGAAGAAGATTTAGGTATTCGTTTAGAAAATAATATCGTGATTACCGAAAACGGAAACCGCGATTTATTCGCCAATTTCCCATTGGAAGTAGAAGAGATTGAAGCGTTGTGCGCTAAATAATTAGAGCGCGACTTCTTTCAACGTTCCTGTTTTTGTATATGCGAGATATCCCCGAACAGGCTTGCCTGTTGCGCTTTGTAGCGCATGCATGTAGTTTTTCACCTGCTGAAGATGCTTGTCCATTTCTGCGCCCGTTTTGAAGTCGTACACTTCAACGTATTCAGAACTTAAATGAATGCGATCTGGACGTGCGACTTCTCGCACACTGATTTGAACATCGTGTTCTGTAAGAACCTCATCTTCCGTTTTGAAAATCCGATTAAACGAAGCATGCATAACTGTATCTTTCACTTGATTTGAAAGAAGTTCTTTTTCGTTGGGTTGAAGTTCAGTGTGTTCAAAGATGTAATTCGAAAGTGATTCTTCCCACGATTTGAAATGATTTAATGTGGAAAGGCAAGCATGCAGGTGATTTCCCATGACAAGTGCTTCTTTTCCTTCCAAATCTTTGCGCTTCGTTTCACGCATGCGGAAGTCGGGTTGAACCGAGTTGAGTCGTGTTCCGTCGAGAAGGGCAATACTTTTCTCTTCTTGTTTCTCTTCTTTCACATGTTTCACTTTTTCTCCGAAATGAAATTTATTCAATCCGGCATGGTGCGTATTGAAGTATTCGTAGAGATAAGTATTTAATGCACTGTTGGTAGAAGAGGGTTTGCTTTCAGTAAGGAAATACAAACGGTCTTCCGGACGAGTGAGTGCCACGTACAGAAGATTCATATCATCGAGAAGGATCTTGTTGTTTTCAATTTGAATTTCTTCCGGATCGTCTTCTTTGGGGGCTTTGCTAGGTGTGAAGTTGATAAGTCCTTTCGTGAATCCAGGATGTACATCTGGCGCGCTCACCCATAGGGTTTGATTCGGATGCTTCGTATCGAATTTCGGGAAGATGACAACGGGGAATTGAAGCCCTTTACTTTTATGAATGGTGAGTATGCGAACGGCATTTTGCTGCTCGCCACTTTGAATGTACAATTTGCTTTTGTTTTCGTTCCACCAATCGGTCATCTCTGAAAACCCCATACCATTGCGGTGAGAGAGTTGCAGCAATTGGTTTTCAAAAAATTCCAAATACACATCGAACTGCAATTGAAAGAATCGAATAAGTTCTTGAATGCACTCGAACGGATGAACGTTACTCTTCACCAGATCTCGAAGCCCGGGATAATGTTCATCAAGGAATTCATTCACTTTAAATCGAAGTTTTCCCTTCTCCAATTGCTCAACGTACGATGAAATAATTTCGCTGTAATTGAAATTATCTGGAAAGACATC
>JBIKRF010000012.1:0-41517 GCA_044349305.1 Flavobacteriales bacterium
AAAAAAAAGACACGACAACTGTCCCAACTTTTGTTTTAAATCCTGTCAGTATTCGCGATGTGTGGTCGGCAGAAAATGATGCGCCATTCGCGTTAACGAATCTGAAGCCAATGGATATTGATAAGATTAACACCGGTGTGGATCTGCCGTTCTTATTGCGTTTCACACCTTCATTAACTGTGACTTCCGATGCCGGAAATGGAATTGGATACACAGGTTTGTGGATTCGCGGAAGTGATCCTACTCGGGTGAACGTTTCCATCAATGGCGTCCCACTCAACGACCCCGAGAGTCAGCAAGTGTTCTGGGTGAACACACCCGACTTAGCCTCTTCCAGTTCGAACATTCAAATTCAACGAGGAATAGGAACTTCGGCGAACGGAACGGGATCTTTCGGTGGAAGCATTCACTTAGATACCGACACAGATTTAGAGCGAAATTTTGTTCGAATTAATACGGGTGGAGGTTCTTTTGGCAGCAACAAATTAATGTTTGAAATAGGAAACAAGGCGAGACCTAATTTTGAGTACAATATTCGCGTTAGTCGAATTGAATCCGAAGGCTACATCGATCGAGCTAGAACAAATTTGTTCTCTTATTTCACAAAAGGAAAATTTACGCTACACAAGGAACATCTTCGTTCAAAGGAATTGACATTTTTTGTTTTTGGTGGAAAGGAAAACACTTATCAAGCTTGGAATGGAACTCCTTATGAAAAACTATACGGAACCACATCCGATATACTTGCGTTTGCAAGTCGCAATAGTGCATCGCAAGCCGATATCGATAATTTATTGAATTCGGGAAGGACGTACAATGCTTATCTCTACGAAAACGAAATTGATAATTACAGACAAGAACATGCGCAGGCACATTATTTTTCTTCCAAGAAAAGAGATGGCGCAATGCATGAATTTAGAGCTGCTGTACACTTCACACATGGGGAAGGGTATTTCGAACAATTCAAAACAGATCAGGATGTTACGAACTACAATATGCTTCCGCAAATTGTAAATGGAGATACACTTTCGCTCACGAATTTGGTAAGAAGAAGATGGTTGAACAATAACTTTTACGGAGCGACAAGTTCGTATGTGATTAGAAAGAGAAAGTTCACGAGCACTTCAGGATTAGGTGTGAATCATTACAGTGGTCAACATTACGGAAGAGTCATTGCTACTGGAACGCCACTAATTTTTGTCCTCGATTATCAATATTATTATGGACAATCAGACAAATACGACGCGAATGCTTTTTCGAAAATAGAGTGGGCTGTTGTGCCAAGGAAGTTAATTGTCAACGCTGATTTACAAGCGAGGTATGTTTCTTATAAGACCATGGGAACGGACAACGATCAAAGGGAATATGATGTTGATATGACAACCAATTTTTTAAATCCAAAAATTGGCCTGCGTTATTTTGCTGGAAAGTTTGTTTCGGTTTATGCTTCAGTTGCGCATTCGGGGAAGGAACCTAACAGAAATGATTTTGTTGATGCTCCTTTTGGTCAAATCCCACAGAACGAATACATGACCGACTTTGAAGCAGGACTTCATTTCAAGGATGATTACAATTCTACAATCGATGTAAATGTATATTACATGAACTACAACAATCAGTTAGTGCTTACAGGCGCTTTGAACGATGTTGGAGCGCCGTTGAGAACGAATGTGGCACATTCATACAGAAGAGGAATAGAATTAAGTTCTTCGGCTTATTTCAAACAAAGGTTAAGAGTAGGTGCGAACCTAACGTTGAGTGAAAATAAGATTGTAGATTTTCAAGAACGGATTTTCAACTACGACACGTACGCTGAAGAATTGATTGCACGCGGAACGACCAATATCGCTTTCAGCCCGAATGTTGTTGCTGGTTTAACGGCCGAATATCAGGTGTTTCCGCACGGATGGCGCATGACCATGAAGCCGGTTAGAAAGCAGTTGTATCTCTTGTTCAATGAAAAGTTTGTTGGAAAACAGCACCTCGATAATACCGGAAGTAGCACTGCTGTGATTACTGCATTTGCTGTTTCAGATTTCGGAATTCAATGGGATTCGAAATACGGTCCGAAGCCTTCAGTGAAGATAACCTTTTGGGTGAATAACGCGTTCGATAGAATGTATGCGAGTAACGGTTATGCTTATTCCTACATATACGGCAACACGGTAACCGAGCGTTTTTATTATCCACAAGCGGGAAGAAACTACATGCTAAGTTTTGCCTTTGAATTCAATTAACGAATCGTCACCGAAGAATTTTTTCCATCCATACTCACGGTCACATGCTCCTTCAGCGTGGTCGATAATTTCAGTCCAACGAAATCGGCTTTGATTGGAAATCTTCTGTGCTTTCTTTCCACAAGCACAGCTGTGGTTAAGCGATGGATTTCTTGTGCGACAAGAAACGAAGCAGCATGCATGAGTGTTCTTCCTGAATTGAATACATCGTCGATAAGCACCACGCATTTGTTCTTTAATGCAAGCTGCGTTGAGAGCTTTGCTGTACCTATGGGATTCTCTTTTAAAAGTTGAATACTACTCAATTCGCAGGGGATAGCAACAATCTCTTTCACCAATTCAAATAGTCTCTTAGAGACAGCAGCGCCGTTTTCTTCAATTCCAATAAAGACAATGTTCTTTTCACTGTAGTGGCGTTCTGCAATTTCGTAAGCCATGCGGGTGAGCTTTTGCTCTATTTCTTCTGCGTTGAGTAATTCGGAATTCTGCATGCTCAAAATTACACTTTTTTGTTATGTATTGATTGATTTCATTATTTACTCGAATACTTTAGATACATTCGTAAAAAAAAACAGTTATGCCACTATACATTCTACTAGCAATTATTGCTTTGCTTATTTTCTCGGGGTTGAAAACAGTTCAACAAGGAAATGTTGCAGTCGTTACAGTATTCGGAAAGTACAGACGCGTTATTCGTCCAGGATTGAATCTTTTGATTCCATTTATTGAAACTGTTTTCAAACGAATTTCAACACAGAATCGTTCGGTTGAATTGGAGTTTCAGGCAGTGACGATTGACCAGGCCAATGTTTATTTTAAAAGCATGCTTTTGTTTTCAGTTCAAGACGACGCAGAGGATAGCATTAAAAAAGTAGCCTTCAAGTTCATAGATGAGAAGAGTTTGATGCAAGCACTCATTCGCACCATTGAAGGAAATATCCGTGCTTTTGTTGCTACAAAGAAGCAGGCCGAAGTATTATCACTTCGAAATGAGATTATAGACCATGTGAAAGAACAAATAGATAACGTTATTGAAGAATGGGGTTATCATTTGCATGACTTGCAGATTAACGACATCACTTTCGACGAAGCTGTAATGCGTTCCATGAGTCAGGTTGTTGCTTCCAGCAATTTGAAAGCCGCCGCAGAAAATGAAGGTCAAGCGCTTTTGATTACAAAGACCAAAGCTGCTGAAGCCGATGGCAATGCGATTAAGATTGCTGCTCAGGCAGAAAGGGAAGCAGCACAGTTGAGAGGACAAGGAGTTGCCTTGTTTAGAGAAGAGGTGGCTAAGGGTATGCAGAACGCAGCAAGAGAGATGCAGCAGGCAAATCTAGATACTTCGATGATTATGTTTTCCATGTGGACCGAAGCGATAAAGAATTTTGCGGAATACGGAAAGGGGAATGTTCTTTTTTTAGATGGTTCTCCTGATGGAATGCAGAAGGTAATGAAACAGATGATGGGAATGGATACGCTTCTAGATAATTCGAAGAAAGGCTCAGATCAGCATAAATAGTGTGAAGAAAACGAGCGTAATTAATCCGAAAAGAATAATGAGTATTTTCTGAAAACGGATGTTTCTTCTTTCTGAAATGATTTGATTCAGCGAGTTTTGAAGTCCTTCTACGTGTGCGTTTTTTTCTTTAAGCTTTTGAATATAAATTTTAAGAAGAATTTCGTCTTTCGACAACACGGCTTTTCCAGCTAAAAGTCTGAAATGACGAACACTAATTTCAGAGAGGAGGTTTTCAAATTCTTCTTTTTCTTCGGATTTCAGATTGTTTATACAATCTAGAATCCCATCTTCAGCTCGTTGCAGTTTGCCCTCTTCGAGCCAATTTTTTATTTCCTGAATCCGATTCATTTTAAATTTAGAGTTATTGCAATAGAATAAATTGTTAAATCTTAAAATCGAATACTTGACGTTCGGAATCCATCTGCGATTACTATGGTGCAAAGATATTTGCTTGCTGAGGAGTCTAATTGAATTAAATGTTATTAATTGCTTATTTATTTTATTTTTGGAATCCAATAATTTCAGCTCGCTTTTAGCGAATGGCTCAATGATAAAATGAAGATTTTGGAGCGGTATAAGGTAGTTAAATCAAGCTTTTCAAGATGTATTTTGAAAAGTGGTTTAAGTTGGTGAGTAATTAAAATCAGACGTGTTTTTGCGGATGAATTTCCAAAATAAGGTAATTCAAATACATCAAAGAGTTTATAATATCTATTATTATTGAACAAATCCCGAGTATTTAAATCCAATTTCAAGTATTCCATTAATTGCATTGCTTGCAGTTCAAGAGACTTGCGTTGTCTTAAAATAATTAATTTCAACATTGCGCGGATTTTAGTTGAAGAGGAGTATTCCGATAAAAAGAAATAGTATTAATCCGAACACAATGACGATACTTTTTTTGAATCGCGTCGTTCTTTTTTCAGAAATTATTTGATCTAGGGAATATTGAAGTCCTTCTGTTAGAGCGTTTTTTTCATTCAGTTTTTCTATACAAATCTTCAATAAACTTTCATCTTTGGAAATTACGGCCTTGCCGGCAAGAAGTCGGTAATGTCTTACGTTGATTTCTGATAGCAACTTTTCGAACTCTTCTTTTTCATGAGGTCGAAGATCATTGTTGCAGTTTTGTATAGCCTTTTCGGCACGATACAGATTCCCCTCTTCTAACCAGTGTTTAATTTCCTGAATTCGATTCATTTTCGAATGATTTGTGCAAATGAATGATTCTGGAGAGGGGCTTACTATATAAATCGTGTGAAATGGGTGGGAGGGAAGATGTTCACCTATTTGAAGTCCTTAAAACATTGACATTCAATTAGTTTTAATGCGTGGGGCTTTTTTGAAATTCACCTATTTTGTAGAGTTTGAAGATGAGAGACCATTTTTAGCTTTAAGCTTGGTGTTTATTTTGTAGACAAACATTCGTTTATCTGTTTCCTGTCTTTCTCTGTCGAAGGCGTTTTCTTTGAACCCGATCTGATTAAAAAACGCGTTCATTCGTTTAATCCATTCGGCTCTCTGCTTTTTTTGATTTTCCGGTTGCTTGTTTTCTAGTCCCAGCCAGTCGTTTAAGTCAAGAGTTGTGGCGTCTTGAATAGTGAAATTTTGAAGGGCTTTGTAATCGGGGGGTTCAATTGGATACATCGCGCCATCGAAAATGATGGTGTTTAAAATGGAAAGGTCTAATGAATTTTGATGTGATTTTGGCGAGGTGGTCGCTTCATTTTTGGAAATTCGTTTTCTTCTCTTGAACACGTATGCCGTAAGAATTAATCCTAATCCAATTCCACTAAAAATTAAGGTGTATTTGAAATTAACGGTGGTTGTGGGTTGGTCGATCAAATTAGATGTTTCAATGGGTTGGCTTAACGCCATTTCCCAGTCGATTGAATCAACATTCACCAATGAATCTGTATCAAGAATTTTTAGACCATACGAGTCGGAATAGACTTGCTGGTTTAGAGGTAATTCGCGAAAGAAGTGAAATAGACGCGCATTTATTTTTGAATTGTAAACGCCATACTTCAATGTTTCGAAATTGAAGTACAAAGCAGTAGAGTCTGTGCTTATGGGCAGAATAAAGCACCCATTATCGCTTGAAAGCGTTGAAAGGCGGTGGTGTAAATGATATCGATTGGCAAGGTCATAATTGAGTTTACCTAAATTTTCCCATTTCATTTTAAGCAAATCAATTCTATAAAGACTGTCAAGAAAAATCTTCTCTTCGCTAGTTGATTGATTGTAGATACAGTTTCCAAAGGAGTAGAGAGAGTTTTCTTTTCTATTGAAATGGGCCAAATTGCCACTGAAGGGTATGTCTCTATCGCTAGGTTGAATTTGCCAATCGCCAAGTTGCTCATGGAAATAGACGAACATTCCATGACTTTTCCAAAAGCCATAGCCGCCATATTTCATTATTGTTCCGTTGCAATCGAATAGAAACGCGCCATAATGGTAACCCTCTAATCGAGTTTTGTCAATTCGTTTCCAAATACCAGCTTCAGGAGTGAACACTTGACCGTCACCATTTCCTACAGCATAGTATTTCCCACGAGAAAGAATAAGTTGGTAGTTGCTATTTGGTTTGGCTTGTTGAACCGGATCTAAGATGAGGAAATTTGTGAGTTTCCGATTGGGCTTCAGCTGCTTCAACCTTTGTGGCACGTCTTGTTGAGCGCTTGAAAACAAGCAACAAAAACTTAAACCCAATAAAAAGACTAAACCTTTCATTTCCTAATTACAAAGGTCAAAGATAATCGTCGACCAAAGTAAATGAGGTAATGTTAAAAACTATAACTAGTGTTTATTTCTTTTTCGATTCCAATAGCAACATACCGCTTAGGGCAAATAACCCTATAGAGAAAAGCAGATGCAGTGGTTGAAGAACTTTAGGCAGGCCTAGGTAGGAGAGACCCATACCGAAAAGAATTTCAAATCCAATTACAACAAACAAAAACAAAAATTTTCTTGGCTTTATTTGAAGGCGGTTGTACTGCAGGAACATCATTGTTGTCAAAATAACAATAAGTATTGAAAAGCTTCGGTGAATTTTAAATCCAACGGGTAAATTTTCAATGATACTGCTGCGACCTATTCCGTTCTCTAAAAGCAAATCAACCGATTCTCTCACTTGGGTGCCAAGTAAAAGTTGAACAAGATGTATTAAGAAGAAAAAGGAAAGTGCTTTGCGAAGCGTAGCGGGAAGGGTGTAATTCGCGTTTTCGTTTGTTCTTCGAATAAGAAATAAAAGGCTAAGCAAAATTCCGAGAGATCCCACCATGTGTAAAGTAATGGTTGAAGTATTTAAGTTTTTGTCAACCACCATTTTACCTAACCAAGCCTCAAAAAGAATCATGACAATGGCGAATACCGAATACAGAGCAGGCCAATAGTCGTTCGATTTTTTGTAATACAGTAGAGCAAGAAAAGTCATAATTAAAATTGGCAATCCGAGCAGTCCGGTTAGCAGACGATTAATGTATTCTGTCCAGGTGTGAAACGCATTGAATTCAGCGTATTGATGTTTCGGATAGGGTTTAAGAGCAGCTTCGCTCCCGAAATTAGTTTTCCAAAATTCAGAAGTGTAGTTGAAATTTTGTTCGGCTATCCAAAGGGTATCGTGGTAAATAACCATTTGTCCTTTCGAATAGGCTCTTCCGTCTTCTAAGGAAACAGTAGATTCTTCAGTAGGCGGGATGTAATATCCAAAGCACTTCGGCCAATCTGGACAACCCATTCCGCTTCCTGTTATGCGCACGAAGCTACCTGCAAGGATGATTAAAAACATGCAAATAAGACCAATCTTACCTGCTGTATTCAGTCTTTTTTTTGTTTGTTGAAGAGATGACATTATGAAGCTTTATGCGAAATTATTTCAGCTTTCACAACGTGGTATTGACCATCGGCAATGGTGTTAACGATTGTTGTCATGTCTGTTTCCTTCACCACATTCGGATCGAATTCTACCTTTACAACATTCACATCGCGATCTTCCACGAAGTCTAATGATGTAGTAACAACGCCATTTAAATTTTGAAGTTCTTTCTGAATTTTCCCGCCGCATCCAGCAGCGCAAGTCATTCCGGTTATTGAAAGAACCGCTTCGGTTTTGTTGGTTCCATCTACAACCGTATTTGAAGTAGCTGCTGGAGTAGCTTCAGCATTTGGAGTAGCGTTTCCACAAGCAACTAGCAGAATAGAAACGAAAAGATAAATTAATTTTTTCATAGTTGTATTGAATGAAAAAAAAGGGACTTTTTAGAGTCCCTTTTCTTGTTGTTAAAGTGATTTTCTAATTAAGTTCAATGCTCCACCTGCTTTGAACCATTCAATTTGTTGGTCGTTGTAAGTGTGGTTAACATGAATGTTTTCTTTCGAACCACCTTCGTGAACCAACTCCAAGGTCAATGGCTTTCCAGCTGTGAAATTTACCAAGTCAACGAAATTGATTTTGTCGTTTTCTTGAATTTTATCATAGTCTGCTTCATTTGCAAAAGTGAGTGCCAACATACCTTGTTTCTTCAGGTTTGTTTCGTGAATACGGGCAAAGCTTTTCACAAGTATCGCACGAACACCCAAGTGACGTGGTTGCATGGCTGCATGCTCACGTGATGAGCCTTCACCGTAGTTGTGGTCGCCCACTACAATAGAAGGAATGCCAGCGGCTTTGTATGCGCGTTGCACGGTTGGTACTTCAGCGTATTCACCTGTCATTTGATTCTTCACTTTGTTTTGCTCTCCGTTGAAGAAGTTGGTTGCACCAATTAATGTGTTGTTCGCAATGTTATCTAGGTGACCACGGAAACGTAACCATTGTCCAGCCATTGAAATGTGGTCTGTCGTGCATTTTCCTTTTGCTTTAATCAATACACGTGCGTTTTCAATGTTCGTCCCGTCCCAATCAGAGAAAGGAGCCAACAATTGCAGGCGCTCGCTGTCTGTAGCAACTGCAATTTCAATTGCACTTCCATCTTCTGCTGGTGCTTGGTATCCTGCATCTTTCACATCGAAACCAAGTGGTGGTAATTCATATCCGGTCGGAGCATCGAACATCACTTGCTCACCTTTCGAATTCGTTAATGAATCGGTAAGCGGATTGAATGTTAAGTCCCCCGCAATGGCTAAAGCAGTCGTGATTTCTGGAGAAGCAACGAATGCCAATGTGTTTGGATTTCCGTCTTGACGTGCAGAGAAGTTACGGTTGAACGAGTGAATGATAGTGTTACGCTCTTTCTTTTCTGCGCCAGCTCTTGCCCACATACCAATACACGGTCCGCATGCGTTTGCAAATACTTTCGCGCCTATCTTCGAAAACGTTTCAATAAACCCGTCACGCTCAATAGTAAAGCGAACCTTCTCTGAACCTGGCGTAATGCTGAATTCTGCTTTCGGCTCCATTCCTTTTTCTGCCGCTTGCTTCGCCAATGATGCCGCACGAGAGATATCTTCATAAGAACTGTTGGTGCAAGAACCAATAAGTCCAGCTTCCACTTTAGTAGGCCAATCGTTCGCAGCAGCAGCTTCTTTCATTTTAGAGATTGGCGTAGCCAAATCTGGCGTGAAAGGACCGTTGATGTATGGCTCTAATTCGTCAAGGTTAATTTCCAACACTTGATCGAAATACATTTCAGGGTTAGCATATACTTCAGCATCTCCAGTCAAATGCTCGCGAATGTTGTTAGCAAGATCTGCAACTTCAGGGCGACCAGTAGAACGCAAGTATTTCTCCATGCTATCATCGTAACCGAAGGTTGAAGTGGTTGCTCCAATTTCAGCACCCATGTTACAGATGGTTCCTTTTCCTGTGCATGACAATGAAGTAGCACCTTCACCGAAATATTCTACAATGCAACCGGTTCCACCTTTCACAGTAAGGATTCCAGCTACTTTTAAAATAACATCTTTAGCAGAACACCATCCGCTTAATTTACCGGTCAATTTAATACCAATCAATTTCGGGAACTTCAACTCCCAAGCCATTCCGGCCATAACGTCCATGGCATCTGCCCCACCAACACCAATAGCAATCATACCTAATCCGCCTGCATTTACCGTATGCGAATCGGTTCCAATCATTAATCCACCAGGAAATGCATAGTTCTCAAGCACCACTTGGTGAATGATACCTGCTCCTGGTTTCCAGAAACCAATTCCGTATTTATTCGAAATAGTAGAAAGGAAGTTGAATACTTCATTGTTTTTAATCAATGAATCGCTCAAGTCGGTAGTAGAACCTACGCGAGCTTGTATCAAATGGTCGCAGTGAACAGTAGACGGAACCGCTACCTTTTTTCTTCCTGCTTGCATGAATTGTAACAACGCCATTTGCGCAGTAGCATCTTGCATGGCTACGCGGTCTGGAGCGAAATCTACATATGAATTCCCGCGCTCGAAAGCCACGTCAGATGAGCCTTCCCAAAGATGTGAATAAAGAATTTTCTCGCTTAAGGTTAATGGTTTTCCAACAACTTTTCTGGCGTTTTCCACTCGTTCAGCAAGTCTGCTGTAGTGGTTTTTAATCATGTCTAGGTCGAATACTTGACTCATTATATGTAGATTTTTACGCTGCAAAAATAGTTAGGAATCGAGGGAATTACAACCCTACTTTTGTTTTATGCTTCGCGTTTTATCGACATCTTTCAAAGAAAATATTCAAACCGCTCTCGGTTCGGTTCGAAGCCAGAAGCTTCGAGCTACTTTGACGGTGTCGATTATTGCAATTGGTATCACAGCTTTGGTTGGAATGATAACAGCTGTGAAGTGCATTGAACGAAAGCTCAGCGAAGAATTTTCAAGGTTGGGTTCGAATACTTTTTCCATTCGTTCGGGTAATAATGCCCGTCAAGGAATGCGCCGCGGAAAAAGCAGCAAACAGGTAGAAGTGATTTCTTACAATGAAGCGCGAAAATTTCAAGAGCTCTTCAAAGAAGATGCTACCGTCTCATTAAGTGTCTTTGCTTCCGCAACTGCGACTGTTTCAAGAGACGGATTAAAAACCAATCCGAATGTTACCGTGTTAGGGTGTGATGCCAATTATTTCGATCTGTCGTCTTACGTCTTAAGCGATGGACGAAACTTCTCTTCTTTCGAGTTGAAGGATGGGACGAATGCAATGGTATGCGGCGCCGATATTGCGAAGGAGCTATTCAAAGGCGGGGTGTCGCCAATTGGACAAACAGTAGATGTAAGCGGAAGGTCATATGTGATTGTTGGTGTGTTGCAAGCAAAAGGGAATACATTCGGTTTCGCGGGTGATAATCAATGTTTGATTCCTTTGACCAATGTGCGAAAGACGTTTGGCGATGAAAACTCTGAGTATCAGATTAGTGTTGCTGTGCAATCGGCGAAACAATTGGAGACTGCAACGGAGAGCGCTGTGGAGGCTATGCGTGTTGCGCGTGCCGATGGTCCGGGAGAAGATAATTCGTTCGAAGTAAATATGAGCAATGGACTTGTAGAGCAATTGATGGGGTTGATTTCAGGAATTACGTTAGGTGGAATTTGTATTGGAATAATTACACTTATCAGTGCGGGCATTGGACTTATGAATATCATGCTTGTTTCTGTTACCGAGCGAACGCGCGAAATAGGTGTCAGAAAATCAATTGGTGCAAGTGCGAAAATTATTCGCCAACAGTTTTTAATTGAAGCTGTTCTTATTGGTCAAATCGGTGGCTTTATTGGAATAGTGTTAGGTGTTTTAGTTGGAAATATTGTGTCTGTGGTTATTGGGGTGGGATTCACCATTCCTTGGATGTGGCTATTTCTAGGAGCAACAATTTCCTTCTTAGTTTCAGTAGCTTCCGGATATTATCCAGCAAAGAAAGCGTCGAAGCTCGATCCGATAGAAGCTCTTCGATACGAGTAATAAAAAAGGCCACCCGAAGGTGGCCTTTTCATTTCACGAAGAAAATATTATTTCTTAACTGAAAGTGTTTTAGTGAACATTCTAGCTCCTCCGATTACAAGAGAAACTTCGTAGTTACCGGCGTTCAAGCCAGCAACGTTCAATTCGAAGTTGTTCATTCCTGGAGTGTATTTACCCAAGTTCTTGAACTCGATTAATTTACCAGTGATGTCACGTACTTCGTAAGCAACGTTTGCAGCAGAAGTTAACTCGAAATTAACGCGAGTTGAAGTTACAGCTGGGTTTGGAGCGAATTGGAAGAAAGTAAGGTTGTCAGAGTTGATTTCATCTACTGCAACACGCTCAGAAAGAATCAAGCGAACAGCAGGAGAGAAGCTTTGACTTCCGAACCATACGAAAGAATCGTCACCAGCTTTTTCGTAAACTGAAGTTGAGTTGTCAGTGTCGCTGTTATCTTCAGCAGCAACAGTTAATTGAAGAGCACTTGTGTTTTCGTTCAATACACCGTTGAAGTATACAGTACCAGGTTGAAGGTCGATTGCAGCATCGAATGGGAAGTATTGGTAACCATTGTCAATCCATCCTGCATTTAACTGATAGTCTTGCGCAGCAAGAACTGCAGCATCATTAGGACTTCCTTCGAACAATACAGCAGAATAATCTACTCCAGCGTCAGAAGTTGGGCCAAATACAACAGTTAATCCGTAAGCCAATGATCCTGCGTTAGGGCAAGTGAAGAATGCACCGTATCCGGTTGGATCGAATTCTCCTGGGCTGTCATCGCTGTCGCGAGGTGTTAATTCAATGTCAAGGTTTGCTTCGTCTTCGTGGCCATATTCATCCAAAGAATATACAATGGTTTTATCCTTGGTGTTGTTTGCAGAAGTTTCGTCGGTTGCGTCTAAACTAATGATGCTAGCGCGAACAGTGTATGTACCTTGAGCGCTAGGTTCCCATCCTGTTTGGATGTACAACGTGTCGTTCAGGAATGAAGGACACTCTGCAGTGTTTCCGAAAGCTTCCATGGTGAATGGAGAAGAAACTGCGTTACCAACAACTGCTCCTGTTCCGTCAAGAATGTCAACGTTAATAGAAGTGTTTGTTTGGTCTGCACTTCCGTTGTTGCGGTAGATTACACCAACCAAAAGACCTCCGTCGGCAGCGTAAGTACGTTGTTCGAAAGGAGTAACACGGTATTCCCATATTCCGAAAACATCTCCGTTTGTTACTTGAAGAATTTCAAGATCGTTTACAACAGAGTTATCGAAAATTTCGATATCGTCAATTCCCCAGAAGTAGTGGCTGTAACCAGCTGCAGCAGCTGTGTTGTAGCCCCAACGAACCAATACACTTGATTGTCCTGCAGCTGCGCAAGAAATGTCAACACGTGTGTTTAGTGGGTTAGCTGAAAGCGAGTTTGCACTTGGAGTGAAGCTGCCGTTTGCTGGAAAAACAACCCAGTTGTTTCCTCCGTCTGTAGAAACTTCTAACGTCAAAGGAGACGCCGAGAAGCAGCAATAACGGAAGTATTGAGACCACTCAACAATTACTGAGGTGAGATTACTACAATCGATAGAAGGAGTAGACATACTTCCTGTTACATCTTCAACACCGTTTGAAACTGGAGTGTTGTATAAATCACAATCGAAAATCGCCCAACCGTTAGCAGCAGTTGGCGAAGCTAAAGCTGGAAGTGCAGTAGAGAATTCTCCAGCAGGAGAGCTTGCGTTAGCAATCATCCAGATTGTTCCAGCTGGGCTGCTGTCTTCGTGAGTCATATCGCCGAAACCTGTAGAGAAGTTTTGGCTGTAAACGACAACACGATCAGTTGAGTTTGTTGGAGTCGCAGTGCTTGCATGAGCAGAACGTTCCAATTCAGTGTTTGAAGGAGCTTTTGGGGCAGCTTTAATGTCTGTCACTGGCGTTACTTGCGCCGATGCAGAAATAGCCATACCTATAGCACCGCAAAGAGTAAAAAGTTTTTTCATCTTAACAGGTTTAATTTTAGGATGGGAAGGTAAGAAAACTTTCAATATGCAAATCTGTCGGATAAAAAAAAAGTCCCGCAATTGCGGGACCTTTTCCTTTCAAGGAAAGTGAGTGAATTATTTCACCATCATTTCTTTAGTCAAACTTGAAGAACCTGCAGTGATTGTGTAAGTGTAAACACCGGCACCAAAAGCAGAAGTATTCAAAGAGATCATGTTTTTACCAGCTGGCTTAACACCTTCGTTAGAAACTGAAACAATACGTCCAGTCATATCGCGAACAGTTAAAGTAACGCGTTCGTTGCTTGGAAGGTTGTAAACAATAGTAGTGTTTCCGTTAGATGGGTTAGGCATGTTTTGTCCTAATTCGAATGAAGTGGTAGCGTTAACAGTTGCAACAGCAGCAGTTTCATCAGAGTTTAATCGAACCATTGGAACAGAACCAGTAGCACCCCAAGTACCGTCGAACAACCAAGAAGTTACCCATTCGTTGCTACCAGATACAGGAATACGAGTTCCAGAAACACAAGAAACAACAACTAAATATACATTGTCAGCATTCAAAGTAACTGCCGATGGGAAGGGAAGGGTAACGAACGTGTTTCCACCAACGCTGTTAAATTCATTTCCGGTGAAAACATACTCTGAAGTTTCAATTCCTAAGTCTGTAAAGACTGGAGCGTCTGTAGCGTCAAATCCTTCGAATAAATAGATTCGTCCAAGTATCGGATCACCGGCAGTTGAATTAGCTCCAATTGCCACATCAATACCACCGATTTGGTCGTCAGCATAAATGTCAAATAAGTTACCAATTTCAAAATCTGAAGTTGGACCTACGAATGCCTGTGCAGCGTTTGCATCGCGACCATAAGTGAAGTCTGTGATTTCGATTGAAGCAGTGCCCGTGTTATTGGATGCAACATCGTCTCCAGTAGTTGAAGTTGTTGTTCCAGTAATTTGTATAGTACCAACTGCACTTGGAGTCCAAGTTGTTGAAACAGAAATTGTATCCTTATCTAAAGACAAGAAAGCTGCAGAAGTTTGGTCAGCAGCGAAAGGAGAACCAGCAACTGGAGTTCCGTTGAAACTTACTTCATAGTTCATCGTAGCATCAACTTGATCGTTAGTACCACCGTTGAAGATTACAGATGTAGCGTGAACGGGGCTAACTTGAGTAACGGGTACTCTGTTGTAATCCCAGAAACCTAGACCGAAGTTCGCTTGGTTCCAGTCACCAACTTTAGTTTTAACAACACGGATATCGCTTGCAGGAAGTTCACCTACAACGATGTTATCCACTGCGAAACCTGAAGCCCATGATCCACCATCGCTCCATTGGAAACGAATGATTACGTTCGACGCGGTTACATCGTACAACGGAACAATGATAGACTGCCAATAATCTTGGTCAGCAGGAAAAATATCAATGTTAGCTCCGGTGTCATCTACTCCGATAGGACGTATGTTGAAAGTTGCACCACCGTCAGTAGAAATTTGCAATGTAGCATCTCCGCCACCGAAATTCATATCGTGGAAAATATCAAATGAAATTGCGATGTTTGAAGCTGCAGAAAAATCCATAGAAGGAGATTGAACATATGCATCAATCATATCACAATCGCATGGGGTATTGTCATCGTTAGCTCCTGCGAATTTGTTTCCTGTTCCAACTTGTGGTACAGGCCAGTATCCACCGTCGTTTGCAGTAGTACTGTTATGTGTTTTGAAAGCATTACCCATTGATGCATCAGCCAAAATAACTTGATTGGTTGACCAACCTGTTGGCAATGCTCCTGGTAACGTACCTGTTACACTCTGAAAGTCTTCTGAAAGAAGAACAACACGGTTGCTCCAATCAACAGATGGAGTCATTTCTTGACGGATGCTAGCTCTAGGAGAAATTTCACTTCTTGTGAACGTTCTGCGAGCAGGTGATTGTTGCACTGACCATTGTGCGAATGATACACTCGCTACAGCTGTGAACAAACCTAATAAGTAGATTTTCTTCATTTGATTAAATTTAAGTTAACTTTTAAGGCTACGAATATAATGAAATTATAAGTGAACTTCCCAACGAAAATCAACGAAAATTTACAATTCAGCCTTATTTTTCTCTACACGTTGCGCCACGCGAATACTGATTTCGTAAAGTAGCAGTAAAGGCAAGGAAACAAGCATTTGACTGGTTACGTCTGGAGGCGTAATAATTGCACTCACAATAAGATTTACAACAAATGCATGTCGTCTGTATTTCTTCAAGAATGCCGAAGTTACCATGCCAATTTTAGCCAAAAAGTAAATGACCACCGGCATTTGAAAAACCAACCCCGTTCCTAGAATTAAAGAGGAACATAGCTTTAAGTAGGAAAGAATTGTTGCGTTCACCTCGACATCTGCAAATGCGAAATTTCCAAGAAATTGAATAGAGAGCGGAGTAAGTACGTAGTATCCGAATAAAATCCCTAGGAAGAATAGCAACGAAACATAGAAACCGATTCCTCGTACAGATTTGAGCTCAGACTTTCGAAGTCCGGGCTTTATAAACGCCCAGATCTGATAAAAAATGGCTGGGAAAGCGAGAATGACACCTCCAATTAAAACTACGGTCATGTAGGCCGAGAAATTTCCGCCCATGGTGGTGCTTTGTAAAGTGAAATTAGCATCAGAAAAACAGAGCTGATCCTCTAATCCAAGATTGTGTCCAAGCCAACAGAAAAATCGATAGGTAGGAAAGTCGGCTCTTCTCGGAGCCATAATGATATTTTCAATGACAAAAGTGTCGAAGATAAATACTACGATTACCCCAGCAACGGCAAACAAAACGGCACGGAACAACCTTTTACGAAGTTCTTCCAAATGCTCTAAAAAACTCATGTTTTTCTCTTCCGCCATGTTGCTTAATTAATTCCAGCACTCAATAGATCGTGCAAATGTATAATGCCACAATATTTCCCCACTTCGTCTATTACAAGCAGCTGACTAATCTTGTTGTTTTCCATCAATTGAAATCCTTCGACAGCTAAGGCGGAATGTTGAATTCTTTTTGCAGATGTATTCATGAGGTCGGATGCTTTGATAGCATCGAGATTGGTATTGCGCTCAACAGCTCTGCGAATGTCTCCGTCGGTTACAATTCCCAGCAGCTGGCCGTTGTCTATAACAGCCGTTGCTCCGGTTCTTTTCGAAGAAATTTCAATGAGTAGGTCACGAAAATTACAATTGGGTGAAACTTGAGGCAAGGCTTCTGCCCGCATGACTTGAGCTATCGTTGTGAAAAGCTTTTTGCCGAGAGCACCTCCAGGGTGAAACTTGGCGAAGTCAAGTTTGCTGAAACCTCTCTCAGTCATAAGTGAAACCGCAATGGCATCACCAACGGCAAGCTGCAGTGTTGTGCTAACCGTAGGAGCAAGGTTATTCGGACAGGCTTCACTCACCATGGGTGTGTGAATGAAGTAAGTTGATTCTTTCGCTAAATAACTCGAAGTATTTGCACCGACTCCAACCAAAACAACATTCATTGATTTTAACAAGGATACCAAATACTGTATTTCAGGAGAATCTCCGCTTTTGGAAAGACAGAAAACAACGGAGTTATTTTGAACCATTCCCAAATCTCCGTGAATAGCCTCAGAGGCATGCAAAAATTGGGCGGGTTGTCCCGTGCTGTTAAAAGTGGCTACCCATTTCTGGGCAATAATCCCACTTTTGCCAATACCCGTTACCACAACAGGTTGCTTAGATTCAAGCACAACATTTACAATTGAAATAAATGCGGTGTCAAGTGATTGTCCTAATTCGGCTAGAGCTTCAGCTTCTAGTCGAATAGCTTCTCTCGCCGAGTCTAAAATGGAGGTGTTCGAGGTCGATTTCACAATGCAAAGATGCAAAGAAACATGAGTTTTTAAGGCCTTTTTTTTCGTCTCAATTTGTTTGGTGTGCATGTCGTTTTGTGCTTACATTCGTTTAGGGAATTTTACGGCAACGTTATTTTTTCATAACGTTCAATTACATAATAGAATGATTACAGCGACAGATATGGCTCCGAAAGAAGCCTTGAAATACTTTTTTGGGTTTTCGAACTTTAAAGGTCTTCAGCAAGATGTAATAGACAATGTACTCGCAGGGAATGACACTTTTGTTATCATGCCAACGGGCGGTGGTAAGTCACTTTGCTACCAGCTTCCTGCGCTAATGCTGGAAGGAACTGCCATTGTCGTTTCCCCGCTTATTGCACTCATGAAGAATCAAGTCGATGCCATGCGAGGGTTTTCCAACGAAGAGGGGATTGCGCATGTCATTAATTCTTCCTTGAATAAAAGTGAAATTGCGCAGGTGAAAAGAGATTTGGTTAGCGGTAAGACGAAACTCTTATATGTTGCCCCTGAATCTTTAACCAAAGAAGAGAATATCGATTTTCTTCGGACGTGCAAAATCTCATTTGTTGCCATAGACGAAGCGCATTGTATTTCAGAGTGGGGACACGATTTCCGCCCAGAGTATAGAAGAATAAAAACTATTATTCAGCAAATTGCAGACTTGCCTGTAATGGCTCTTACAGCGACAGCTACACCGAAAGTGCAAATAGATATTCAGAAGAATTTGGGGATGGTAGATGCTAAGGTGTTCAAATCTTCATTCAATCGCGATAATCTTTATTATGAAGTGCGCCCCAAGGTTAATGTTGGAAAACAGATTATTCAATTTATTAAAGGTAACGCAGGCAAAAGTGGAATTGTCTATTGCTTGTCTCGAAAGAAGACCGAGGAAATTGCTGAACTACTTGTTGCAAATGGTATAAAAGCACTTTCCTACCATGCTGGAATGGACAGCCATCAGCGGAACGATGTGCAAGACAAATTTCTTATGCAAGATGTTGATGTTATTGTTGCAACCATTGCCTTTGGAATGGGAATCGACAAGCCCGATGTTCGGTTCGTAATTCACCACGACATTCCAAAAAGTTTGGAAAGCTACTACCAAGAAACAGGAAGAGCAGGAAGAGATGGGGGAGAGGGACATTGTCTAGCTTTTTACTCTCCCAAGGATGTAGAGAAATTAGAAAAGTTTCTTCACGGCAAACCAGTGGCTGAGCAAGAGATAGGTATGCTTCTTCTTCAAGAAGTAATGGCATACGCAGAGACGGCCATGAGTCGAAGAAAATATTTACTTCATTACTTTGGTGAGGAATGGGATGAAGTAACCGGAGAAGGTGCAGGCATGGATGACAACTCGCGCAAGCCGAAAGAAATCTTTGATGCGACGGAAGATGTGAAGTTGGTTTTAGAGTGCATTAAGGCATTCAAAGAAACACACAAAGCAAAATTCATTGCGAATGTTTTGTGTGGAATTAACAACGCGGAAGTTTCTACTTACAAGGCCGATAAACACAAGTTGTTCGGCGCAGGAAAGGAAGAGTCAGATAAGCATTGGAACGCAATCATGCGTCAGCTTCTTGTAAAGAATTTAATTCGAAAGGAAATTGAAACATACGGAACCCTTAAGTTAACGGCGGAAGGGTTAGAATTTTTGAAGTCGCCTTTCAAAATGGATTTGGTGAAGGAAGAAGAAATTGGTGAAACAGATGACGACGGTGAATTGATTCACGCAGTTAAAGCCACCGGTTCTGGTGCATCTGATGAAACATTATTCTTAATGTTGAAAGAATTGCGTCAGAAGGTTTCGAAAGAAAAAGGTCTGCCTCCGTATGTTATTTTTTCAGAACCTTCTTTGGAGGAAATGGCAACGCAATATCCAATTACCATCGATGAGTTGTCTCATATCGGTGGTGTCGGTAAGGGTAAGGCCATGAAATTCGGTTCGGCGTTTTTAGCACTTATAAAAAAGTATGTTGAAGACAACGACATTGAACGTCCAGAAGATTTTGTATTGAAGAGCGCACATGCTAAGAGCAGTCATAAAATCAAGATCATTCAAAACGTAGATAAGCGCATTCCACTTTATGATATTGCAAAAGGAATTGGAAAGACTTATCCTGATTTGATCGACGAAATTGAAACCATCGTTCATGCAGGCACTCGTTTAGATATTCAGTATTTCATAGACGACGAAATAGATGAAGACGCGCAAGACGAAATCATGGAGTATTTCATGCAGTCTGAAACAGACGATATTTTAGAAGCCGAAGAGTATTTCGACGGTGATTACGAAGAAGAGATTTTGCGCTTGATGCGCATTAAGTTTCATTCAGAAATAGGGAATTAATTCCCTATTTCTTTTTCCATCAGAAACAATATTTTCCTGAAGTAATTAATTCCGCTGCAACTGTGCGTCTGCCTTCTTTGGTGTTGTACGGTTCTGTTTTGGTAAAACGACGCAATCCCATCATCATCATGCGTTGCTCGTCTCCTTCAACGAAAGAATTCAAGGCGTCTTTTCCGGCTTTGTTAATGTTATCTGCAAGGTCTGTAACCAAGGTTTGCATCATGGCAATTTGGCTAATAGAACTTTCCATTCCTTTCAACTGAACTCTTTTTTGAGTACGAAGAACTGTGCTTTCCGCCACGTAGGTCCAAATGGCCATGTCGGCAATATTCATAAGAATCTCTTGTTCTTTCGCTAATTGCATCATAAGTTTTTGGGCTGCACTTCCCGCAATCATGAGAACAGCTTTTTTGAAGTTCTCCATGTATCCTACGTAACGTTCGAAAATGTCTTCACTCGGTTCAGAAAAATCTGGAATGGACATGAGTTCGTTCGCGACATTCATAGCAGGTGTCATGAGATCCAATTCACCTTTCATGGCTTTTTTCAGAAGCATGTCAACTATGAGCATGCGATTGATTTCATTTGTTCCTTCGAAAATTCGATTGATACGAGAATCGCGATAAGCGCGTTCAACGCGCGATTCAGCGCTGTACCCCATTCCACCATAGATTTGAACAGCTTCATCTACAACATAGTCGATGGCCTCACTTCCATACACTTTTAATATAGCACATTCAGGGGCGAAGGCGGCTATGCCTTTCAGAACAGCTGTACCTTTTTCCATTCCGGATTCTGCCAATCCTGCAATGGCATCATCTATATTTTGCGTTGCGCGGTATAGCGCAGATTCTGTTGCGTAACAACGAATAGCCATTTCAGCCAACTTGTGGCGAATGGCTCCGTATTTTGAAATTGATCTGCCGAATTGTTCACGCGCAATAGCATATTCCAAAGCATCTGTTACGGTTGCTTTCGCACCACCCATTACTGCTCCGGCTAATTTGATGCGTCCGATATTCAAAATGTTTACAGCGATCTTGAATCCGTTCTGACGCTCGCTCAGCATGTTTTCAATTGGAACCAACACATCGTTGAAGAAGACTTGACGTGTTGAAGAACCTTTGATTCCCATTTTCTTTTCTTCCGGATTCAATGTGATTCCTTGCATGTCTTTGTGAAGCAGGAACGCTGTAAGATTTTCGTCGTCTTCAATTTTTGCGAAGACGGTGAATACATCCGCGAAACCAGCATTGGTAATCCACATCTTTTGTCCGGAAATTTTATAATGCTTTCCGTCTTCTGTTAATGTCGCTTTTGTTTTTCCTGAATTGGCATCGCTACCGGAATTCGGTTCAGTTAAGCAATAGCATGCGAACCATTCTCCGGTAGATAATTTCGAAACGAAGGATTTCTTTTGATCTTCATTTCCGTAATACAATGCGGGTAAGGTTCCAATGCCTGTGTGCGCTCCGTAAGCTACAGAGAACGAATGACCAGCGCCGAGGGTTTCAGTGCAAAGCATGGTGGTTTTAAAATCCATTCCCATTCCGTTCAATTCTTCTGGAACTGAAATGCCAAGCAAACCTAATGCTCCTGCTTTGTGAAGAACAGATTGCATTAGCCCTTCTTCGAGGTGATCGAGTCGATCGAGAATAGGAATGATTTCGTTGTTCACGAAGTCTTCACACATCGTTTTCATCATTAGTTGTTCTTCATTCCACTCTTCCGGAATGAAAATTTCTGATGATGTTGTTTTTCGAATTAAAAATTCTCCACCCGTAATTGGTTTCATAATGTGTTATTTTATTAAAATCTTTCGAATACTCCTGCAGCGCCTTGGCCTGTGCCTACGCACATGGTCACTACGCCGTATTTTTCATTTCTTCTTTTCAAGTCGTTCAGTAATTGAACAGTCAATTTCCCTCCTGTGCAACCAAGCGGATGTCCCAATGCTATTGCTCCTCCGCTGATGTTCGTGCGTGAAGGATCTAGTTCCAAGTGATTGATTACCGCAACACTTTGCGAAGCAAAGGCTTCATTCAATTCGAATAAATTAATGTCGCTTTGCTTTAGTCCCGCTGCTTGAAGTGCTTTTGGAATCGCGTAGATTGGACCTACACCCATGATTCTTGGAGCGAGCGCTGCAACCGAATAACTTTTCAATTGCGCAATAGGAGTGAGGTTGTGTTTCTTCATGAAGTCTTCCGAACACACCATGACAAAAGCTGCGCCATCTGACGTTTGTGAAGCGTTACCCGCGGTAACCGTTCCGTCTAAGGCAAACACAGGTTTCAATTTTGAAAGTGCTTCAATCGTGGTTCCTGCACGAGGTCCTTCATCTATGGTTACCGTTGTATTTCGAACTTGTCTTTTCTCTTTTTCATCGAGAAAAATCTCTTCCACTTCAATGGGAGAAATGCCATTTGCGAAATGTCCATTTGCAATGGCTTCTAAGGCTTTTCGATGTGAATGAAAAGCGAATTCGTCTTGCTGCTCGCGCGAGACTTTAAATTCTTTTGCTACCGCTTCAGCGGTTAATCCCATTCCCCAATACCAGTCTGGATGCGACTTTGCGACTTTCGGATGCGGAACAATGCGCCATCCACCGAATGGAATGGGCGACATGGTTTCAACACCGCCGGCAATAATGCAATCGGCCATGCCTGAATGAATTTTTGCGCAAGCAAGAGCGATTGTTTCCAATCCGCTTGAACAATATCTGTTCACGGTCATGCCCGGAACTTTTTCCGTATTCAATCCCATCAACGAAATCATACGCCCAATGTTCAACCCTTGCTCTGCTTCGGGTGTGGCATTTCCAACTATAACATCGCTAATCTCATCTTTGTCTATTTGCGGAAAGTCTTTCATTAAATGTTGAATGACTTGCGCCGCAAGTTCGTCGGCGCGCATGGACTTGAACATTCCCTTTTGCGCTTTGCCAACCGCAGATCTATAACCCCCAACTATGTATGCGTTCATGGAATTAGTTTCTTAAAATTTTTCCTGATTTAATAAGGCTCTGCATGCGCTCTAACGATTTACGTTGCATGCACAATTCGAGAAATGCTTTGCGTTCTAAATCGAGCAAGTATTGCTCACTCACTTTTGTGGGTGAAGAAAGATCGCCACCGCACATCACGTATCCCAATTTTTCGCTAATGAGTTGATCGTGTTCTGAAATGTAATTTCCAGATTTCATGGAAGAGGCGCCGGCGTATACAATACCTAAACCTTCATTTCCTAAAACTGTAATGTCTTTGCGTTCTTGGGGTGCCGAGTATCCGGCATGATGAAGATTCAGACAAACTTCCTTCGCACGCATGAGCTGATGGGCGCGGCTTACGCACACTTCATCTTTTTCTCTGCTTAAGTATCCCAATTCAAAAGCTTCCTCTGCTGAGGTTGCCACTTTCGCTTGTCCTACCGTTAAAAATCTATTTCGAAGGACATTCAAACGAATGTCTCCGTCTTTCATTTCATCAGATGCGCGCAACGCGAATTCTTTCGTTCCCGCTCCACCAGGAATTACGCCCACACCCATTTCAACCAGTCCCATATAAGTTTCTGCATGTGCAACGGTTGCATCTGAATGCATGGACATTTCGCATGCACCACCAAGTGCCAATCCGTGCGGAGCAACCACAACAGGTATGTTCGAATAGCGCAAGCGCATGACAGTCTTTTGGAAATAGCGAACGGCCATGTCGAGCTCTTCATATTCTTGCTCAACAGCGAACATGAAGATCATTCCTACGTTCGCACCAGCAGAGAAATTGTCTCCTTGGTTATAGATGACAAGTCCGTTGTATTTTTCTTCTGCAATGTCAATGGCTTTGTTAATACCCGCAAGCACTTCACCACCAATGGTATTCATTTTAGATTTCCATGAAAGAGAAAGAACACCGTCTCCGATGTGTTTCACGGTGCAGGCACTGTTCGTCCAAATAATTTCTTGGAAGGAATCCAACGAACGCGCTTGTTCGCTGCGCACAATGACGCCATATTTATTTTCTGTTGGAAGGAACTGTTCGGTGCTTTCTGAATTTTTGTAGAAGGAAGTGAATCTAGATTTTTTCATTTCATGAACCCAAGGTGCTACTTCATAACCCTCGTTGATCATGTTTGCCAGACACGCTTCGAATCCCAGTGTGTCCCACAATTCGAAGGGACCTAATTCCCAACCGAATCCCGCGCGCAGTGCAGCGTCTACATCTTTCAACTCATCTGCAATTTCATTCATTCTGAAACTCACATAAGCGAAGAGCGAATGGAACATTTTCTTGTAGAATAGTCCCGCTTTATCGGTTGCGTTGTATAAATGTTTTAATCTGGAAGGAAGATCGTCGATGAGTTTTGCAGCTTCATACGAAGCGAATTTCACTTTGTTTTGTTTGCGGTATTCCAGTGTGTTTAAATCGAGCACGAGGATTTCTTTCTCTCCGTCTTCTCCCTTCGTTTTTTTATAGAATCCTTGTTTCGTTTTATCCCCTAACCATTGATTGGTAATCATGGTTTGAATGAATTCGGGTAAGGCGAACAACGCGTGTTGTTCATCTGATTTCGCAACAGCGAAAAGTCCGTTTGCAACATGAACGAGCGTGTCTAATCCAACAACGTCGCATGTACGAAACGTTGCAGACTTCGGTCTGCCCATAATGGTTCCGCTGAGTTTGTCTACTTCTTCAACAGTTAGGTCCAATTCTTTCATGCTGTGCAGCAAAGCTTGAATGCTGAATACACCAATGCGGTTCGCAATGAATGCAGGAGTGTCTTTGCACAGCACGACTTCTTTTCCGAGTTTAAGACTTCCAAATTCCTTCAAAAATGAAATGAGATCAGGATTGGTTTCTTGGATTGGAATTATTTCCAACAATCGCAAATAGCGTGGCGGATTGAAGAAGTGTGTTCCAATAAAATTCGTTTTGAAATCTTCGCTTCTTCCTTCGGCAATGAGATGAATGGGAATACCGCTGGTGTTGGTTGAAACAATACTTCCTGGTTTTCTAAATTGTTCTACTTTTTCGAAGAGTGTTTGTTTGGGTTCGAGTTTTTCAATAATAACTTCCATTACCCAATCGCAATTTGAAATGTCTTTCAAATTGTCTTCGAAATTTCCGGTAGTAATGTGCGAAGCGAATTTTTTAGAATAGATAGGCGAGGGAGAGGATTGCAAAGCGTTTTTCAACGAGTCGTTTACAATTTTGTTTTTGTCCTTATCGTCTTCCGATGGGCGGTCTAACAACAGTACTGGAATTCCGCATTGCGCGAAGTGACAAGCAATGCGAGAGCCCATGATTCCTGAACCTAAAACGGCAATTCTCTTTATCGTTTTCATGTAGATGTATTAACTGAATGAAGGTAAGATTTCTTTCCTTCAACTAGAATTATTTAAATATGATTTCTTTCATGTAGAAACCTAATAAGGTTTGGTCTTCCTTTTCAATAAGAAGTTTGCCATCGGTTTCCACTCGAATAATTTTCCCGGTGAATGTAGACTCGTCTTTTGCGATTCGATATTCCTTCCACTCTTCTTTTTGAAAAAGAAGGTTGTGGTATTGAAGGTCTATTTCCTGCCAATTATTTCCTTCCAACAGAAAATAATCGGCATCCATTTGTTTGCGAAGGGTCTGAAGAAAATCAACAGTTGAAGGCACCTCCTTCGAATGTTCTGAAAAATTCGTAGCGTTTTCGATTGGACTTGCTGAAAGGTTGATACCTATTCCGATGAGTGAGTAGTGAAGCTTTTGATCGCTCCACGAATTTTCAATGAGTATTCCTCCGATTTTTTTTCCTTCAACAAAAATGTCGTTGGGCCATTTGATGGTAACACCGTGAATGTTTTGCTGAATCAGTGTTTTTGCTACTTGAAGTGCTGACCATTTGCTTAGGAAGAAGATGTCTTCCGGATTCAATTGAACTTTAATAATGAGTGTTCCGAGGAACGAACTTCCGGCCTCTGCGAGCCATTTGTTGTCACGCTGCCCCCTTCCTTCCAACTGAAAATCGGCAGTTATGGCAGTGCCTGTTCGGGTTTCTGGCAGTTTTGCAATTGTGGAAGCATAGTTGTTTGTGCTGTCGAGCTGCTCGAAATGGAAATGTGGGGATTGTTCAAACATGGACTCTTTCAATGCAGAAAACTTAAAGTTTACAACGAAATTACGCCGTAGCGGAATACCTTTGCTACAGAAGACTAAAAAATGAAGAAAAAAGAAACGAAGACAGGTAACGACGATGCATTGTTACTTTCCATTATTGAAGGGATTGAAGAAGTAAAAGGACACGATATTAAGATTCTTGATTTACGTAACATTGAAGCAGCCATTGCGGATTACTTTGTTGTTTGCACAGGAACGAGCACCACACAGGTGGAAGCGATTGCTCGCAGTGCTGAGAATTTCACAAGAAAGCAATTAGATGAGAGACCTCGAAGAGTTGAGGGAGTTCGCAATGCGCAGTGGGTGTTGATGGATTATTTTTCCATTATTGTACATGTGTTTTACGAACCTATGCGCGAGCATTATGATATTGAAGGGTTGTGGGCCGATGCCAACGAAATGGCGTTGCCTAAGAAGGCAAAACCGGAGCCTAAAGTAAAGGCAGAGCCAAAGGCGAAAGCTGCGGCTAAACCGAAGGCAGCTGCAAAGCCTAAGGCTGAGCCAAAAGTGAAAGCTGAACCAAAGGCAAAGGCTGCGGCGAAACCTAAAGCTGAACCAAAAACAAAAGCAGCAGCAAAACCAAAGGCGGTAACAAAGAAAATAGCAAAGTCAAAAGATGAGTGATCAGAATACTAAAAAGCCAGGTGGTCCGAACAACCCAATGAAAGGTGGTTTCAGCTTTTATTGGATCTACGCGGTTATTGCAATCGTGTTAATTGGACTAATGATCTTTAACGGAAGTTCAGACGGAACCGAGGCGAATTACGCTCAAGTGAAATCTTGGGCAGAGAGCAATTATATTGCTCGCGTCGAATATAACGGTTCAACAGGAAAGGTTTATTTAGATTCACTTGGAAAAGCGAATTTGAAAGGTCAGTATCCTGAGCAACGCGGTGTTATGGGAACACGTCAGGGAAGTGATTTTTGGTTCAACATTCCACCAAGTGAGCATTTCGTAGATGAATTGCACGCTTTGGGGCCCGTTCACAATTTCGAAGTGAAGTTCCAACCGCCAAATGAAACCGCTCAGAGTTTGTTGTGGTGGTTAATTGCTTTGGGAGTTATGATTGCTGCATGGACATTCATTATGCGTCGCATGGGCGGCGGTGGTGGTGGGGGCGGAGGTCAGATTTTCAACATTGGAAAAAGTAAAGCGCAGTTATTTGAGAAAGGTAAAGGAACGAATGTGACTTTCGCTGATGTAGCTGGATTGGAAGGAGCGAAGGAAGAGGTTGAAGAAATCGTAGATTTCTTGAAACACCCGAAAAAATATACAGAGTTAGGAGCTAAGATTCCGAAAGGAGCATTGCTTGTTGGCCCTCCGGGAACCGGAAAGACGTTGTTAGCGAAAGCTGTCGCTGGAGAAGCACAGGTTCCTTTCTTCTCTTTATCGGGATCTGATTTTGTAGAAATGTTTGTAGGTGTTGGAGCCAGCCGTGTGCGTGATTTATTCCGTCAGGCAAAAGAAAAGGCACCAGCCATTATCTTCATTGATGAGATTGATGCCATTGGCCGTGCAAGAAGTAAGAACGTGAATTTTGGAAGCAACGATGAGCGTGAGAATACGTTGAATCAGTTGTTGACTGAAATGGATGGTTTCGGTACGAATTCAGGAATTATTATTCTTGCCGCAACGAACCGTGCTGATATTTTAGATAAGGCTTTGATGAGAGCGGGTCGTTTCGACCGTCAGATTTATGTAGACATGCCTGATATGAAGGAGCGTGTTCAAATTTTCAATGTTCATTTGAAGAATGTGAAGACAGACCCTTCTGTGGATGTAGATTTCTTGGCTCGTCAGACACCAGGTTTCTCAGGAGCAGATATCGCGAACATCTGTAATGAAGCAGCCTTGATTGCTGCACGTCATGGAGCAGCCACTGTTGAACAAAAAGATTTCTTGGCTGCTGTAGACCGCATCATTGGCGGACTTGAGAAGAAGAATAAGATTATTACTCCGAATGAAAAGCGCGCCATTGCCTTCCACGAAGCTGGACACGCGGTAACTTCTTGGTTGTTGGAATACGCTTCGCCGTTGGTGAAAGTGACCATTGTTCCTAGAGGAAGATCATTGGGAGCGGCTTGGTATTTACCAGAAGAAAGACAGATTACAACCACGGATCAGATTTTAGATGAAATGTGCGCAACCCTTGGTGGACGTGCAGCTGAGCAGGTGATCTTTGGGAAAATTTCAACTGGAGCTCTTTCCGATTTGGAAAAAGTAACGAAGCAGGCATACGCCATGGTTGGAATTTACGGGTTGAATGATCGTATTGGGAACTTGAGTTATTACGACTCTTCCGGAGAGAATCAATTTACTAAGCCTTATAGCGATGTAACTGCCCGAACCATGGACGAAGAGGTGAGTAAGTTGGTGGAAGCAGCTTACCAGCGTGCTCTTCATTTGCTAACGCAGAATCGCGAGAAATTAGAAGAGTTGGCGCAATTGCTCTTGGACAAGGAGGTTATTTTCAAAGAAGATTTGGAACGAATTCTTGGAGTTAGACCTTACATAGATCGTCAGACTCAGATAGATGAAGCTGAAACTACTGCTCAGATCGAAAAAGATAGAGCAGATGCAGCGAATGCTCCTGTTAGTGAGATAACTGAGAATTCAACCGCGGTTGTGGAAGAATCGCAGGATGAAAAGACAACTGATTCAAATGAACCCCCAACAACTGAGGAGAGTTAGGCGTGAGTAATTTATTATTGAGAACTTTAGTTGGACTTGTTTTTAGTCTAGTGGTAGTGGGCTCTGCATTTGCAGGGCTTTTGCCATTTACACTGTTGTTTGGTTTTTTTGCGACCAAGGGATTTCAAGAATTTGTTAGATTGGTAAATCCACAAATGAAACGCTTTCAAAGAAGAGCTGGTTTGGGATTGGCGATTTTACTTTATCTGACAGCTGCTTCAACCATGGTGTACGGAACAGATTGGCGATGGATGCTTGTTGTTCCTGTTTTATGGTTGTTGTTTCTTTCAGTTGAAATGATGAAGGTAAGCGCAAGTTTTATTCTCGATACTTCAACCATTTTAATGGGTTTCATTTACACCGTTGTTCCGTTTGCACTTCTTGTTTTTTTGAGTAAGGTGAACGGAGAATTTGATGCACGTTTACCTTTCGGATTTTTCTTGATTTTATGGGCCAATGATACAGGGGCTTATCTCGTTGGTAAATTTTTCGGAAAGCATAAGTTACTTGAAGCTGTTTCTCCCAAGAAGACATGGGAGGGCTTGTTTGGTGGAATGGCAAGCGCTATTCTTTCAGGATATGGTATTTATTCATTAATGCCCAATTCATTTGGTCAATGGGAATGGATTACGATAGCTTCTATTGTTGCCGTATTCGCGAATGTGGGCGATTTAATTGAATCTCAGATAAAGCGTATTAAAGGAGTAAAGGATTCAGGGAAATTGTTACCTGGACACGGGGGCGTTTTAGATCGTTTTGATGGATTGCTCATTGCACTGCCGCTTGTAATTATTTATTTGATTTTGTTTTGATATGACTATACACAAAGAGGGTTTTAAAATTTTAGGTGGAACATTATTGATTTCGACCATGCTTGTTGGCGGCGCATTTTTGTTGTTCAACATGGCTTTAATATGGATATTAACTGCAGTGGCTTGCGGAATCGTATTTCTGCTTTTCTTGCAATTCTTCCGTTTGCCTTACCGCGAGAATCGTGCTCAGGAGAATGAATTGGTTGCTCCATGTGATGGTAAGGTTGTAGTTATTGAGGAAGTAGAAGAACCGGAATATTTTCAAGGCAAACGAATCCAAGTTTCTATTTTCATGTCGCCATTGAATGTTCATGCGAACTGGACACCTTGTTCTGGCGAGGTAAAGTATTTTAAGTATCATCCAGGATTGTTTTTGGTTGCTTGGCACCCAAAGAGCAGCACGGAGAATGAGCGTACAACAGTTGTGGTTGAGCACGCTCCAGGAAAGGATGTGTTGCTTCGTCAAGTAGCAGGAGCTGTAGCTAGACGTATTGTATGGTATGTGAATGAAGGTGATAAATTGAACACAAACGATCAATTTGGTTTTATCAAATTTGGAAGTCGTGTCGATTTGTATTTCCCATTAGGAACAGAGATTGTAGCGAATATTGACGACGTAACAAAAGGAAATGAAACAGTCATTGCTCGTTGGAAGTAATTTAATCTATAGGAATAAAAAAAGGTCTGAATTTTCAGACCTTTTTTTATGATAAGACTTTTTCTTAGTTGTTTGGCGCACCGCCTTGTTCCTTCACTGGCGCACCACCCGGTGTTCCTGGAGCTGGAGCATTTGGGTCTGCTTCAACATTACCTTTGATGCGAACAACTTTCACAGGCTCGTTTACAGCGTTCGAGTTGATGGTCACAGATTTGTTGATTGGACCTGGGCGCTTGGTGTCGTATTTCACCTGAATGATAGATGAACCACCTGGTAGGATAGGAGTCGTGTCGCAAGTTGGAACTGTACATCCACAAGATCCTTTGCACTTACTTAGCGTTAACGGCTCTGTTCCGGAATTTGTTACTTTGAATTCGCAAGCACCATTTCCACCGAAAGCAACGGTCCCGTAGTCGTGAACTTCTTTGTCAACAGTAATCGCTGGTCCAGTAACCAATTGTGCTTGAGCATTTGCAGATATTCCGAATCCGATTGCAATTGCTAGAGATAAAATTATTTTTTTCATTTTGAAGAGTTATTTAAATTATTCGATGACTTCACCTTTGATCGTTAACACGGTTGGTTTTGCTTCTGGATTGTTCCAGTTAACCATTACGGTTTTGGTGAAAGGTCCCATTCTGTTTGTGTCGTAGTGAACGGTAATGCTAACACTTTTTCCAGGTTCGATAGTCGTGTTAGGATCGCATTTAGGAGTAGTACAACCGCAAGAACCTTGACAAGAGCTAATGATTAGATTTTGATCTCCGGTATTTGATAATTCGAATGTGCAATTTCCATCTGCTCCCTTTTTAACTTGACCATAGTTGTGTTCCATTTTATCTGGCGTTAACATCGGTGCTCCAAAAGTTGTGATTTTTCCAGGTTGAGCTTCAGCACATCCAGCAAGGCCTAAGAAGAAGGCAACGGTAGCAAAAAGGGTAAAATTGATTTTCATATTATTGATTGTTAGGGTTCAAATATCGGAAAGATTTTTTAAAGTCGCTAGTGATTAACTAAAAGCGTGCCACTTCGGTGATTATTTAGATATGTTTCTGTGATTGTATAAAATCCGTTGGACATGACAGAGGTGTCGATTGTTCTTGTAGTTCCTTTTCCAATTTCCATAAAAACAAGTTTTCCGTCTGCATCATGAATCTCAATGGTACTAATTGTAACTAATCCTGTTATGCTAATCAAATCGTTTGCGGGATTTGGGAATAAATTAAATGACGTTTGAATTACTTCACGAACACCAACTATGAAAGAATTCGCGCTGCATCCAAATTCATTTATGTAATCACAAGAGAAGAAAGAACCCAAAGAATTTGACACGCTAGAAATGGAATCAATTGTTAAAGTTCCATCGATTATCCAGGTGGTATTATCCTGGTTAGCGCAGTTGGTGCAAGTTACCGACCCCGCCTCCATAACTAGTTCAGGAACGGTCCCTCCATTTACAATTAGAGAAGCAGCAGGGCTGTTAGCTACAGTGTTTCCTAATGTGCACGATAGGTAGGGCGAGTAGGAGTTTTGCGTTGAGTAACTGTAGTTATAAGCTTCCAAATATGTTAGTGGAATGTTCCCGTTTCCGTTACCCAAGAACAGTTCGCAGGAAAGGCCATTGATGTAATCCGTAGAATTTACGAATGTCGCTTGCAAGGGAGCGCAGCCTTCACTTGGCGTGAAATTTAAAACGGGTTGAATGACAAGGATTGGATCGGATACGGCTGAGAAACATCCTTGATTTGAAACCGATTGTGCGCTATAGTATCCGTTTTGATAATTACCATTTTGAAGCGTGCTAACTGCAGTTGACCCTTGAGCAAATGCAAGATTGTCTAGGAAATATTGGGTTGCAAGTCCTGAGCAATTGGAGCACAATACAGCTCCGTATGCGGAAGAAAGTTGAGGTGTTGGTGCGTTCGGAAATACAGTAATAGTTGGACCAACAGCTGAGAAACTATTTCCGTTTAAGGTGCATGTAATTGAAGTTGCGTAAACTCCTTCTGAGGAATAGTTTAGACTTGTTGAATTGTTTAAGAGGTAGTCATTGCCATCTGTAGTCAGTGAACAAGAAATTCCACTGAATGGAGGTGTGGTGTTGTTGGCAGAAACACTTAACGGTCCGCATCCTTGCGTTGCACTTAGCGTGTACGTTGGAAAAATTTGAAGCAAACTATCGGTGTTTGTAGAACATCCGAACTCATTCGTTATCGTCCCATAGAAATATCCGCTTAATTGACTCTGACCTACATTAAGCGGGTGACTATTGTCGTTCAAAGCCGTGCCATTTAGGGTCCAAGCGATAGAACTTGAAGTCGGCAAATCAATGGCAGTAATGTATCCGTTATTGTAGTTTAAAATATTAGCGACCGGATCTGGATAAACTTGGATTACAGTATCGGCATAGGATCCGAGATTATTTCCAACAGAGCAAGACATTTCAGGAGCGAAACTTCCGGTTTCTGTGTAGGTGATTTCAGCTGTTGAGTTCAAGGGGAAGTTTTGACCCGCTAGTCCGTCGAATATTACGCATGTTAATCCTTCAACGGGATCTGTTGTGTTTGAAAGTATTGCTGTCACAGGACTGCAGCCCGTGCCAGAGATCAATTCGTATCGTGGTTGAATAACCAACAAAGAGTCGCTCTGAGTTGAACATCCATTCGAATCGGTGTAGGTTGCTGAATAATATCCGTTGTCGTAAATTCCATTGATATATGTCGAAATGGAATCGGAAGTTTCAATCAAATTATTTCCATCGAGGCTCCATTCTACTGAATACCCCACTGAATTATTTGTAACACTCACTTGTCCATATTCCGAATAAAGTTGAGGAATCACAGGGTGGTCAAAAACAAAAATTGGATCGAGGGTGTCTGTTGCAGAAAATATTCCCGAATAGCAGTAAATGATAGGTTCGTAAATACCCGGGTCTAAAAAAGTATAACTGTAACTTGATTCAATTGCTGTGTAGTCTAAACCGGGTATTAGTATTTCGCATTGAATTCCTGCGTTTAGAGAGGTGTTGTTTAATATGGTGCTGCTTATTGGAAAGCAGCCTTCGTTTACAGTTGAGGTTGCATTTATTTCAATAACGAAATAATTCCCAGTATCCGAAATGCAACCAAATTGATTGGTGTAGACGGCAGCATAGTTTCCGTTTTGGAAATTGTTGTTGAAGAAGGTGCTAATACTTTGTGTAGTTGGATTAACATCGAGCAGTGTATCATTTAAAAACCATTGAACTTGGTTTCCGTCATTATTGGAAACTTGCAGAATATTTGAACCATATGAAAATGTTGGAGTTGAAGGAAGTTCATAGGATTCGATAACGCTATTTCCTAAGGAATAATAATTATTGCCGAATGCAGTGCATACTTCTGTCACTGTAAAAACTTCAGGTGCCCCCATGGAGTAGGTGTATGGCGAGGCGAAAATGCTTCCTGGGTCGTTTGAGTTTTCAAAGTGGCATTGAAGTAATTGAGTTGAAGAAGTTGTGTTTTCAAAAACCACGTCATTCGGACCACATGGATTGTTCTGAGTGAAATCGAACTTGGGAACAACAAAGTAAATTGAGTCGGTATTCACCGAGCATCCGAATTGATTGGTAAGTTGCGCTGTGAAGAAACCATCAATAGAATAGTTGTCTGACGCATCTATTAGTGTTGCCGTGCTGTTGAATAATTCTTGATTGAAAATCCATTGAATAGCATATGCGCTATCGCTTACTATAGAAATGTTTGGAAAGTTCAAATTTAAAACTCCGGGAACAGGAAGTTCAGAAACTACAATTTCTTCTGTAATTGCTTCCGAAAATTCGGTTCCTTGAAAATAGGTTAATTGAATGAAGTAGCTGCCAGGAATTAGATAGTTGTGTTCGTATGTTGATGCGCAATAATTAAGAACAGTACCGTCTCCAAAATCTATAACACACGAATCTTGGGTGCCAAATTGGGTTTGGTTGTATGCGATAAGGTTTTCATTTTGGCATACATGAAGGGCTGAAACGGAAACGGAGGCTGTGTTGTATTCGCAACTGAAATCATTGGTGTTTGCCGATGGGTCGAAGTTGTTTGCGAATTGGTCTGTGCAACCATAATAAATGCAAGAGTTATTATTGGTGTTGGCAAGTGGGTTGAAGTTATCAGCGTTCAAATCGGTGCAACCAAGAATAATACAAGTTCCATTGTCTTGGTTGGCGGCAGGATTGAAGTTGGAAGCGATCGGATTGGTGCATCCGGGTATTATACAAGCAGGGTCTATTCCATTACAATCTTCGTCTATTCCATTTCCACAAATTTCAGGGGCCCCTGTGTGAATGTTAAAGTTATTGTCGTTACAATCTCCAAGCGTTGTTCCGTTAATAGCATAGTTTAATCCGGGCGATGCGCATGCGTTGATGAATGAAAGGTAGTAACCATCAAGGTCCGCGTCTAAATAGTAGTTCATGAAAACTAAACCATCGTCAATTGCGTTATTGCAATTTTCATCAATACCGTTACAAATCTCTGATGCCGTCGGTCTTATTGCAGCATTTGTATTGTTGCAATCGGTGTTGGTAGTTGCATAACCCAGGCCTGGGTTAGCGCATGTGTTGGTTGCTGCTCCTGCGCCGAACCCGTCTCCGTCTGAATCGATGTAATAATTTACAAACGTCAGTCCATCATCGATGAGCGTGTTGCAGTTGTCGTCTATGGAATTGCACGTTTCAACGGCATTTGGACGAATATTCGCGTTGTTGTTGTTGCAATCAGAATTGTTGGTGACGTAATTTCCAAAAAGAGGTGTACATGAATTGGTTGCAGTTCCAGCCCCGAATCCATCTTGGTCAGTATCTACATAGTAATTAACGAACACTAGCCCTTCATTGACCTGGCCATTGCAATTGTCGTCAAACAAATTACACAATTCAATTGCGCCGGGTTTAATTAAAAAATTAGAGTCGTTGCAATCGCTGTTATTTGTTACATAGCCAGATGGAGGAGCGCATGCACTCAAACTTCCATTCGGATTTCCAAAACCGTCAGCATCACTATCGGCGTAGTAGGTGATAAAAGTAATTCCTTCGTTCGTTAAGCCGTCGCAATCGTCGTCGAATGCGTTACAAATTTCAGTTGCAGTTGGTCTAATGTTGGCATTTCCATCGTTGCAATCGGTCGAGTTTGTTACGTATCCCGAAGGAATAGCGCATGCATTCAATGGTGCATTGAGATTTCCAAATGTGTCGGAATCTGCATCGGCGTAGTAAGTGGTGGGAAGAATGCAAGAACCATCGTTAACCGTTGCTATTGAGGAATAATTGCACGCTGTTGTTACTGTGCAACCAAAGACTACACAAGATCCGTCATACCAAGTTGCATTCGCATTGTAATTGGAAGAAGTAGGATAAATGCATCCAGGGATATCACATGAGCCATCATCGATAATGGATGCGCCGGGGGTGTAATTAATTGCAATTGGGTTGGTACATCCTGGAGTTTGAGTAAGTGTGAATAAATTCATCCGAACGACAGGCATTTTAGCCATAAAGAAAAGCCCGTTGTTTTCAGGGTAACGGACAAAACTTGTTTGATCGATTGCGACTCCGCTGCGGCAAACTTTAAATGCCTGTGATCCGACTGTATTTCCTACCATAACGATGTATACGCTATCGGCATACAATTGTAAAGGGGTCGGAAGCTGCAAGGTGATAAGTTTTTGCTGACCAATGGTGTTGATGTCCCAAGCGTTAACAGGGTAAACAACAGAAGTAGCTTGTAAGTCTGTAAAATCGTTTTTGTATATTTTAGCTTGAATGGTTGTGCCAATTGCCGTTCCGGGTCCGACAGCGACAGCGATGGAAGTGCACTTGACCGTGTTTGAACGCCCTTCGAAAATATTTCCAACTTGGTAGGTCTGTCCTGCATAAAGAGCGCTTGGGGTAAACTCGTCTTCCATTGGCCCTTCGTCGCGCGCGTATTGGTAGTCTGTAATGTAGTAATCGAGTGTGTCTTTGTTGTTATTCGGAGCCTCGTCGGTTTGGGATTGATTGATTTGATAAGCTATTCGAAAATAACCAGTGGTAGTGCTTGGCGTGAAGCCTGTGGTGAGAGTATATGTCCCGGTTGCTCCTGCAGCAACATTTGTATTTGCTGTTGTTTGATTGTATAAAGCAGTATTGACAGCATTTAAAACTTTTACATTCAAGTTTGTTGCAGTCTGAGAGGCACTTCCAATGTTCGTGGCTTTTGCGTTGAACTTGAAAGGAACAATCATTGTTTTTGGGTAACGGTCGTAGGGTAAGTCATGAAAGTCATTCGGTGGAACCGGAGACGTGTTTCCGAAAGTTGTGTATCGCGTATTATTTATGGAAAGGTTATTTATGCTCGGTTTAAAGACAGTGATGTCATCGATAGCCCAATGATAATAACTGCCGGAATAGAGAAAACGAAGTTTAACGTTTGTTTGTCCAATTGCTCCAGCAGGAAAGGTTGCAGACTTCCATTCTGCCGTTGCCCCTGGAAAGTCAGATTGTGTGATCATATCTACCCAACTTGTCCCGTTGTTAATAGAATATTGAACCTTAATGGTTGAACTGTAATTTCGAAATTGCTGCTGATAAGTAACAACCGCCCCAGTGACACCGGTTAAAGAGAAAGAATTTGAGATAAGCCAGGCGGTATGCGGACCCGGGTCTGGTCCTGTTCCAAATCCACCACATTGATTGTCGTTGTCGTCCCAATAATTTGAATCGAAAATCATAAACCCGTTGCTTTGGGTTAAAGAGTTGAATGCTGAACTTCCTCCTGCACATGAACCCCGAGAAGTAACAGCGTTGCTCGGAACAGTATTCGGCCCCCGATATTCCCAAACGCCAATGTTAGAAGTGCTTCCGTTGCTCCACGTAGCGGGAAGTCCGGCTGCGAAATCCCAAGAATACAATGGAACGCCAAGCACTTGTGCAAATGATTGCAATTGCGAAGCACAAATGAACAAAAATGTAATTAAGGCCCGGTTTAGCATTTGCTCAAAAATAGGACATAGCTATTGAACAAACAAGATTAATAATTTCGTTTTATTGAAGAGAGAATTGTTGAAGAATTCTACCGAATTCGATCAGGATTGTTCTTTAGAAAGGAGTCCCAACTTTTATAATTTCCTTTCGCTGCGAGCGGAGAGCTTGTCTGGAAGTAGTGACAAACCGCCGCCGCTAAACCATCTGTAGCATCCATTTTCTTTGGCATGTCGGCTTGATTGATTTTTAAAATCTGTTGAAGCATGGCCGCAACCTGCTCTTTCGAAGCGTTACCGTTTCCGGTAATGCTTTGCTTTATTTTTCGAGGAGCGTACTCCACAACAGAAAGTTTATGGCTGAGCGCAGCTGCAATAGCAACGCCTTGAGCTCTTCCCAATTTCAACATGGACTGTACATTCTTACCGAAAAATGGTGCTTCAATAGCAAGCTCATCCGGATGGAACTCTTCAATGATTTCGACACAACGGGTAAATATTTTTTCCAACTTCAAAGCGTGATCGGAAATCTTGTCCATGCGAACAACATCCATTGTCAATAAAGTCATTTTTTTATCTTCCACACGAATAACACCGTATCCTAAAATGCTGGTACCTGGGTCAATTCCCAAAATGATTCGTTCTTTTGTGCTCAAATGAATTTACTTTGAAGTTCAAAGGTAATCTGTTTCGTGAAAGACACTCCTTCCAAAATAACAATCGTAGTTCCGTTTCGGAATATTAAAGGCCATGATCAATCGAAGGATTCTTCCTTCGCGTTTTTTTTGAATTCATTAGTCTCGGTGTCGGAACATGTTCATCAAGTGATTTTGGTGAACGATCATTCAACAGATCATTCTGTTGACCTGATTAATTCCTTCAAGTTATCTAATTGGAAAGTAATATCGCTTGAAGAGCATCAAAGCGGAAAAAAGGATGCGTTGGATAGAGGTGTTCGGGCGGCAGTAACTGATTACATCTGGACCCTGGATTCAGATGTTGAAATTGTGAATTTCAGTTTAAGCCAATTCGAAAAATTTCAAAATGAACTGCATGAAGATCTTGTGATTCTTCCTGTTTGTATGAGGTCGGGAGGAAGGCTAATTGAAATGCTTCAAGGTAACGAATGGCGATACATGCAGTTCTTGACATGGCTGAGTGCGCGCCTGAAAATGCCCATGATGTGCAACGGAGCAAATTTAATATTTAAGCGTTCTGTTTTTCTTGAAAGTATCAATTTGCACCGTTCCATTTCAAGTGGCGATGATCTTTTTCTTTTGGCAGATGTCTTGAAATCGAAAGGTGAAATTGGCTTTTGTTGGAAAGGGTTTTCAGATGTAGTTATTTCCCCAGTTCAGACCATGGGCGAAGCAATAAGTCAGCGATTGCGATGGGCTGGAAAAACCACCAAGATCCCCGTAACGAAATCAAGTGTTTTGCATTACTGTTTTGCTCTTTTTAGTGCATTGCATTTGCTGGCATTTGTGGGTTGTTTCTTTTCTTCTTTTCAGGAAATAATTTTGATATTTCTCTTTTTGAAAATAGGTTTAGAGTTTGTTGGAATTCGATTCGTCTTTTCGAGTCGAATGAAGTTGAGGGAAATTGTTGCGCTGATTCCTCAATTGGCGCTCTATCCTTTTTTCAGTCTTTCCATCTTTATAAGTAGTTTATTTTTCGTTCCTAAATGGAAGGGGAGAAGAGTAAGTTTGAAATAACCATGGAATCAAAATCTGCACTTCAGCGATTCGTAAAAAACAAACTGGCTATGTCAGGTTTGATTTTTATATTTCTTATGGTTTTGGTTTCTGTTTTTGGCTCGTTAATTCGCTTGGATAAAACTGAAAATGCAAATGATCAGAAGTTAAGCATAGCCCTCTGCAAGCCTGGATTCTCAGTAAATTTTATTTCGAAGAAGTTCGATGAAAACGAATGGATTCCCATTTCCAAAATCGAGACTGTTGGCGATTCGATGCGTGTTGAGTTGTTCGAGAAGAATGGCGGTGGAGAGGTCGTGAGTTTCGCTCTGAGTGATTTGAATGAAAATTCGAAAGGTGAAGTTGTCTCGCAAAAGAAATTTTGGTTGGGAACCGATAAGTACGGAAGAGATGTGCTATCGCGATTAATGGCTGGAGCTTCTATTTCGTTATTAGTCGGAACCATTGCCGTTATTATTTCTTTGCTTTTGGGTGTTACACTTGGGCTTTGGGCAGGCTATTTTAAGGGTTGGATTGATGCTGTTATTTCGTATTTCATTCAAGTGGTATGGGCAATTCCCACATTGCTTTTGGTAATGGCAATTTGCTTTGCTTTCGGAACAGGATTTTGGAAAGTGTTTGTCGCAGTAGGACTAACTATGTGGGTAGAAGTTGCACGCATCACACGTGGCCAAGTTTTAGGTGTTCGAGAAAAAGAATACATTGAAGCCGCGAAGGCGATAGGAAATTCTTCTTCAAGAATTATTTTTCGTCATGTCTTGCCCAATGTTCTTTCTCCAATTATAGTCATGTCTGCTGCGAATTTCGCGTCAGCAATTCTCATGGAAGCTGGATTGAGTTTTCTGGGATTAGGCGCACAGATTCCTACTCCGAGTTGGGGAAATATGATACGTGAGAGCTATTCGTATTTAACAACGGATATGGCTTATTTAGCCTTCTTACCGGGAGTTTGTATTATGCTTTTAGTACTTTCGTTTATGATGGTTGGAAATGGACTGCGCGATGCGTTGGATGTGCGCGAGAATTGAAAAATATTTTGAGATGAAATTGAAAATTATTCTGTCGGTTTTGTTTGCATTTCAGATGTTGATCTGTTTCGCTCAGCCTTCTGCCTATCCCACTGGATTTGGCTTTACGCGTTCAGCAAGAGAGGTCGTTTTAAAGACAGAGTCGCCAACTTTCCTCTCGATGCAACCGTACATGCGAAACGATCTGCCTCTTTTAAAAATGGAAGGTGAATTGAAAGACAGCGTGAAGATTTATCACGATGCAGCCGCTATCGCATTGCGCAAGCACATTTTCGAATACAATGAAGGTGATGTTCATCTCAGAATGAATTTTCTTTATGATATCCGTGTCGGTAAGGACTTTACAGATACGTTGAATTATCCCAGAGCAAACAGTGTCATTAGCAACACAAGAGGTTTGTGGTTTCAGGCAGATTTTGGAGATAAGGTTTCTATTGAGACAGGTTTTTATGAGAGTCAAGAATATATGCCTAAGTATTTGAAAAATTACGTAGATAGTTTGGGTGTAATTCCGGGATTTGGTCGTGATAAGGATTTTACTGAGATTCGTGATGTGGTCGATTATTCATCTTCATTTTCGCGAATCACACTTCAGCCAAATCAAGTGCTAAGATTTCACATGGGTTATGGTAAACATAAAATCGGAGGTGGCTATCGTTCTCTTCTTTGGTCTGATGGTATGTACAACTATCCGTACGTTCAATTTGATGTTACAAAAGGAAAGTTGAAATACTCACATGTATGGAATGTGATGCAAAGCTTAGAGCGTTTGCCTATTGGCGATACACCTGAATCGACGTTTAGAAGAAAAGCAGGGAGTTTTTCTTATCTCAGTTGGAAACCCGTTTCCAAAGTTGAGCTTTCTCTTTTTGAATCTGTAGTTTGGAATCGTTACGATTCTACTTCAATGCCTCAGGCACTTCCCATTTCCTTTTATTCGCCCGTAATCGGAACAGGATATGGGCAGATACATTCATCGCGAAACAATTTGAATCTGGGCGTAGACGCTAACGTAAGATTGTCTAAGAATATTGAAGTATACGCCCAAGCCTATGCCGATGCTTTAGGAGATTACAAAAAGAATGGCGCATTGCAATTAGGGGTGCAGTCGTACAATTTAGGTGTTAAAAATTTTGATTTGGGGTTTGAGTACAATCGCGTTCAAAGTGATGTGTATTCTTTTTCTGCGATGTATTCAGATGCCACGCATATGAATCAAACTATCGGACACCCGTTGAACAATATGTATGAATACGTATTGCGCTCGCGCTATCGTTACGGCAGGTACTTTGCTCGTGTGAAATGGAACTACATCGTTCAGAATAGAATGGAAGAGCGCAATGATGAACCCACTTTGATCAATCGAAATTTAAAGCAATGGGATGTAGAAGTGGGTTATTGGATCAATCCCAAAACAAATTCTGAATTTATTATTACCTATACAGACAGGATTGACGATAAATCGAATGATTTAGTGAAGCAGCATGCAACAATTCTAATGTTGGGAATTCGAACAGGATTGCATGCTGTTTATCGCGATTTTTGAATACATTTGATTCAACCTAACCGAATCTAGCTTGAAAGATATTGTCTTCGCTTTTCTTAGTGCGTTTGCCATAGTATTA
>JBIKRF010000075.1:0-11374 GCA_044349305.1 Flavobacteriales bacterium
CCTATTTATCAACTTGAACTCAAACCTAGAAATCCTACACAACCAAGAAATAAAACTTTAAATTTGTCTAATTAACCATGAGGATGATAGTAAAAGTGACAACCTAAATCAGGCAAGGACACTTCGTTATTCCTATTTCATAATTCCTACTCCGTAATGCCTGCTGCGTAATTGGAACTGCATTGTTAAAGAAAACGTCGAAGACATTCGCGAAGCATTCGCCCGAAAGGCATTCGTGCTTGCACATCAGTTGCACTTCACACTCAAATACTCCGGATAATCACTATCGAAAACAAACTTGGTTACCCCGCAAAGCCACATTCTCTCTGGTGCCTCTGGAAAGTTTTCGTTCATTCGAGTCACCGTATACGTTCCTCCACTCACATGTGTGAGAAGCAGATCCGCTTCAATGTCATAAGCTTCATAATTCGTGAAGGTGACGTTGACCCGCTCTTGTCCGTTTGCGAATACTTCTAACATGGTGTCGGCACCGGCAACCATTTCGAGATTAGCTCTTGGCCCCTGCCATTCAGGAAGATCTATGTACCATCTGTCTCTTTTCGGACCGAATAATCCCAAGATCGGAATACCCGCTAATTGTGTTGTTTCTTCAACGCGATAAAAATCGTAAGTCTTAATTTGTTTTGTCATTTTTTTTAATGGTTTTAAATTTCGACACAAAGTTCCGATTCTGGCAAAGCGAAGTAAAGTTTTGGCAAGCTTGTATTTTACAATAATTGATTAAACTAATCAAGCAAATTGAAATTCTGATAGTATTGATTTCGATAATAATTATTCAATTCCTCTGGAGAGAGTTCACTCAATTTAAACTCACGAATGTCGTTTTTATTTAATGAATAAACTATGTATCCTCCGTATGTTTTTAAATCGTAGAATTCCCGCCTTCTTCGTAAAAAGAACTCCGAATTTGGGGAATTAATTATTGTTGCTTCGCAACATTCGTTCGAAACGAAAATATTTATCCATTCCAAATTAGACTTATAATCAAGAGTATTAACAATGATTAACTCTCCATTACTTTTCATGCCAATTCCAAAATAATTGAAATAGAAAATGTCTTTGTGAGCGAGCTCGGTTATCTCATAACTATCAATTATCGCAAATCCTAACTTTATGGTGCTCTTGATATTCTTTGAATTCAATTCGCGTGAATTTGTTAGGAACACATTTCCCTGAAAATCCTTAGCCAACATACCTAAAAGCCGGTAGGATCGGCGATTTCTCTCTTTCCGAAAATCGAAAGGTCCTATTTGCAACAATCGATTGTATGGCAGTTGCTTTGGACGAAATAGTGGATATGAATCTCCACCTGGAATAGCCAAAATAAGCCTTTCATTTCTCAAATCAACAACATTTCTCACTCTATTTAAACAGTGATAAATATTAGATTCATTATCCTTATCGAAGAACTGAATGGAATGAGTCTTGTCTTTGGGTATGCTAAATATCTCGAAACCGTCGCATTTATTGTAATTAAAATCAAAGCTCTCATTAACCGGATTGTTACGAGCATACCTAATTTCCGCTAGTGCTGATATAACCAAACCTTTAAAAGTCATAACTCGAGAATTCAAGTGTTAAAATAAAATACTAATTCGCATTGTTTCTTTCCACCAACTCGGCAAAAACAAAAATCGAATCCTACTTCAACATTCTTGTTGTGCGAAACCACACTATCCCGAAGTTTTCTTTCGTCTAATAATTTATTTAAATAATTGTGCACGCGAACATCGGCCTTTCCCGGTGTCCAAAAGCGCCACGTGCGCTTCATGAATTTCATTGCTTTTTTCATGCGTTCTTTTTTAGGTTTTAGATCAATATTGATCAAAAATCGTCGAAGACATTCGCGAAGCATTCGCCCGGAGGGCATTCGTTGCAACGCAACATTCTTAACTTATTTAACAAACCCCACAATCACCCCAAACGACGAACCGCAATCCCATTGGTTATTCTGAGGACAGTACATTTCAGAAACACTGCCATCGAAATAAAGCGCGTTCACGCAGCCGTTCTTCAACATAAATTCTGCTAGCTGTTGGAAAGTGACAGCCTTGAGCGAAATACAGAAGAATACATCGCCGTTGGACTTCACTCCGACTGCATTTCTGATATGGGTTGAAGTACTGCTCTCGAATCCATCGTGCATCTTTCCATTTATTAAAACCATGGGACCCGATTGTGTTGCGAAGCGAATGTTCGAATTGCTGAATTTTTCCGACACTTTTACTTGCGCCTTACCGTCGTTGTCAATAGCGAATACGCCGTTCGGCTTCCAACAAAAATTGTTATCTCCATTTTTTAAATTAATGGGTTGAATTTGCTTTCCCTGATCAATGAATAATCCGACCGGCTTAAACAACGGCGTGTACATTCCTCCATTCATGGCGAAGACCAATTGCTTGCCTTGCTTCTCAGCCGACTGCTTAACATTCCAAATATTCCAAAATCGATTGCCTGATTGATCTTTGTAGAACATCTGAATGTTCTTCACCTCGCTGCTCGGTACTTCAGCCACAGCGTAATCTTGCTGAATCGAGCACTTCACTTGTCCATGCAGCTGCTGAAGGGCCACGCCTAAAATCATGATTCCAATTAAGGTTTTTCTAAAGTATTTCATTCAATAAAAATTATTAATCACAAAGAAAAAATCTGTCCCTGCAAAAGTTTTGCACACTAAAAATTCAACTTAAAAAAATGTAACGTAGTAAAATGAGGAATACAAAAATTCCTTAAAAATACAGCGCATCCAAAAGAAGTTTTCAGCACAAAACCGCGACAAGAAAATTCATGCCGAAAAATAGTTTGTCAGGTTAATGACATTTCCAATTTGTCCCACATCCCTTTTCAATCTTGAAAAAACTATTTTTATTCACATTCACATTCCGTAAATAAATGTGACTGTTCATAAAATTTCGGATAGAAAAAAAATTAATTCTACCGAATAATAAAATCTATTTTTATCGGGGTGAAAGATTTTTCACCCCGACTCATTTCAACATAAAATAAACATGCAACTCACTCTCTTCACCATAGACCCTAAAGAAAAAGAACCCATGACTCACCGCGAGGCGTTCATTCATTTCTTTAAGCGAATGGATTTGGAAATGATCGATCTTATTCTCGATCAAGAGACGTACATGGAAATTCCGAAATCGAGTTTCATTCTAAGGTTGGAACGTGCATTCGATTTGCTAAAAGGATATTCAGATTGGAGAATGAATGTGAGCCAGGGAACATGCATTGGCAAAGAATGCGATCACTTCCTTGACCGCGCCATTGAGTTCGTTGGAAATCGTTCCGGATACCGGATTTCACTTGTGCTCGTAGTCAAAGACGGAAAAATCACCGACATCTCCGAATGCGCCAAATTTCGCGGAGATAAAATGGTTATTGGTGAGCAAAAGATTATTGTGTTGAGTTATATGAAGGATTGAGGAACTTCGTTGTTCGAACTTCGTTGTTTAAACTACGTTGTTGGAACTGTGTTCTTAAATAAACGTCGAAGACCCTCGCACTGCTAAGTGCCCTCGTCTAAGACCCTCGCGAAGTATTCGCCCGAAGGGCATTCGTTGAAAACATTCGCCTCCGGCATTCGTGCTTGCACATTAGTTGCTTTGCAACATTCGCCTCCGGCATTCGTGCTTGCACATTAGTTGCTTTGCAACATTCTTCCCCTCTCTTCCCTTTCTTAACTTCTCTTACCTTCCAAAAGACATTCTAAAAAATTTATTTGCACCGCAAATAATTTTTTATTTATGTTTGCAACGTATTTCGAACCTTAAATGGTACCAACCGAGTGAAGACACCACGGTGGTAAAACAATACGGGCCTCAAGCCAAAAACAAACGTATCAACCCTTTTTTAGATCGAAGTACAAAGAAGTTTAATGTTTAACTAAATACTTTTTTGTATGGAAAAGCAACTCATTGTTCGCTTAACATCGGGACACGAAATCACGTTCGTCCCGAACGAGGTTCGCCTCGAAAAATCATTCGTCGATGTGAGCGCTCTGCTCAACGACAATCCCTTTCCGCTGCTCATTCATTTCACGCATGAGCTGCTGGTCTCTAATCTGTTTCTTTCGAAAGTGCCCGACTGCGTTCTGCTGCACCTGAAAGACAACTTCGAACCGAAGAGCGCTTCGTTTTGCGTGAACAGAGATGAAGGCGACTTCACGCTGCAATCGCAATGCAAGTTCGTACTGCTCATTCCCTTCCCCATCCCATTTCAGTTGCAGGAAATTCAAACCATTTACTCAAAATCAAAAAAATAAAATCATGAGTCAGACAGATAACAACGACATCGGAATAACCTTCACACCGGAGGACATTGCACGCGGACACGGAAAATTTCCCTACGTAATTGTTCGCATGCATTATGCGATTTATATGCAGATGCCCATTCATTTCGTTTCCGAAAGAAAGGAAGGGCTGAAAGGAATTATTGTAAAATCAGATGCAGAAAACTTCATCGACAACTTTCCTTACCTCATTGAAGTAGCGGCAGATTACAAACGCAATCTCGACACCAAGAACAATCGACATCACAGGTTATGTGTGGTGGTTGGAAAAGACCAAGCCTATTACTTCGAAGAAGATGAGATTCGTTTCAGCACCTCTATTCCATCTGGAGGAACATTGGTGAACAGTGATCAGAAGATTATTGCCATGGCTCACGATCACTTCATTCAATAATTAAAATTTAATACGATGAAGAACATTCTAAATAACGTTTGGTTAAAAGACAAATTGAACACTGAATTCTTGCAATTAAAACACGAGTTCAATCCTATTGAATGGGTGGAATCCTATTTCCTTTTTGAAGGTGAAAAAGGCTTGGGTATTTATTCGAAATGCATTGAATTGGAAGGGGCTCCACACGTTGACGACAAATTAAACTTGCGGAAATTACTCACGGAAGAAGATTTAGTGAATCCGAATTTGCTACAAGATTTTTGCGCCTATTGGGCTTCGAATTGTGGGGGCTTCAATGGAAGTATTTCCTTTGTTAGTAGCACTGTTATTTCTCGCGAAGCCTTTCAATTTTTCATTGAAGAAACGGAACGAAAAAAAGAACAGATTCGCTTGGAAGCACGGCGCAAGAACGCGCCCATTGTGCAGGAACTCGTTCGCCTTGGGCTTTCACCTATTCCTTCCAGTCATAATTCCGACACCTGGACAGCGTCTTGTCTTTTCCATAAAGGCAAACACATCATGTGGGTTGACACGAAGAAGAATGAATGCCGCTGCGCGCATGGCTCCGGGATTATTGGTTATGAGGAGTTGAAAACTAAAAGCAGTATTTAAACAAGGGAAGAGAAGGGAAGAATGTTGCGGAGCAACGAATGCCCTTCGGGCGAATGCTTCGCGAATTTGCATCGCACGAGGTACATTAGTTACTTCATCACCAAAGGTTTGATTGCAAAGCGATTGATTCGAAGAATTAATCTGAAAGATTGAGCCGAAGGTCTTACCCTCTCTTACCCTCTCTTACCTCTCTTACCTCTCTTACCTTTTCTTACCTATTCACTATCATTGAAACATCGTTTGTACATTCGCCTTCAATCAAACATCCATGCAAAAATCTATTCCCGTTTCTGTCTTTTCATTCTTGGAAGAACTAAAAGAAAACAACAACCGCGAGTGGTTCAATGAGAATAAAGAGCGATACCAAGAGCAACACGGTTTGGTGGTGCAATTTGCAGATGAGCTGTTAGTAAAGATGAAGCAAGTAGATAACATTGAAACGGCAAGCGGAAAGAAATCGATTTTCAGAATTTACAAAGACGTTCGATTTTCAAAAGACAAGTCACCTTATAAAACCAACATAGGCGGAGCTTTTACACGTGCCACCAAAGAACTGCGTGGCGGATACTACTTCCACATAGAACCGGGAAATTGTTTTTTAGGTGGCGGATTCTGGGGACCTTCTCCGGAAGATTTGAAGCACATTCGCATGCAAATTGCTGCCGATCCAGAGCCGCTTCAAGAAATACTTTCATCGAAAGAATTTATTTCAACCTTCGGCAAATTGGAAGGCGAACAATTGAAGACCGCTCCCAAAGGATTCGACAAAGAACACCCTGCCATTCAACTCATCAATTACAAACAGTTCTTGCTTGTCAAAAAATTCACCGACAAACAAGCGCAATCGGAAAAACACCTCGAAAACGTGTTCGCTACATTCCAAGCGATGCGTCCGTTTTTCGATTACATGAGTGAGATTCTTACGACGGATTTGAATGGAGAACCGCTGTTTTTAAAATAATAGTAAAGAAGATTTTAATATTGACTTATTTTTGATAAAATAAATTCTTCATTCGCTGATCATGAAAAAAATAATCCGTTTATCCCTCTTGAGCCTTCCAATTTTTCTCTCGAGTTGCCTAACCACATTTCAAGGAAATTTTTTCCAGTCGGGATTTTCAATTAATGATAGTGACTTTAAAATTATCAGAACTGAAAAGGGAAAAGCACAAGCTACATATGTTTTTGGAATTGGTGGAAATAAGCATGAGGGATTAATTCTTGAGGCAAAGCAAGACCTTTACAGTAAATGTAAACTTGAAAAAAACCAACAAATAACAAATATTACAACAGACAGTCGAAATGCTAACTTATATCCTTTTTTTATTAGGCATACAATTACCATTTCTGCCGATATCATTGAATTCTTCCCTCGAAATAACGTCTCCGACAATTCAATAAAAGTCACTGAAAAAATAGATTCCAATCAAACAAAAACCGCCCCAGTGCAAGAGGTGAAAAAGGTTTCGGAATACGAGAAATTTACTGATAAAATGCTTACGGCTATGAAGAATTCGAAAGATCTGAAAGTGAGTCAATACACTTCAATCGGTGAAGTTGCCAAGGGTGATTATGTTAGAGTGAGCATTAATATTTCAGGATACAAGCAAACAATCATTGGTCGAGTTGAAGGTTTTTCTAAAAAAAATAACATTTCGATAGAGATTGAGCCTAGTCCAGGGGTATTCATGCAAGAAGAGCATCCTTTCAATTATTGCGAAAAAATAATTTCTTGGTGATAGAATCTAATTTGCTTATCCTTTTTAGAAAACTTTTAAAATCTTTCCAGATTTTCCATTCCACTGAAACACCTCTCCTGCTTGTTTTCCAAGCAAGGCAGCTCCGATGGGTGAAGATGCACTGACAACATAACATTCTCCGGCTTCGGTAGTTAGTTTTCCCAACGAGGTAATGACGTAAAACCAGCCTTCACTCGTTTCAACCAATGAGCCGCTTCGAACTTGATTGATAGAATCTAGTTTAGAAGGTTTAAATCGCTCTAATTCTTCGCATTTACGATTGTGCTCTTGCATTTGCCTTCCCATCTTTTCCAATTCTAAATGCACTTGCGCAGCAGCAGTCTCGTGCTTATCTCCAGCAGAACTCTTCCCCTCTTGCTTGTTCGATTCCATTAATTCATTCCACGCCAATTGCATCTCTGCTCCTCGACTCTGAATTAAATTGAACAAAGCATTATAAACATCGATCTTCTTCATTTTCTCTATATCTCTGATTACAAAAAACTTTCATAATGAACATACACAAGAATAATCTAGCTTTGGCAAATTACTAATAAAAAAAAATGTCACACGTATTAGCCATCCTAACCATTCACACAGACAACCTTCCTGAAAACTTTCAGGAAATAATCAAACACGAACGTGAAGTTGTTGCCGCATGGAAAGCCGAAGGTTTTTTGGAACAACTGTTCCTTCGTCCAACCAGAAACGGAGCCATCCTGATCTTCAAGAATCTAACGGAAGAAGAAGTCAATGAAAAGATGAAGACCTTACCTTTGTATCCATTGATGAAATCTTTGGAGGTGCTGCCATTAATTGCGGACACCGCAATTTAAAAGGTAAGAGAGGGGAAGAAAAGGTAAGAGAGGGGAAGATTAATACAAGTTAAGATAAGGGAAGACTTAATTGGTAAGAGAAGTTAAGAAGAGGTAAAAGAAGGGAAGATTAAATACTAGTTAAGATAAGGGAAGACTTAATTGGTATAAGAAGAGGTAAGAGAAGGGAAGATTTCTTTTATTCCAGTTTGGATTTTATTGTGAGAATGGACTTATTGAGCATGAAGTGAATGTGTCGGCACTGCTTTTCGAGAGTGGCTGTTTTATCTTCTGAAACGTATTTCATTTCTTTGATAAGATGAAGCCAATACAAAGTTTCCTTGCACTCTTTGAATGAAATGTACTGTTTGTTCAAGAAGTCTTTTTGGGAAATTGCTCCTTGTGATTCCGCTAGGTTGGCCCCAATAGATGTTCCACTTCGCGCGATTTGCTTCGATAAAATGAATTCTTTCTTTTCGTAAAGTTCATTTGCTAGCTTTAGAATACCAATTGCAAGCTCAGTTGCAACTTCGTTGATGTACGCCATACTTTTTTCTGGCAAATCTCAACATCTAAATTCTAAAACTCAACAAACCCTTATGCCATAAACACCTGACAAATCCCCTGCAAACCCTATCAACAGGGCTATTCATGATGAAATAACACGTTCAATCTTACCATTTCTTACCCTCTCTTAACCTCTCTTCCCTTGATTAACGACGAACCATCTTCGGACTGGCATTCAACATCTTCTTCACTTGCTTGATGTCGTTTTTCAAATACCCTTTTGAATCCAACGCTTCTGCTTTCTTCAAATGCATGGTCGCTGTCATTTTATCATTCTTGTTTCCAGACAAAACAGCAAGATTCAAATACACTGCTGCTTTATCAACGTCTTTCTTCAAACCAAGACGTAACGCTTCTTTGAACAAACGCTCGCTTTCAGAGAATTTGTTGGTTTGAACATCCATAGACCCTTTGATGAAAAAGTAGTATCCGCGTTGATTCTTCCACAACTGATTTACCTTAATACGATCTAACCATTTGCGCGCCTTTTCAATCTTCTGCACTTGCATATAATAAAACACCAATATCATTCGCACACTGCGTGTGCACATGAATACCAATATGGCCGATGGAATAATCATGGCAATACCCCTACCCCAATAACCTTCGCTAAATAAAACAACGGTTAGAAAAACGCTCGAAAGCGCAAACAAAAACTTCACAGCATGATTCATAATTCTAGGTTTGAAGTGCAAATGTACGAAACGAATTGAAGTATATTCGCTCACCAAAATTTAATTGCCTAATATGAAAACTGCCAAGTATATTTTCATTGCTTTACTCACATCTTTTTCTCTTCAAGCATTTGCCCAACCCGAGAAAGTGAGTCAAAATTTACCCGCGATTGAGACCTATATTCTTGTTGGAGCAAACATTCAAGAGAAAAGGTTGAATGGAAACTACGGTAGAGATGTGCAAACCATTACGAAGAAAGACATTCAAGCGCTTCCAGTGAGAAGCGTGAATGAATTGCTGAGTTACGTATCTGGTCTCGACATTCGCGAGCGCGGGCCTTTCGGCGCGCAAGCAGACCTTTCCATGATGGGTGCGGGATTCGAGCAATGCCTGATTCTAATCAACGGAGTTCCGATGCGCGACCCGCAAACCGGACACCACATGCTTAACCTTCCTGTAGACCTTTCGCAAATTGAACGCATTGAAGTCATGAACGGAACAGCCGGAAGAATCTACGGTTCGAATGCTTTAGCCGGAGCTATTAATATTATTACTTCTTTGCCTAGAGCAGGATCTTCATTTGTTGAAACCTTCAATGCGACAGCTTCTTCACAAGAGGGATTTGTTGCAAACGGCATTCAAACCATGGCAGCTTTCGGTAAGGAAAAGTCACAGCACAGCATTTCAATGGGACTGTTTAAAACAAACGGATACCGCTACAATTCTGCAAATGACCAGCAACGCATAAGCTATTTGGGTCGTGTGAATTTGAAGCGCAATAACACGTTGGATTTAATGGCTGGACATTTCAAAAATAACTTCGGCGCAAATGCGTATTATGCATATCCGTATGACAAAGACGCTGTAGAGGATGTAAATACTTCTTTTGTTTCAGCGAAAGCAAATATCGTTGATGCCCGAAACATTTGGACTTTCAAACCCATTGTATACGCTCGCTTTAACAAAGACCATTATGTTCTTGTTGAAGAAGACCCAAGTTATTACGAAAACACACACAACAGCAAGGCTGCTGGAGTTGAATTGCATGCCACTCGAGCGAATAAATTTGGTCAGTTCGGTGTTGGTGCTGAAGGAAGAACTGAAATCATTCAAAGTACAAACCTTGGAGACCACTCGCGCTCGTTCTTAAACGTATACGGAGAACAGCGCTTTATGCTCGGAAAATTCAACACCACCCTAGGTGTGAATGCGCAATACAACACTGCCAATGGCGTAAGCTTCTTTCCCGGAATAGAAACCATTCGTCACTTTACAAACAAATCGGCCATCTTCGCTAACGTGGGAACCGGTAATCGCCTTCCTTCTTACACCGAACTTTACTATTCCGATCGAGCCAACAGCGGAAACGATTCTTTGTTGGAAGAAAAAGCACGCAACTTCGAAGTGGGCTTCAAGAAATTTGGCCGATTGAATTTTACTGCAAGCGGGTTCTATAGAAGTATTTACAATGCCATCAACTACACACGTTTAAGCGATACTGACAAATGGACTCCCTCGAATTTCACTACTGTAAATTTCTTAGGAGTAAACGCGCATTTACATTGGATGGCAGGAGATAAAACTAACTTCAATGTTAATTATACGTATCTCGATGCGCAATTGGGAACAGAAAACGATGTGCAGAGCAAGTATGCACTTTACCACGCAAGACACCGTGTGAGTTTTCAATACCTCCAAAATATTACAAAAACATTTAGCACGAACCTAACCGTTCGCTACACCGAAAGATTCACTGGAATAAACTATACCGTTGTTGATTTCCGAGGCATGTGGAAGCTGAATGAAAACATTACAATGAATTTCGACGTGACCAACTTACTTGATAGAAAATACATTGATCAAGGTTATATTGAAATGCCAGGACGTTGGTACCGCTTAGGATTCCGTTTCAACATAAACTAAAAGCACTCGAGCTATTGAGTTATCTTAGCAAGCAAGAACAACACTATGTCGGTATTCGGTAACCTTTTTAAAAAGAGAAGTCCCCAATTGGAAGAGGCTTTAAGCTTCGCGCCGATTGTTGCCGACATGCACAGTCATTTGCTTCCTGGAATTGACGACGGTTCAACAGACCTTGAAAATTCCATTGAACTTATTTCTGCCTTGCACAGCATGGGGTACAAAAAGCTTATTACCACGCCGCATATTTTCTGGGACATGTATAAAAACACGACCGAGATTATTCGTGAGAAGGAGGCGATTGTAAATGCTGAATTAAATCTTCGCGGAA
>JBIKRF010000192.1:0-3031 GCA_044349305.1 Flavobacteriales bacterium
CAACGAACAAAGCGATGGCTAAAAAAGTACTTTTTAAACGTGTATTCATTTGTATAGTTTTTTGAAAGGCTAATTTACGGATTTCAAACCAAGGAAAAAAAAGGACTTTTCCACAATTTTTGAAGGGTGGAGGTGAAGTTGCACAACTGAATAAATAGGTGCATTTCAATTGACTTCGAATTAACCGTTCAGCAGGCAAGATAAACACTCAATCGCATGTAGTTTATAGGCCCAGATGCTCAAACTAATAGCGAAAATGAATAGTAAAATGAATCGCTGATAGTTTTTTCTTTTGATCAATTCGTTTAGACCGAACAAAAGCAATAATCCAGCTAAGATGTAATAGCTCGTTCCGAAAAAAGGACCGCTATTTATGTGGCTATTTGCTGTTTTTTGAACGTATGGGATGAGGAGGAAATAGGTGAGAAGGTTCGTTGCAACCATGATCATCGAAATGTATGCATCCTTTTTGCTTAATTTCATTGAATTTTCTGTTGGTTCAATTTGGATTACATCACCAAAAATACCTTATTTTTTCATCTTAGGATAAACGGAATCCGCAAAAATGTATTGATGGTATCCTTGGCCTAAATGATCACCTATAATATTGTAATAACATTCATCTCCTCCACCAAATGGCGAAATGATGAGCGGTTCTGTCAATAGAATTTTTTTTAATGTCCAAGCATTCGGCAATGAAACTGTTGTGTCTGGCTTTCCTGTTTCCGTGGCATGCATAACATAGTAATTTCCTTGATTATCAGTAAGCTGGTAGATGCTGTCTGTAAATAGAACAGTCTGACATTTTTGAATAGTCTTTATCACTAAATGTCCTTTTTCAGGTTTAATTAAGTCGGTTTTTCCGCCAACATAATCTACACATATGGGTTTCGCGATTTCTACCCACGTATAATTTTTATAGACACGCTGGTTTATACAATCTGCATCTTTGCAATTGACGGACGTGTTTGGTGAACGATAAAACGCAGTTTGTTGAAAAAGCAGGTGTCGGTCAATGTTCTTTCTGTAGGGAAATGTGGGCTCAAATTGATCCCAATCAGCCAAGGGAATTGGATGATCACCGCCGCTGAACACCACAATCATTTCTTTTTGATTGAGTAGTTCTTTTGCGAATCCAATGTTCTTCCAAATCAAGGTGTCAGGAAGTTTGGATTTTTCGGTGGAGAATTGAAGACCAACTTGATCTGCCGTTTTTAATCCACAGGAATGAAAGATACTCGCGGTTAAAATGATTAAGATAAATTTAAATTGATTCATTCTTACATCTTTTAAGGCAACAGAGATTTCCGGACGGAAGTTCAAAAGTATCTTACTAATCATCCAAAATGAAGTTTGACCGAATGTTTTCAATTCAGATTTTAGTTTCATCGTTTACAATTTTGGATATTGATGGATGTCTTTTAAGCACAAGACTTAAAATGATAAATACAATAGAATAGGATATGATCCATTTTGCAGCTAAACTACCCCCAAGAATTGTGAAGGTGATGCTGATACAGCTTACTCCAATCAGCGCGAATAGAAACTTCTTGGTAAAGTGATTCAAACGAAACTTTTCAAGGAAACGATTTGAAAGTATGAAAATAAGTAAGGACGGAGATGAACAAAGTCCACCAACGATCCAAAATGCAGGAATGTATTGTATTTGCTTGATGTAATTTATTTCTTCCGTTAATGCTAAAAACAGAAGGATTAAAATAGGCGTTAACAAAATAGTTAATGACCAAACCGAAAGTGGGTATTGTAATGAGATTCTATTTTCTTTGGTCATTTGTTTAGCTGGATTATCTGTTTTGACCATACGTATTTTAACACGGTCATTCTTTCATTCTTTTTTGTTTTTTTTCTTCTAAAACTTTGTAATTTGTCGTTGAAACAACTTGTTCTCCAGTCTTAATTTCCAGTTCTTTGCGTGCATTTCCAGCAACATCTCCTCCTTGTTTGGCGACTTTCTTATTTTCTTTAAAACCTTTTGGATTTTGTGTTTTAACAATAGCAGTTGTAGAAGCTTCACCAAGCATTGAAAAGATTAATTCGAGATCCGTCATGTGATCACGAAGATTTTCTCGCTTTAAATTCTTCACTTCTTTATATTCTGAAGGAGTTAAGCCGAAAGTCGCTTTAGAAATTTGAGCTGTAAGAATTGCATATTCTTTTTGTTCTTTAATTCCTCGTTCAGACCATTCTTCTGTCAATTCTTCGCGGATGGCAATACTGCGCATTCTCTTTTCAATCCATTCATCAGAATAACCTTTCACCTTGTAAGTATCTCTCGTGCGTTGAATTGCTAATTCTGGATTTTCAATCTCATCAATTCTGTCAGAGCCAACCTTAGCAAGCCAACGCTTAAAAGGCTCTGCTTTTGGTGAAGGAATCGACTGAATAATTCTCAATAAACCCGCTGCATTTGCGCAAGCCATTTTTTGTTTCCCTCCAGATGTTTCAACTAAAAGGGTAGGTGCAATTTGTACCCATCCCTTTGCAAGTTCTATATCGCGTTTTCGCATACGCTTTACATATTGCTTGGGATCATTGCTGTCGGTTAAAATAAATATGACGTCTTCAACGACGAAATACCATTTTTCATCAGCTTCATTCCAAACAGAACGGATATTATTACTTTCAAATAATTTAATAGTATTCATGTTAATAAAAATAGCAAATCGATTTTACAAATCGTCAAACACACCACGAATATTTCCAACGTTCTCTGTGCTAAAAAATGTCGCGTAGAATCGAAATAAACTTTTATCTTACTCGTAATTAAGGATTTACATAGTGAATAAGAGTTCGTTCACTCATCACTTCTTATACAACAACTTCTTCATCCGACTCAAGGACTCCGGTAAAATCCCCAAGTATGAAGCGATTTGATGCTGCGGGACCAATTGTTCGATCCCTGGATGACGCTGGATCAATTCCAAGAAACGCTGTTCGGCACTTGCGGAAATTGTTAAGAGAAATCGTTTTTGAAGGACCGCCAAGGTACGTTGAGCCATAATTCTGAAAA
>JBIKRF010000167.1:0-3011 GCA_044349305.1 Flavobacteriales bacterium
TTGCGAAGAGCGTTCAGATTTTATCTGATTTATCACGTGGGAAATATCCAGCCAGTGAATACGCGCCTGAAAAGAAAAGCAACAAAGGCGGGATACTCGGAGCAGTCATTTTCTTCATAATCATTGCTGGTGTTTTCTTTTTGTTTAAAGTGAAAAGCACACGTCAATATGCTCGTTCAAACAACCTAGGTTTTTGGGCCGCATGGGCTTTGCTCGCTTCTATGAATACCCGTCACTCGGGTTATTACAATTCATTCCGTGGTGGAAGTGGAGGCTTTGGTGGAGGATCAGGCGGAGGAGGCTTTGGCGGATTTGGTGGAGGAAGTTTTGGAGGTGGTGGAGCAGGTGGTTCTTGGTAGTGTTGAATTGAGCTATCTTCGCAACATGAATTTGAAATTAAGAACATCGTTAGCAGGAGCACTATTCGTGCTTTTTGTAGGTGTGCTTTCTTTTCAGACCTTTCACCAACTCACAGAGCACAGTCAAGATCTCGGTTCTGAACATGCGCATGAAGATGAACAATGTGAGTATTGCGCAATTAAAGCTCTTCCGTATTTACCAGTCGAAATTTTAGACATTGCTTTTCATTGCAATGTTGAATTGCCTGAAGCAACGTCGGTTTATGTTTCGCCATTTTCAGATTCAGTTTTTGTAGAACAATCGGGTAGAGGACCGCCCCAAGGATGATCGTTAATTCTTTTCGAATTCATCCTTAATTTTTTTTAATGCGTTTATTTTTTCTTGTTCTCTTTTTGGGAATAGGAGCTTGTGTATCTGCGCAACTGCACGGAATTGTAGTTGACGCGTCTACGCAAATGCCCCTTTCGCATGTTCATGTTGAAGTGCATGAACTCAATGCCGATGTCATTACCGACGGTAAGGGATATTTTATTGTGGAAGAAATTCCTGTTGGAAAATATCATATACATGTGTTGAAGGACAATTACGCTGCGAAGCTTTTCGACTTCAAAGTCGAGCGTGATTCCATAACCACCTTGCGCATTGAATTGCTGCCTTCCAATTTTCAATTGAATGAAATTGTTATTGAAGAGGGAACTTCAAAAGTAGAAGTGAGACGCTCTTCGCAAGCCATGGTTTCGCTTTCAGCAAAGGAACTCACGCTAGCAAATGGACTTACGCTTTCAGACAAGCTGAAATCACAGCCCGGTATTTCATCTATTTCAACTGGTGCGGGAATGAGCAAGCCACAAATACGAGCGTATTCAGGATCGCGCTGTTTCATTCAAGATTTAGGAATGAAGCACGAGGCGCAGCAATGGGGCAACGATCACGGGTTAGAGATTGATCCGTTCCAAATTGAAAACATTGAATGGCGCAAAGGTGCGGGGAATGTTGTTTACGGATCCGATGCCATTGGCGGAGTGCTTTCCATTCGTTTGCCCGAAGTGCCGAAAGAGGGTGTGCATGGAAATGTTGGTTCCATCTTCCAATCGAACAACAACACCATTGGTAATTCCGCTCAAATTTCAATTCGAAAAAATAAAAATTACTTGAAGCTTCGAAGCACGTTGATGAATTATGGCGACATGCAATTGCCTGCAGATTCGTTCACGTATTTGAGAAGAATTTATCCGCTTGCCGAAGGTGCTTTGCAAAACACAGCAGGAAAAGATTTGCACGAGCAATTCGTATTCGGAAGATTACTTCCCAAAGGAAAAATTCAGTTGTCGCAAAGTTTGTACACACAAGAAGCAGGGATGTTCGTAGGGGCTATCGGAGTGCCTACAGTTGGCACTGTTCAAAGCGATGGTGATTCGCGAAATGTTGGTTTTCCAAATGTATCGTTGCGACATTTTAAATCGGCTTTGCATTTTTCATCCAACACAAAATGGGGATGGTTCGAAACGAATGTGGGTGTTCAGGAAAACAGAAGACAAGAGTTTATTCTTCCGCGAAGAGAGGGATTCCAGCCCTTGCCGAATTACAACGTTGCGCACGACTTGCGTTTGCGTTCAGCGCAAATCAATTCGTTTTTACGAATGACTTCGAAGGAAGGAGCAAAGACCTTGGTTGGATTGTTTTCGGAATTGCTTCAGCATACTCGAGGAGGTTATGATTTCCTTTTGCCAAATAATAATGGCGTGCAGAATGCGGTTTATTATCAAAAGAACAGTTCGCTTCAACATAGAAAAAAGGAAACCTTTCGAACCATAGGAATACGCTTGGAGCAGGGGAGAATGCAGGATGAAGCTTTTCGTTCCCCCATTTATGCCTCGGTTGACAGCATTGGTTCATACTACGTTCGCTCGAATGAGGTTACTCGGAGTTTTATAGGGTGGTCTTTCGAAATTGGCGAGGCCGCTGCTGTTCGCGAAGGGCAGTCTTTGAAATACAGTCTGCAGCGCGCATGGCGCATGCCGAATTCGGCGGAGTTGTTTGTTAACGGTGTTCACCACGGTACCTTCCGTCACGAGCAAGGCAATGGGCAATTGAATCCGGAAGTTGGCTATCTCTTCGATGTAGCATATGAACTTCAAACCGAAAAATTCCGATGGTCGTTAGCAGGGTACACCCATTATTTTTCCAACTACATTTTTCTTCGTGCTTCTTCGTTTTATTCCGAATTGTCAGATGGCGGACAAGTTTACGTATACTCGGAAGATCGCGCTATGTTTTCCGGAGGCGAAATAAAAAGTGAATTCCAGATGAATAGGCGAACCAAAATAGAATGGAGTGCGCAATCGGTATTTTCTTATTTGTTTTTGTCTGGAACGGCCTCGCCTTTTACTCCTCCGATTTCATCGAGTTTATTTCTTCAACAAAAATTATTCGAATGGAAAAAGCAATTGAATCTTCAGTTGGAAGTGCAGGGCAATGTCAATGCTGCGCAAAACAGAGTCGACCGCAATGAGAAGGTAACCCCAGGATATCATACTTTTGACATTCGAATAAAAGTTGAATGGAAGTTGAACAGGTTAACGCTCGAGAGTAATGTTGGGGTGAACAATGTTTTTAATGCAAATTATTTCAATCATACGAGTAACTATAGA
>JBIKRF010000076.1:0-11206 GCA_044349305.1 Flavobacteriales bacterium
CGTTCCAATCCAATCCAGATTTGTTGAACACATTCGCGTGGTAATCCAACTTCACGGGATCAACAGCGTTCTCTGCGCGAACATCGTACTTCGGTGCCCAACCGGCGTTGCGAACCAAATATTTTAGTGTGAAGGTGGCGTTGCCACGCACCTTCGCATCCAGCACCACCGTTACTTCAGAAGTTGGCGGATTGGTCTTCGCATTCAATTCTATCAATTGTGCAGTATAACCGGCTGACTCTTTAATAAGCTTGCGCTCTTCTGCATCTGCCTTCAACAAGAACGAATTGATCTCATTATTGCGCTTGCGGAAGAAATCGGCTGCCTTCTCAATTTCTGCAATAGGCACGTTGTTCGCTGTTCCTCCAATTGCTTCGTTGCGAAACAACATGTCGCGCTCTTTCGCATATACACCTTTCTCTGCGCGAAGTGTGGCCAACTTCTCTTCAACCAAAGCCAACTTTTCTTGCAAGTCGGCAATCTTCGTATTCGGTACTTGCTCTTTCAAATAATTGTTTCGAATGGAAACGCTTTGAAAAACCACGTTCTTGTTTCCACATTCCAACACCACACTCTCGGGCTGCATGTCGGCGCTCAATCCTGTAAATACCACTGTTTGTTTGCCCTGATCCACTGGTGTTTCAGCTGTATGAACCAACTGCGCGCCTTGCAAGTAAACTGTCACTTGCGTAATCTTCGAATCTACATTCGTCTGCGCAAAAAGCGATAAGCTTGAAACGACAGAAAGACAAAGAGCAAATACTTTTTTCATAATTAAAATTTATATTGAAGAGAAATTTCGTGATTCCATCGCTGAGGCGATCGGTACTGATCAGAGGCTAGACCCGCGTATCCGACAACAAATTTTCGAATCGTATAATACCCGCGAACCAAGGCACCCAAATGTACATTGTCCCAGGCGCGAACACCCAAACCTACCATGTATTTTCTTGCAGAAAAATTTAGTCCAGTTTGAAACTGACGCACTTTTTTCTCGCCTTCAAATCCGCGTTTGTATATTCCTGAAAAGCCGAGATTCGCTCTGCGCGAAAGACGAGCCACTGCTATTCCAACTTGAGCACTCATGACATTCGAAAGAACAGTGATTTCATTCTCAAACGGGGTAACCTGCAAGTCTTCGTTCTTGTATGAGATACCAGCTAAAAATCTTCCAGCCGGATTGCTCATGACATTCAAACCTAAAGAATAATTAAAATTATGATTTTCGTAATTGGTGAATTCAGCGCGTGCACCGAATCCTACATGAAAATTTCGTGAAGTCGTATAAGAATGTGTTGCAAATTGAATAGCTCCGGCATTGAATGCGTTCGTGTTATTATACAGATCAATTCCCACTGCAGAATAAATACGATCTAAATTCATCTGAGCTTGAAATCCACCTGCACCGTTGGTTTGACGATACACTCCTGCTTTGTTGTAGTCTAACGGTGAGACCACAAAAGACGGATTCTCGGTACTCAAATAAGACATGGGATTCAATTGTCTAAATTGAGTCCATGCAAGAGAAGCATTCAAAAAAAACATGAAGACCAATATCCGTTTCACTTCAACGAATATACTGCGTTAAACGATGAGCGGCCTCCAGTATATCGGCATCTTCTTTGGCGAAACAGAAACGCAAACGCTTCGCTTCGCTTCCGTTTTCATAGAACGGAGAAAGCGGTATGCTTGTCACCTTCGCTTCTTTGTTCAATCGAACAGCAAAGTCGAAGTCCGATTCTTCGGAGATAGCGCTGTAATCAAGCACTTGAAAATAAGTCCCTGCGCAAGGCAAGACTTTCCATGCGCTTCCGCTTAACGCATCTACAAAAAGATTTCGCTTTCGTTCATACATGCGTGAAATTTCAGAATAATCAACTGTCTTCATGTATTCCGCGATGGCAATCTGAAACGGCGCATTGCAGGTGAAAACGTTAAACTGATGTTGCTTTCGAAATTCAACCATCCACTTCGCATCGCACACGGCATAGCCCAATTTCCATCCGGTTGCATGAAAAGTCTTCCCGAAGGAATACACCAACATCATGCGTTCGCGCAGTTCAGAGAATTGCGCCAAACTCTCGTGCCTTCTTCCGTCGAACACAATGTGTTCATACACTTCATCGGAAATGATAAAAATATTGGTGTCCCGAACCACATCTAAAAGTTTATGCGCATCGTCTAACGAATTCACAGCACCGGTCGGATTGTGCGGCGTGTTAATGAGCATAAGTTTCGTGCGATCGTTAATGGCGGCTTTCACTTTTTCCCACGGAATATGAAAGTCTTCACCTTCCAATTCAATCCAGATCACCTTCCCTCCATTCAACTCAACAGCCGGCGCATAGCAATCGTATGCTGGCGCGAAAAGAATGACTTCATCTCCAGGAAAAATCAAAGTTGAAATGGCAGTGAAGATGGCTTGCGAAGCGCCCGCCGTAATGTTCACTTCAGAATTCCAATCGTACTTGCATCCGTGCTTTGCGTTCAATTGCTCCGTAATAATCTGACGAAGCACAGGCATACCCGGCATGGGGGCATACTGATTGAATCCGTCTTTCATGGCCTTGGCAACCAAATCAATTAAGCGTTCGTCAATTGGGAATCCCGGAAAGCCTTGTCCCAAGTTCAAAGCGCCTTCTTGCACAGCAAGGGCCGACATGGTTGTAAATATGGTTGTGCCAACGTTGGGCAGTTTCGATTTCATGGAACGAAGATAAAGACGACAATCGGTTGCACAAGATTCCTTAATTTCACGGGCATGAAGAATATTATTCTGTTTCCCATTCTCTTTTTGTTTCTCATTCTATCCTCAACCTTAGGAGCACAGGAGATTCCAACTGCGCTTGGATATGCGAGTAAAATAGCTGGAGAAGAAATTAAATATTTCTCACCCTTGCATGAGTTTGCAAATACGGCGTTGCTTACACGTGCGAATGGCAAATCGCCTATTTCTCTTCAACTTGAAATGGAAGAATCGGAAAGCGAACTGCGAACTTTTGAACTCCTTATTGGACATTCAACTGGCACGAGCAGCGGTGATCGTGAGTTTATTTTTTCTATTGATGGAAAAGAACTTTTTCATTTCACCACTACACCCAAAGAACCGCTTGGAACGGTGAAAGCAGGAAGAAGCGATGACGACATTGCCTTTGAATTCCGAACGCTCGAGCAAGACATTAATAAAGACGCTTTCGGATTTCTTCGAATAGAAATACCCGACAGGCTCATTCAAAAAGGTGAACTTACTGTTGTTGGTGTGAACGCTGAAAGTCGCGACTGGCTTATGGTTTTCGAGTACAAGCGAACATTGAAAATTATTACCACACCCACGCAATTGGTTCTTCGTAAAAACAACAAATTGCAACTAAACATTGCAGTAGACTATCCCCACTTGCATTTCAAACCACCAAGTATGAAAGTGGTTTCGAAGTATTTCGAAAATACGTTTCCTGTTATTACCGGATACAATTCCATTTCCTTGGAAAGTTATCATGCAAGCTTTTCAGGTATAGACACACTGCGTTATTTCATGGGAAACAAATTGGTGCATATTGAACTGGTGGCCATTCAGCCGCGCAAGAATTTCGACTTCCACATTATACATCATTCGCACAACGACATTGGTTATTCGCACCTTCAAACCGAAGTAGAAAAAATTCAGACTGAAAATATTTACAAAGCCATTCGTTGGTCTATTGTTCCTGAAAAGGGCGACTGTCAGCCCATCTGGCACATCGAGAGTTTGTGGGCGGTTGACAATTTCATGAAGCAAGCCACGAAAGAAGAGATTGCACTTTTCATTCAAAAAGTAAAAGAAGGACGCATTGTGTTGTCTGCGAATTATGCGAACGTGTTGAACGGTTTGTGTCAACCTGAAGAACTCAACTGGATTGTTGCTTACGCGAAACGCTTGGAAAAAGAATTCGGCATACGCATTCAAAACGCCATGATCACAGATATTCCCGGTATTACGTACGACGCGTTGAACATGTATGTCCAGAACAACATTCCATATTTATCGTTGGGACCGAACTATGTTGAAACACATGCAGATCATGGCGACCGCGTTGGCAGGGTTATTCGCGAATGCGGCGATGACATGTTCTACTGGACGCCAAAAAACGAGCCGAACAAAAAGCTTTTCGTTTGGACTGCCGGGAAAGGTTATTCCTATTTCCACAACATTCAAGAGAATGAAAAGCAAACGAAATGGGAGAATAAAATCTCAGCGTATGTGAATGAGCTCGTCGATAAAAAGTATCCGTATGAATTGGTGCAACTGCGCTACACGAAGAACGCCGACAACGGTCCGGTAGACACGTCGCTCTGCACCTTCGTGAACAATTGGAATGCCCGATATTCTTCTCCCAAGCTCACACTTTCAAGCGTTGACAAGCTTTTCAGTGAATTTGAAAAACGTTATGGAGAATCGCTTCGCACTGTAACTGGAGAAATTTCTCCGTATTGGGAAGACGGCGCTTATTCAACAGCAGAAGAGGAAATGCTTAACAGACAAATCGCGCGATTAACTGTTGCACTGGAAAAGCACATTGCACAACTTCCAACTTCGAAAGAAATTCAAGAGCAGCTTTTTCAACTTCAAAAAAATATTATTCTCTTCCATGAACACACGTGGGGATCATGGTGCAGCATTTCCGATCCGGAAATTTTCTTCACCACAGAGCAATGGCGCATTAAGAAATCGTTTCTAGATTCTGCTTTGAATCAATTCCATGATCTCGCAAACCAATTGAAATTCATGTATGCCGAGAATCAACCCATTCGCAAACCTAAGGCTATCTATGATTACACGGTGAACAAAAAAACAGGAGCGATTGACCGCATTTATTTAGATAACGATTCATTGGTTTTTTCGGAAAACAATCACCTCTTTGAATTCATTTATTCAAAGGGAATTTCTCCACAAGAATTTATGTATCCGCAAAAGGTATCTGTGCAGACCCTAGTCGACACCCACGACAAAAAATATGTTCAAGTCAACTTTGAGCTTCCTTGTTCTAAAAACATTTCGGTTTATTATTCTTTGTGGAAGGAAGACGGCATTATTCGCATGACTTGTTCCATAGACAAAGCTTTGGAAAAAGACAAAGAGTCTTTGCACATCTCTGTTGGAACGGGGAAGAATGGAAGGTTAACCTACGGAAAAGACGGAAGCGAACTCGACTTCCAAACTTCTCGCCTACCCGGATCGAACGCCGATTTCATCTGCACCACAAATGCCTTCAAACTAAACAATGGCAAGCACACGGCCTGTGTGTATTCTCCGCAATTGAATTTGGTTGAAGTGGGAAACATGGTGAACGAAGAACAGGTTAACGGTGCGAAGGTTTGGAAAGAAAACACAACAGATCTTTCTAAGATGTACCTCTACTTGTTCAACAATTATTGGCACACGAATTACAAAGCTTATCAAGAAGGCAATTTGCTCTACAACATTGAATTTTGGATGGAGTAATGCAACGCAAGATTCTTCGAAAGATGTTTCACAAGATTCTTCGAAAGATGCTTCGCAAGAAAAGCAATCTTCAGGAGTGGTCAAATCTTTTCGATTGACGTTATTCCAGAAATTTTACCAAGGATAATGTTCTTCGCAATTCCGTTTTTGGCAGAGCGCCAGCTCGCAAACAGGGGTAGGTATCTTCCAACATTGTTAAACACCAACAACTCATTTTGCAAAATCTTCGGGTCGTTCGACTCTACAATTTTGAAAATACAATCATCTATATAATTCGCTGCGAGAAATCTGTTGGGGGCATATTTAATTCGAATGGTATCTCCGATTTTCAAATCCCTCGAGGCAATTGTTTCTATTGATTCACCGAGATCATTTTTATTTGGATTGAATTCTTGTAGTAAATGATCGTAGTTAATGTATCCCAAATACTGCGCAATGATATCTAGTGTATATAAGCGCGGTTCGTTTTCAGATTCAATTAATCCGAATAAACGCTTCACGGTTGAGCAACTAATCTTTTCTCCTGTAAAAGCATGAATACTTACCGACAATATTTCACAATCCTTCGCATAGCGAATGGGTCTTCCAAATCGTTCTTCTACCTTTTCCTGAATAAGCTTTGAAATCATTGTTCAAAATTATTTTTCCGAATTTAGAAAGACACCTCGTTTACAAAACCAAACACAGATACACATATAGATGTGTAACTCTGATTTTTTCTCTACTAGATTTTTCACTTGTCCTTTTAAAGAACTAAATTTGAGCGTGTTCAAAATTCAATCTCATCATTATTCAAACATCCGAATTTTATCAATTTGGACATTCCTAGTGCTCGGTTCATTTTGTTTAAATGTGTTAACTGTAAACGGGCAATACACTTACGCCAATATACCTCCCTTCGACATTACATCTGGCCTGCCGCACAACGAAGTAAATGACATTGCAATTGACAATGATGGATACGCTTGGATAGCCACAGATAATGGGGTTTCTAGATATGACGGATACCATTTCATTAATTTCAATAGCACAACACATCCTTCCCTTTTCAAAAACAATATCATCAATGAGATTGAAAAAAATGGCGATGTGTTGTATTTGCTAACAGAAGGTGACGGATTGATTGAAGTCAATACTAAAAAAATTCGATTCAAGAAACTCTCCCTAGAAAAACCCTTATCCATGTCATTTTCAAATGACACCACGGCATTTCTCTTCAACACAGGGATGCTCCTGTTAAAAAGGAACAACGCAATAATTTACAAAGAAAAAATTGAAGTTGGACCCAAAGCACGACTTCTCATTTACGAAGGAGATTTAATCATTTCTGCGAAAAACAACAATGTATATCGTTTCAATCCAAACAACCCTTCAGAGCGAATTAATCTCCCTATTGTAAACAATTGGAGTTCAGGCAAGCTGCTACGATCGAAAAAATACGGTGTAATCAACACAAACGGCTGGCGCGTTTTCATTTTAAAAGGAAATGGATTTGTTGAACACCCTGAATTCGTTGGCAAAGAGAGAGTAAGTTTCTTCATGGAAGAAGACTCAGGAGAAATTCTATGGATTGACAAATTCAGAACTCCTATTGTAACTATAGACCACAAGTCGACAGCTTTCGAATTAGGACAAGCCGAGAATATTCAATTCAAATCTATCTGCCGAATAAACGAAACGAACTTCCTTGCCGGAAGTAATCAAGGACTTATACATATTGATCAAAGGCCCTCATTGTCTAAAAGAATAATGGACTATCCGCTTGTTCAATACAACGAGCCGATTGTTCGCAGAAAAATTGTTGAATACAAAAACAGCAAATTCTATTTAGGTTTTCCATATATCGTTCATGAAAATGAAAGTGGACAACTTTCCTATTTCACAGACATACCTCATTCAACTTACGACGGACTCATTTTCAAAGATCGATTGTATTGCACAACCGAAGGAAGTGGTCTCTTGAGTTTCGATTTGAAGACAAAAAAACTTACCACACACGTATGTAACGTTCTGAAATTAAAGGACCATCTTTATGACATTTCCATTTTCTCAGACACCACTTTACTTGTTGCGGGAGAAAATAAAATTGCCATTTACAATCCAAATACAAATAAAGGAACTTCCCTTTTCTTGCAATCTGGGACAAGCATTTATGTCGCCGTTCAAAAGAAAAACTCCAACGTCATTTACGTTGGGACCAACAAGGGTATCATTCGAATTAAACTAGACAATCAGAAGGGATTTGAACTTCTCGACCCTGAATCAGATCTTGGTTTCGACGCTCGGGATATTCTTCTGAGAGAAACAGCAAATGAGATGTGGGTAGCGACGAGCAAAGGTGCGCTAGTCATGAATATGGAGGACCTTAAGATTGTTCGACAATACAACACTGAACTAACTGTTTCACACCCTAAAGTCACCGCACTAATAGAAGATAACAACCAATGTATCTGGGCATCTACTTATTCGGGATTTACAGTGTACAACACCACGAGCGGTGCAATCCGCTTCCTAGACAAATCTCAAGGAATCATAAACCATGAATTCAATTACAAATCTGCGGCCTTAATGCAAAATGGTCAATTGGCTTTTGGTGGATTGAATGCTTTTGAAATTATTGACCCGGAAAAAATTAATGGCTTTGAGTATAAGCAGTCGATCCTAATTTCAGGAATTGAGACCATTGGAATAGATAAAATAAAATTGTTTTCGAGCTACATCAAAGACACGCCTATTGAATTCCAAACGGGAAAAGAATCCATTAAAATATACCTCACCAATTTAGACTATCAGTTCGGAGCGGGCTATTCCTTTCAATACAGTTTAGATTCTAAAAACTGGTTCAACACTGATGACAAGAAATGGATACTTCTTTCCGATTTATCACATGGAAAATATAACCTCAAAATTAGAATGTTCGACCCGTATGGTAACCTTGTTGAAGAGAAGACTCTTGAAGTTATGGCCTTAGCTCCTTTCTATGTAAAAACATCGTTTCATATATTCCTTATAATCTTTGGCCTTCTCACAATAGGAGCTATCGCATATAGTACATTACGAACAGTGCGTATTCGTGCTGTTACGAAAGCTAAAATTGCCATGGATCTTCACGATGAATCCGGAACCATTCTTACGCGTTTACTTCTGATTAGCAAAAAGTCGAAATTCGAAGCGAAAGAACGAGAGCAAATTCAAAACGGATTGAAAGAAGCTTTGTACAGTTTTAGAACTTATCTTGATTCTATTTCAAATAAAAACCATTCACTTCGAGATCTTTCCGATGACTTGAAAGAATTCATCACCTCAGCATGTGCCGATGGTGGCCTTCAATTTAAATTCAAAATGGATTTTGAAAAAAATCACAGAATCAACCGCGAACTTTATCGCGACGTAAAACTGTCTGTCTATGAAATTGTTTCGAATTGCTTAAAACATTCTCAAGCCAGCTCAATTTCCATTGAATGCAAATCTGAAAACAAGTTACTTACTCTTCTAATTTCAGAAAATGGATTTTGTGATTTAACTTCATTGGGCTCCCAAAAAGGAAATGGGATTCGTAACATTACCAATCGCGTCAAACGCAACAACGGATTTGTTCGACACTACATTAATCCTGGCGAAACTGGCCTAACCACAGAAATTCAACTTCCCATCGCATGAAGCAAATAATTATCATTGAAGACGACATTCACTTGGCTCGACTCATGCAAGAAAACGTGAACGAAGTTGAAAACATGACGTGCAAGCATCTCTTCACCAACCCCGTTGAATTTCTTCAGAATCCCATTGAAGCCGACATTTATTTGCTCGACATTATCATGCCCGAAATGAATGGCATTGACGCGATTGACCGCATTTTGAAATTGTATCCGAATTCATCGATTGTCATGAATACCATCAAAGACGATTCAGAGACCATCTTCAAAGCATTGCAATTAGGAGCCTCCGGGTACATTGACAAGCAAAGTTTCGAAATGAATTTCAAAGAAGTTTTTGCGAGTATTGAAAACGGTGGCGCATACATGACTCCCAAAATTGCGCGACAGGTTATTGCGTTTTTCAATCAGCCAAGAAACATTTCCGAACAACTCACAGAACGAGAAAAAGATATTGTGAATGGAATTCTCGACGGACTCAGTTACAAACTCATTGCAGACCGCTATTCCATTTCCATAGATACCGTTCGCATGAACGTGAAGAAAATTTATCGAAAACTTAAGATAAACTCAAAGTCGGAATTATTTAAAATCATGGGAGGAGCGAACAAATAGTTATTCTATTCCGCCACTAAAAATTCTTCCAGAATACCTCGTAGCTTTTTTTGTTGGTTGGAAGGTAGCAACTGAATTTTCTTTCCCATTCGGCTTACATCTACACAACGCAGTTGATCACATGCAATTTGCCCTTTCTTACCTTTCAAGGTAAGCGATAATCGCATTGGGTAATTGCGTAAGGTTGAAGTAATGGGAGCTATGACAACGGTGCTCATGTGTCTGTTGGCTTCATTCGGAGAGAGGACAATACATGGACGTGTTTTCTTCATTTCCTTTCCAACGGTTGGATCAAGGTTAATCCAGTAAATACCGTAACGCTCTACCATGTCCAGTCCTCCAACTTTTCATCTTTGAAAAAATCAGGCATACGATCCTTACCTAAATCATCCTTCGCGGCTTGAACTATTCGTTCTTCCCAGCCCTCGCGGATTTTCGAAACCGGACGAATAACTAGGGTGTTCTCTACCACCTCCATTTCAACAGCATCGGTTAAACCTAAGTCTTTCATGAATGAGGAAGGAATGATTACTCCTTTCGAGTTGCCTATGGAAATTATTTTCGATTTCATATCGCCAAAATATCTTTCCGCTAAGTTATAACTATGTTGTAACATTTCTAATTGTTTTTTTTCAAAATTGAAAAAAGTAATTCACACTTCGAAAAAACGCCTATTCGCTTCTTCCACATAAAATATTCTCAGAACTTCTTCGTTGCCTTAACTGCATTGACTTCTTCAAATACGACTTTCATGAATAAACTTGCTACTGCTTTTAAATTCGGGACTACCGCGCTGCTGCTTGCGGCTATTGTTCAGTGCTCAAGTGTTACAACAGATACCGAAGGCAAGATTCACGATGTGAAAGATGTTTCACAAGATGCCGAAGGCAAGATTCACAATGTGAAAGATGTTTCACAAGATGCTTCGCAAGATGTTGCACAAGAAAATAATGCAGGGAATACCGTTGCGACACGATTTAATGTTCCGAACGGCTACACAAGAAAACCCTATCCTGCCGGGACGTTCGGAAATTATTTGCAACAGTTACCGCTGAAGCCAGCAGGAACGTTAACCAAACGATACAACGGAGAAACGAAACCGAATAAAGTTGCAGCAGCTGTCATTGACATTTCCGTTGGAACTTCAGATTTGCAACAGTGTGCCGATGCCATTATGCGGCTGCGCGCTGAATGGTTGTTCGCAGAGAAACGGTTCGACGACATCGCCTTCGATCTTACAAACGGATTCAACATGAAATATTCCGAATGGAAAAAAGGAAAGCGATTGAACAGCGCTTGCAACGATTGGACAACCGGAGGCACCGCTTCTGAAACGCACGACGATTTCATGAATTACATGAAGAAAATTTTCACCTATGCTGGAACACTTTCCCTTTCGCATGAACTTCAAACCAAGAACATTGCAAACCTTGAAACTGGAGATGTCTTCATAAAA
>JBIKRF010000013.1:0-39196 GCA_044349305.1 Flavobacteriales bacterium
ATATAAAAACTCCATTTCACATTCGAAGGAATTCCCACGTGACCGACTTCGTCTTTCATTCCAACCCAATTGGTGAAAATCCATGGTAGCGCACTTGCAACAACAGATCCTAATCCAATAAAAAGCGACTGCATGCTAAATCCAAATGTGCGTTGTTCTTCCGGAAGGTTATCGGCAACAAAGGCGCGAAACGGTTCCATTGAAATGTTAATGGATGAATCTAAAATCCATAACAATCCAGCTGCCATCCACAACTCACTGCAATTAGGCATAAGCACCAATGCAATAGAGCTCAGAATAGCACCAATCATAAAATATGGTCTTCTTCTTCCAAATGTCGGATGCCACGTACGATCGCTCAAGTAACCAATAATGGGCTGAACAATAAATCCAGTTAAGGGTGCTGCTAGCCAAAGAAGTGGTATTTCACCAGATTTAGCTCCTAAGAATTCATAAATAGAACTCATGTTCGCCATCTGAAGCGCCCATCCAAACTGAATTCCCATGAAGCCGAAGCTCATATTCCAAATTTGCCAAAAACTTAATCGTTGCTTATTCATACCTGCAAGATATAGAAAGTGTACGAAATACACTCACTCGCAGAAAAGATTTTTACAGATCGAAAACAACGCCTTCGTTGGCTATGTCCGTGTTCGGAAATACAGTCATAGCCTCTGCCTTGAAGACTTCGTCTTCACTGTATCGACTACTGTAATGTCCAACTACCAATTTCTTCGCATTCGCCATATTCGCTATAGTCGCCGCTTGAATCGTTGTGGAGTGAAAGGTCTTCTTCGCTCGTTCAGTATCTTCTTGCAAAAAGGTGGTTTCATGATAAACCAAATCCGAATTCAAAATATTCGGAACAATTCGTTCGTCGTAAGCGGTATCCGAACAATAGGCGTATCTGCGAATCGGGATTGAAGGACTGGTTACTTTTACAAATGGAATAACTTCGTTCTCACGTTCGACATCGATTCCCTTCTTCAACAACAATATTTCCGAAGGCTGAAGTTTGAATTCAATAATGGCCCACTTCTCAACGTTTAACTTACGTTCTTTTTCCTCGAATACAAATCCGGTGCACGGCACGCGGTGTTTCAACGGAAATGAATAAACTCGAACCGTATCGTCTTCAAAAATGAGCTGTTTCTCTTTGTCCTGTGTTTCAATAAAATTCAATTCATATTCGAAATATGATTCCGAAACTTTGAATTGAAGACGAATGACTTCTTCCAAACCGGGAGGACCGTAGATGGTTAAAGGAGTTTTCCTTCCCAATAAATTATAGGTGCTCAGCAGTCCGATTAGGCCGAAGAAGTGATCGCCATGAAGATGTGAAATGAAGATGGCTTGAATGCGTTGCATTTTCACTTTATACTTCCGCAATTGCATTTGTGTTCCTTCACCGCAGTCGATCAAAAAATATTTGTCGTGAATATTCACCACCTGCGCCGTAGGCTTGTGGCGCGAGGTTGGCGTTGCGGCGCCACATCCGAGTATGGTAACTTGAAACAGCATAAAAAAGAAAACCGCCTCGTGCAAGACGAGACGGCTTCAAAGGTCGTGAATAATTTCGATTAGTGTTGAACTTGAATCAACTTCTCTGCAACATTCTTTCCTGAAACAAGACGAGCCACGTAGTTTCCTACTGGAAGGTTCGAAGTGTTCAAACGATAAGTGTTAGCACCTGGCGTAGTCATTGTCTTTTCAGAGAAAACCAATTGACCCATCGTGTTGTATACAGAAACTTCAGCTTGCTCGTTAGCACCCATTGGGAAAGTCACTAAAGTGAATTCGTTTGCTGGGTTAGGAGAAACTTTAACTACGTCGCTGAAAGAAACACCTTCAGTAACACTGTTTCCAGTGAAGTCAAGTGTGTAGCCTGTGAATTCATATGGCACGTCGCCAAAAACTAGTAAGTTCGCCGTAACCACAATTTTCACAGGAAATATACCTGTTTGGTTTGGGGTTCCTGTTATTTCACCGCAATACCCAGCACCAGGACCGAACGTGCACGGATCGGGATATTCACCGTTGTTATTGCATGACACTGAAAGACCCAGACCTGCAAAATCTACCCAAGTGGTATCGATATCCGTTACAATTCCATATAACACTGCATCTAAGTGAATTGTATTGATTGTAACAAAATCTGGATAAGTAGGATCTATATCTGCTGCAGTCGTTGGAGTTCTAACATAAATTACGTCATTGTATGGAACTCCTTGCAAACCGGGTGCAAAATTCTCGCCCACCAATGGATTAGGGCTAACACCAAAAGTTTGGGTTCCCCAGTTGTAGTCAGCAGGATTACACTGTGCAAATCCAGTCAATGAAAGCGCTACAAAAGCTAAAACAGAAAGTAATTGTTTATTCATATAGGTTTAGATTTCACGTTCAACTTCTTCCATGTATACCAAATCAATGGCCTCGTTTAAAGTTGGGGTAATCTTGAATACCGAATCCAACTGAGAAATGGAAATTAATTTTTTCACTGTTTCTTGCAAGCCGCAAACGACGAATGTGCCATTCGCATCGCGACACAAGCGCTGTCCAACAAGCAGTGCAGACAATCCTGAAGAGTCAATGTACTTCGTAGCTGACAAATCAACAATGATGTTGCGTTGCGTGCTTCTGTTTTGAAGAACCAACTCCGATTTAAGCTCTGGAGCATAAATGGCGTCAAGTTTCTCGACATTTGAAGTAATGTAAACTAACTTTTCTTTTTGATCTGAAACAAAATTCATAAGATGCGTTTTGCCCAAATTTAGTTAATTTATAGAAAGAATTACAAAAAAAACTGCGGAAGAATTAGCCTACTCGCTTTATTCCTTGCGCAAGTAGGAAAATAACGGCCATTCGAATAGCCACACCGTTTTCTACTTGATTCAGAATTATGCTGTTGTTGCCATCGGCAACTTCACTCGATATTTCGACACCCCGATTTATTGGCCCTGGGTGCATGATTACAATTTCTCTTCCCAATGCGTTTAGACGATCTTGAGTAAGACCGAACAGCTCGGTGTATTCGCGAAGACTTGGGAAATAGGGAATTCCAGCGTCTTGTCTTTCCAATTGAATACGCAACATGTTGGCCACATCGCACCACTCTAGAGCACGTTGAAGATTGTGTTCAACCTTCACCCCCAGTGATTCAATGTGTTTAGGAATTAGGGTTGTTGGTCCGCATACCATCACTTCTGCACCAAGCTTTTGCAAACAATAAATATTACTGAGCGCTACACGACTGTGCGTAATATCTCCGACTATAACGACTTTCTTTCCTTTTACTTCGCCTAATTTCTCTCTGATTGAAAACGCATCGAGCAATCCCTGTGTAGGGTGTTCGTGTGTACCATCTCCAGCGTTTACAACAACCGAGTTTGTTCTTTCAGCTAGGAACTGGCAAGCTCCAGGAGAAGCGTGACGCATAACCACCATGTCTACTTTCATAGCCAAGATGTTGTTCACCGTGTCGATGAGTGTCTCTCCTTTTTTCACTGAAGATGTGGACGCTGAAAAATTCACTACATCAGCACCTAGTCTTTTTTCCGCTAACTCAAAACTTAAACGAGTACGTGTTGAATTTTCAAAAAACAAATTCGCTACTGTTATATCTCTTAACGAAGGAACCTTCTTAATGGGTCTGTTCAAGACTTCTTTGAACTCGTCTGCTTGCGAAAAAATCAAGTCAATGTCCGTCTTTTTCAGCGGCTCAATGGCAATGAGGTGTTTGGTGCTCAGCTTCATTTTAGTCGTTCAAAAAAATTACGTGATCTTCCTTTTCTCCTTCGCTCTTCCACATGACTCTAACACGTTGATTGTCGAAACTCTCTACTTCCTTTCCTACATAAGTCGCTTCAATTGGAACTTCTCTTCCCTTCTTACGATCGATTAGAACCAACAACTCAACCGACTTCGGTCTTCCATATTCCATTAAACCTTCCATACCCGCGCGAATGGTTCTACCGGTATATAAGACGTCGTCGATTAGCACCACGTTCATTCCTTCAACGCTGTGCTTCATGTCTGTTGACTTGGCTAAAAGAGGCTTGTCGTGAATTCGAAAATCGTCGCGATAAAAAGTCGGGTCAACAATTCCCCACTTCACTTGATGCCCAGATTTCGCTAGTTCTTCAACTATACGTTCGGTAAAATATACACCGCGTGGTTGAAGTCCAATGAGTACGGTTGAAGAAAAATCTTTGTGATTTTCGATTAATTGACGACACAACCTTTGAATGATCATATTCAGCAGTCCGCTATTGATCAAGGTAATTTTCTTTGCCATCGAGTGCAAATATAGCAGAAAATTGAATTGACTACTTTTGCAGTGCATGATTGGAAAGGAAATAGAAAAAGCTAGAGACCTACTTCTTCGAAACGAAGTGGTTGCTATTCCTACGGAAACAGTATACGGATTGGCCGGAAATGCTTTGAATGAAAACGCAATATCCAAAATTTTTGAAGCCAAAAACCGTCCGCATTTCGACCCGCTCATTGTGCATGTCGCATCTGTTTCCGAAGTTTCAAATTATGTGGAAGAAATTCCTGAGTTAGCACTGAATCTTATGGAGCATTTTTGGCCTGGGGCTTTAACGGTTCTGCTTCCAAAAAAAACATGCATTCCCAATTTAACAACCTCAGGATTGAATGAAGTGGGTATTCGAATTCCGAATCACCCGATAACGCTCGAGCTTTTAAGATCACTTCCCTTTCCACTTGCCGCACCCAGTGCGAATCCGTTCGGATACATTAGCCCGACAAGTGCCAAGCATGTTGAGGATCAACTCGGCACAAAAATCCCATACATTCTCGATGGCGGAGACTGCGCTGTAGGCATTGAATCAACTGTCTTGCGCGTTCTGCACAACGAAATCGAAATTCTTCGTTTAGGTGGAATTTCGGTTGAAGAACTTCAACCCTTCACCTCCAACATTCATATTCAACAACATTCAACAAGCTCACCTGCTTCGCCTGGAATGCTAACGAGTCATTACGCACCGCGTAAACCTGTTTATGTTGGAAATATTCAAGAGCTACTGCTGGAATTCGCTTCACAAAAAATTGGCGTGCTCAGTTTTAAAGAAGATTTTCAGATGGAAGTACAACGCATCTTAAGCCGAACTGGAAATTTCGTCGAAGCAGCAGCAAACTTCTTTTCTTACATGAGAGAACTCGATGAAATGAACGTTGATGTTATTCTTGCCGAATTTCTTCCCAATGAAAATCTTGGAAGAGCCATTAACGACAAATTAATGCGCGCTTCAGCAAAGTAACATTTCAGCTTTATTTAACGAAAACCTCTACAAACTGTTTCAATTCCACTTCCTCGGAGCTCAACCCCGTGGATCGTTTCGTATAGGTTACAAAATAGTAGTACACCCCTGAACTTGAACCATTTTCTTTCGGATCCCAAGAACCCGTTGGATCGTTCACTTCACCTACTTTGGCTCCCCAACGATTGAAAATTTCAACCTTGAAGTTTGTTATTGTCGGCACTGTGGTTATCGATTGCCAATTCGGTTGAAGAGCAGGGTCTTGAGACAAGAAGCTCAACTTTTCGTTTCTATTGTTTTCATCAACAATAACAACATTCGGGAATACAAGAAGCGTATTGTCAACGAAAACATGAATGGTATCCTGTGCTTCACAATTTCCAATTGACGCAGTTACTGTAGTTACGATATAATCCAATGGAGGAGTTGGTCCGGATCCATATGCATTTTGAATTGAGGTAGACGTAGTTGAAACATCAGTGGTTCCATCGGTATAAAAATCCCAATCAAAATTTGTTGCATTTGATGTGATATCAAATGTAAACGTTGAAGAGTTAACCGCAGTGGCGTTTACTATGGAAACAGCAATTGGGTTCACAACAACGGAAACACTTGCAGCACCGGCACAGCCGTTTGCATCTAAACCGGCTACTGCATACGTAGCATTCGACAACGGACCGACATCTGTTGTTGATGCGTTTGGTGTTGAAATAGAAGCATCCGCCCCTGAAGTATTCGTCCAATTGTAAGACGTCAATCCAGTTGCAGTTAGCTGCGCCGTTTGGCATTCAATGATTGGTGAATTGGAACTTGCTGTAACATTGGGCTGCGGGAAAACAGTAACTGTTACTTGATCTGTATTCTGACAACCATTGGCATCGGTACCGGTGACAGTATAGGTTTGAGTTGAAGCTGGATTAGCTGTTGGCGCAGAAGTGTTCGCACCTGTTAAACCAGTTGAAGGAGTCCACGTGTAAGTTGACGCTCCTGTTACACCAAGTGTAGTAGACAAACCTGGACATATGGAAGCATTTGCACCTGCAACAACAATAGGCAAATCATTCACTGAAACTTGAATTTGATCTACGTTGGTACATCCGTTAGCGTCCACACCCAAAACGCTGTAAGTCGTTGTTGCGGTTGGCGAAGCTGTTGGGTTAGAAATATTCGGATTATTCAATCCAACTGCTGCACCGCCGTTGATACTCCATTGGTATGTTGAAGCTCCTGTAGCTAGCAATCCGGTTGATGCTCCTGAACAAATGACCGCATCGTTCCCAGCAAATACTGTCGGAAGTGGATTCACAACAATATTGCTTGTTGCAGATGCCGAGCATTGAGCGGCGGCATAGGTATAGGTAATTGCAGTTGTTCCTACTCCCGCTGTGCTAGGAGAAAATGAACCCGTTAAGGGATCTAATATTCCAGTACCAGACCAGTTTCCTCCGGCCTGACTGGCTGTTAAAGTAGTATTCAAAGAGTTCAGACAAAAAGGAGAAGCTTGAGTGATGTTAACGGCCGGAGCTGCAACAACAGTGATTGTTGTGAAATCTGAATTTGGACATGACCCAAGTATTCCATAGGTTATTGCAATTGGCCCAAGCCCTGAAATTGAAGGGTCGAAAGAACCCGTTGCAGGATCAACACCCACACCTGACCATGATCCGCCTGGGTAATTTGCAGTCAATATAACCGGGGCGCTATTGTCGCATAACTGCGGAAAATTATCATCAACGCTAACGTATAGCTGCTCCAAAACAACAACGGCTATTATTTGAGAAGAAAGACAAACATCATTTATGGTATATACCAAGTTGTACGGACCACCGACGCCGGCCACATTCGGAGAGAAAGCTCCTCCGGCTGAAACAGCTGGGAGTCCAGACCAAGTTCCTCCTATTTGATTTGACAAGTAATTAACTGGACCCGAAGAAACACAAAGCTCAGACGGACCTGAAAGTGTAATTGTAGCAGGTGAAACAACATTTACAAGGGTGTTGTCACTTGCTGCGCAAGATCCTGAAGCGGTTGCCGTAATTGCAAATGTACCCGCAGCTGTTGGAGTGAATTGTCCTGTTACAGGATCAACACCTGTTCCGCTCCAAGTTACACCAGACAGTGAACTCAATAGTGTAAAAGCAGGAGAATTTGAACAAACTGGAGCCACATCGGTAATGGTTACTGTTGGTGTTTGAATAACTTGAATATTCGCTGTTCCTGCCGAATAGCACTGTCCTGCAGCAGGGGTATAAGTTATTGTTTGTGTACCCACAGCAGAGGGAGTAAAAATACCCGAAGCATTTACACCTGTTCCGCTCCAAGTTCCACCAGCATTATTTGCAGTAAGAGTAACCGCTGCGGCATCTGAACACAATGTTGCCGGCGCCGTAATAATTGAAGCAGCGGCTGCTTGAACTTGAATGGTAGTCGAACCTGTGCTCGGGCAAGCGCCTCCTGTTGAATAACCAATGGTCCAGTTACCTATACCTGCAGCAGTTGGATTAAATACACCCGTGGCTGCATTTACGCCAGTTCCAGACCAAGTTCCTCCAGCAATGGACGGAGTCAAAGTAACTGTTGCGGCATTCGCGCACAACACTCCAGGGTTTTGTATGGTTACCGGTGTGCTTGATTGATTGTCGTACAATTCGGTATCACTGGAAGTCCCACCGCAATTGGCGTTGGCTTGCATACCCGAAAGCGTTAAAGTGAATTGCGTGTCTTGGTTTGGCGCGGGAACGGTAGCTGTAACAATTCCCGAAGCCGGAACAACACCCGAAGCAACAGTGATTACTGGTCCTGCTGGATTCGCTGTCCATGAATAATTCACATTCATAGGAAGTGCTGTTGTCGAAGCAGCTGGCAAATTCAATGAGACATTATTAGTCGAGCAACAGGCAGGATTAAATCCAAACGTTTGTGCGCAAACACCGTCTGTAATAGGCGTTACCGATGCAGGTGCAAAAGTTATAGTTGTAGGAGCACCTAAACCGTTAGTACCAGTAATAGTTAAGGTTGTCGAGGGCAAGATGGTTCCTTGATCGGTAGAATAACAGTCCTGAACACGCAAAGTCCATGGGCCTTGAGTGGCATCACAGCCATTGAATACTGACCAATTAATTGGGGTTCCCGCTCCAAGACCATAAGCTCCAAATGTACCGTTCATGTTAGCGCCGGCTGCACAAATATTAAAACTTGTGGTGCTTTGGTTTGTAAAACATAAATTCGAAAAATTGTCGAGACCATTACAATTAATGGCTTGCCCCATAGAACTGCTGTAAGGACTAAGCACTGCCGTTGGACTTCCGCAAGATGCTGGACCTACCAATGTAAAAGTTAAATCACTGTTGAACGTATGCGTACCAGAAATACACATATTGATACTCGTAGTCGGACCAATAATAACTGGTGAAGACAAATCTGCCGGAGAATTATAATAAGGCGTTGCTGTGCCCAAATTAACCAGACCTGAAAGGTTCAACGTCCCACCACAACCGGAGGGAATAGCTGCTACATTAACAGATGTTGGTGCGGTCACTTCTGAAACCCAAGCAACATCGGTACCCATGAAGGTATTGAACGCATCTGTTATAACAACACGGTATCCGCCAGGACCAACACCCGATAAATTCTGAGGGCTCGTTACCAAAGGTGCCGAAAAGAAAAAATCCCAACTACCTGTAAACGGGTTAAAGTATTGCCATGTGTAATTGTATATTCCAACTAAGCTCGTTGGCGATGTTGCTATTAAATCAGCGGTATTTCCTGCACAAACAAAATAAACAGTGTTATTCGTTTGCCCATTCGTGTAATTTGTTGGCGCTGAACCTGCGCAGGTTGGACATGAAAATATTTGAGCGTTCGCACAAACTGATACAAATGAAAAAACCAGGAACAAATAGAGTGTTCTCATATTATGATCTTAGAAAAAATTATTGACCAATCAAATGAAAATAACGAAGGAAGTCCATCGGAGCTACAACCACATTTTGATTTGCCTCGCGAATCTCTATCTGGGAAACCTCCATGGCTCCGAAGACTTTCATCCAAACACCCCAGTGCACACCCTCTACGAAATTTAAAGTCAGTTCGTTTCCATCAACTTGGACCTGAAAATACTTCGGGTTATTGTGAACATAATCTAAAAGACCCGCTACATTGGCATTTGAACCGTTGGTTAATTGAAACTTCACCGGGTGGAAACCTTCTTCAACAAGAGTAAAATTCGTAGTTGAACTAAAAGTTAATTGGGCGTTTTGCGAGAATGCATGCGCACTCAAAATAAAAACAAACATCAAAAAAGTAAAAAGTTTTTTCATTTTAATCGGGTTTATACTACGCAATATAAGACTGAAAAGCCTTTCAGAAAGTTGTCCAAAGCATCATTTTTACCGAGCGAAACAAATATTTCTGTTTCCTCATTTTGAAAAGTACCTTTGCGCCGCAAATGAACTTTAGTCGTCATCTACAAAAAACCGTCTTTCGAGCCGTGCAGCAAGCGGCCGTTGAACAGCGTGTCGAAGCATTCGTTATTGGCGGATATGTGCGTGACCTTATGCTAAAGCGACTGAACAAAGACATTGACATTGTTACAAGTGGCGATGGACCCGCACTTGCTAATAGAGCCGCTGAATTACTCGGAGTAAAACGCGTTTCCATATTCGCAAACTTCGGAACCGCACACTTCGTTTATAAAGGAAGCGAGGTGGAATTTGTTTCCGCCAGAAAAGAATCCTACCGTTCAACAAGCAGAAAACCCGATGTAGAAAAAGGAAGTTTGGAAGACGATCAAATGCGCAGAGACTTCACTGTTAATGCCATGGCACTCTCTCTTCAAGAAGATTCCTTCGGCGAATTAGTTGATCCGTTCAACGGATTACTCGATCTTGAAAATAAAATTCTTCGCACACCATTAGAACCCGCAATAACCTATAGCGACGATCCTTTGCGCATGATGCGTGCTGTGCGATTCGCCTCGCAACTGAACTTCACCATTGAAGAGAAGAGTTTGCGAGCTATTAAGGAGAATGCAGCGCGGATGGAAATTGTAAGCGTGGAAAGAACCATGGTTGAGTTCAATAAGATTCTTCTTTCCAAGAAACCTTCAGTTGGAATGAAACTCCTTTTCGACACGGAACTGCTTCACCAATTCTTTCCTGAAATGGTGAAACTTCATGGTGTTGAAAAGAGAAACAACAATGCCCACAAAGACAATTTCTACCACACACTAGAAGTAGTAGATAACCTTCGTGCAAACACGAACAACCTCTGGTTGCTGTGGGGTGCCGTACTTCACGACATTGCAAAGCCGCACACCAAACGTTTTGAAGAAGGAATTGGATGGACCTTCCACGGTCATGAAGACGTAGGAGCTCGTTGGGTTCCGAAGATATTTCAACGACTGAAACTTCCGCTCGATCAACAAATGAAATACGTGCAGAAGCTGGTGGCACTTCACCTTCGTCCTATTGCTTTAACGAAAGATGAAATTTCTGATTCTGCAGTTCGCCGATTGTTGTTTGAAGCGGGAGACGATATCGATGATTTAATGTTGTTATGTCAAGCCGACATTACTTCGAAAAACGAAACAAAAGTGAAACGCTATTTAGCGAATTACGAAAAGGTGAAACTGAAATTGGTAGAGCTTGAAGAGAAAGACCGTGTTCGAAATTTCCAACCACCGGTAAGTGGTGAATTGGTTATGGAAACGTTCAATCTTCAACCTTGTAAAGAAGTTGGGGAAATAAAAAATGCCATTAAGGACGCGATTCTCGACGGCAAAATTCAGAACAATTTCGAAGAAGCTTTCGCTCACATGATTGAGCTTGGAAAGGCGTTAAAACTTACGCCGAAGAACTAACGAATTAAAAGCAGTTTTCCTAACTCGACTTTCGTCTTAAACACACCAAAGGCTACCGTAGCTGTCTCGCCTATTACTTCCAAAATCTCGCCGACCTGTTGCGTTTTTTCTAGACGAACCGTTGCTCCAGGAATCATCTTCTTTCGATCTTGAATTACCTTTTCTTTGGTCGCTTTTTTCGCTTTGGATTCTGTTAAAACTTTCTTTTTCTTTCTTGACTCTTCGCGCTCTGTTTTTTCAACCGCGACAAACTTCTTCAACTCTTCCAAAACATCTTTGTTCTTCGCGCGAAGATTGAATTTCTCTACCAACTGATCGGCCTTCTTTCCTAAAATAATGTACTTGTTATTTCTTTCGGAAGTCACATGCTGCTTGTCTAATTTATCTTGAAGTTTTTCCAATTTAGATTGAAAAGACTGCTCCTCTTTTCTTGCGCTCGCCTCTTGCTTTCTTGCTGCTGCTATCCCCTGCTCCAACTCTGATTTCTGACGTTGTAAATCGGAAAGCAAACTGTCCATTTCAATTTTCTGCTTGCTCAATTTCTTCTTCGCACGATCCAATAAGTCTTCCGGAATTCCATTCATCTTCGCCACTTCAAAAGTGAAGGAAGAGCCTGGTTCTCCAACGCTCAAAATATACGTTGGCTCTAACGTTTCCGTATTGAAAAGCATACATCCGTTTACAGCATTTCGCAGTTGCGAAGCTTTAATTTTTATGGGGGAAAAGTGTGTGGTAATTACCCCAAAAGATTTTCGCGCATACAACTCTTCGAAGAAAACTTCGGCCAAAGCACCGCCCAATTCTGGATCGGAACCCGTTCCGAATTCATCTAACAAAATAAGTGATCGTCTATTTGCTGAATCCAAGAAAAACTTCATGCGTTTCAAGCGATATGAATACGTTGAAAGCTGATTTTCGATACTTTGATTATCGCCGATGTCTGTGAGTATGCAATCGAATCGACTGAGCACGCTCGACTCTTCCGCCGGCACGAGCAATGCACATTCCCACATGAGCTGAATAAGTCCGACTGTCTTTAAGGTGATACTTTTCCCTCCAGCATTCGGACCCGAAATAACCATCATGCGCTGCTGCGCATTCAATTCCAACGATTGCGGAATGGTCTTCATTCCACGTTCTGCATTTTTCAAAAGCAAGAGCGGATGAAAAGCCTTGTTCAACTTCACCATAGGCTCAGAAACAAACTGAACCTTCTGCGCATCCATTAGAATGGCCAGACGAACACGGGCCTGAATATTGTCCAGTCGCATAAGCGTATCCAACACCGATTTCAGCATGGCCGCATGCCCAGAAAGATATCGCGTCAAGCGCTGAAGTATCTTCCGAATTTCAGCTCGCTCGTCTCCGAACAACATTTCCAACTGCGAATTCAAAAGCGTATTCACCGCCGGCTCTATGTATGTCAAAACACCAGTCTTGCTTGTTCCCAGAACATTGCCTGGAACTTTGCGTTTGTATACGCTCAACACACTCAAGACTCTTCGGTCTAACAAGTATGATTCGCCGGTGTCTCCAAGAAATCCTTTTCCTTGACAGTCTTTCATGACTCTCATGAAATTCTTTGAAATCTCTCTGCGTTTGGAAACAATTTCCTGGCGAATAACAGAAAGCTCATGCGAAGCTTCATCTCGAACAAGCCACTTCGCATCGAAGACCTTCAAGATTTCAATCTCTATTTCATCGGTGTATTCGCAGCTCTGAATCAGTTCATTCAAACATGGAACCGATGACCTTACTTCTTCCGGAATCTTCTTCAACAAGCCAATGATTCGAATACCTTGAAGAATTTTAGCGAAGCTCTCTTCCGCCAGAACCGCGTCTTTCACACGAAGCAACTTCAACTCTTCCCCAAACTCTTTAAAATCTAAAGCCGGAATAGCAATGTCATTTTGCAAAAGGGTCTTGAGCTCATGTGTGATTTCTAGCGTCCACTTCCACAAATCGAAATTGCCATAGGGCGAAAGTTCTTTCAACGCAGCAGCTGCGGTTGGCTGCTTCGCGAAGGAAGACAGCACATTCCGGATCTCTTGAAACTCAAGATCGGTAACCAGTTGCTCGTTGAAATACCTCATGGGCCGCTAAAATAACACCGTCCTGTGTGAAACATGCCGAATTGATTGCGAATGATTCCAACAAATTCACGAAATTAGACTCATGAAAAAGTTCTTGCTCATCTTCAAAAACCGATTTGTGCTGACCCTTGCACTTTTTGTCGTTTACAATCTTTTCATTAACAACATCGATATTCCATTTATAATCTCCTCTCGCTGGGAACTGCACAAACTGCGCAATCAAGCCATTCAGGTTGAAAAAGAAAACCAAAGTGCAAAAGAACAATTGCAAGCCATTAACGATAAAAACTTCGCACTCGAAAAATTAGCGCGTGAAGAATACTTCATGAAGAAGCCGAACGAAGACGTGTACGTCTTCAAAATAAAAAACTAAATCTCATCCGAGATTCGAACCGCACGCGGACCCAATTCCACCACTTCGAGATTTGTAATTTTTCCTTTTTGAATTTGAAAACGCATGAGTGTGCGAACCTTGTGAAAGCCATGCGTACCAGCGGCTCCCGGATTGAGATGAAGATTACCTTGCCTCTGATTTTTGCCTGCCAAACAAATGTGTGAGTGTCCGCAAATGAACACATCTATTTTTTCCTCTTGAATTATTTTTGAAATACGCGCCGGGTAAGACGGTGGCCTTCCTCCAATGTGCGTCATGAAAACACGTACTCCATCCACTTCGAAAATCAAATCTTCTTTCGTCATGGACCGAACGCGCGCATCGTCAATATTTCCATATACAATCCGTGTCACCTTTCCCATCGATTCCAATCGCGTGACAATCTCTTCCGAGCCAATATCTCCAGCATGCCAAATCTCATCGGCATTTCGGCAGTGTTCTTGTAAACGGTCGTCGAAGTAACCGTGCGTATCGGAAAGTAAAACAATATGCATTGTTCAAAAATAATTCGAACCAACTGCGGTTAACCCATTAATTCAAAGAATTTCGTAACAACGATCAGCAACGCTCAAAACGACTATGAATAGAATTATTACTTCACTTGTTTCTTTATCCCTACTCTTCCTTGTGAATTCAAGTTTCGCTCAGCCGAATAAAGAGTACAGCATAAAAAATAAGCGTGCAATTGCGAAATACGAAGAAGCCATTACGGCCTACGGGCAATACAACTCCAACCTCGCGCTTGTTATTCTTGAAGACTTACTTCAAAGTGAAGATCAATTCGCTGAAGCGTACTTCCTGATGGGACAGATATACGCAGAACAAAACGAAATGCGGAAAGCAATTGCTCCGCTCGAGAAAGGACTTTCCATTAACGCTAGTATTTTTCCAATGGGATATTACATGCTCGGCGAATGTTATTTCAGTATTGCCGAATACGACAAAGCCGAGCAAGCAATTACAAATTACACTAAAATACCCAAGGCCAATCCAAATGTGCATTACCGCGCGCAGCTCATTCTCGAGAGTTGCGTATTCGCTAAGCAGAGCATGAAGTACCCCGTTCCTTTCAATCCCATTAATCTCGGAGATAAAATCAACACCGAAAACGACGAATACTTTCCATGCATTACGGCCGATACCAAGACCCTTTTGTTTACGCGCTTGTTAAACGACAAGCGAGCGTTCGAGGGCAAGCACGAAGATTTCTTCATGAGCGAACGATCGGAAACTAAAAACTTCAATGAAGGATGGAACGCATCGCTTCCAGTAAAATCAATCAACACCTTGTACAATGAAGGAGCACCGACCTTGAGCGCAGACGGACAAACAATTGTGTTTACCGCGTGTGAACTTCCAGGATATGAATACGGTGAAACCCGGAGTGGACTTGGAAGCTGCGATCTATTTTATTCGCTTAGGACTGCAACCGGATGGACCGCCGCTGAAAACTTCGGGGTAGGAATCAATTCAAGTTATTGGGAAACTCAACCGAGCTTAACCGCCGATGGCGCAACATTGTATTTCATTCGTGGAAAGAAAGGAAAAGGCGGCGCGGTAGAAGATCCGAATATTTTCTTCAGTCAAATCAATGAAGCCGGAGTGTGGAGCGAACCCGCGAAGGTTCCAGGATTCATCAACACAAAAGGAAGAGAAGAAAGTGTGTTCGTTCATCCAGATGGACAGACCTTGTACTTCTCTTCAGACGGACATCCGGGTATGGGAGGATTAGACATTTTCGTAAGCCGTTTGCAACAAGACGGATCATGGAGTAAGCCGGTTAATCTGGGTTATCCGATTAACACTGCCGCCAATGAGAATTCAATACAAGTTACAGCGCAAGGCGACATTGCGCTCATGGCAAGCAATCGCGAAGGAGGAAAAGGTGGCTTGGATCTTTATTCGTTCGAACTACCGGAAAGCGTTAGACCGCGCTACGTTAGCTATGTGGAAGGATTTGTGTTCGACAGCAAAGCGAATGTTCCACTAGATGGAAAATTACAATTACTGAATTTGAGCAATGGTGAGATTGTAGCAGAAACCTTTTCGAACAAAAGCAGAGACGGCTACTTCTTGGTGTGTCTTCCAGCAGGTAACGATTACGCACTAAATGTAAGCGCCCGAAATTATTTATTCTACTCTTCTAATTTCTCGCTCCGCGATTTCACTCCAACGCGTCCTTATCGCAAAGATGCTCCACTGCAAAAAATAGATTCAGGCGCATCTATCGTGCTCGAAAACATCTTCTTTAAAACAAACAGTTCAAGCTTAGAAAGCGAATCCTTTATTGAGTTGGCTAAATTGATTGAGCTGTTGGTGAAAAATGAAAGCCTACAAATTCGGATTGAAGGACATACAGACAGTGATGGCGATGAGGCTGCCAACTTGAAACTTTCAAAAGCTCGCGCTCTAAGTGTTAAAACTTATTTGGAATCAAAAGGCATTGCCGCAAGCCGCATTGAATCGGAAGGCTACGGTGAGTCACAACCGCTCGAATCGAATGCCACACCGGAAGGAAAAGCAAAAAACAGAAGAACAGTTTTCAGAGTTCTTTAAAACAAAAAAGGTGTTCCATGGAACACCTTTTTTCTATCGTTTCAATAATTTAGTTGACCACATTGATGACTCTGTTCGGAGCTCTGAATTTACCTTTTATCACACCACCTCTAGACGTACCTTGAATGGTGGTTTTTTTTGTAGTTCGGTCTAAATAAACCGTAGACGTTCCTAACGGAAGATTTGAAAGTGATGGTATTCCAAATACTAAATTCGATGCACCTACATTGTTTGTGTAGTTCCATGAATTATCGCCCCAAGCCCAAGAACCGATGTAAACGCTCACCTCTTGGTTCTGCGCTATAGGAGTTCCCGACCATTGAAAATCATAAGGCGTTGAACGGCTTAATTGCGTAAAATTCAAAGGGAAATCTATAGCTTCAAACGCAGGAACTGTATTGGTAAAGACATTACCTGCCAAGTTCGTATAAACAAAAGTACCCGGAGGAATGTTACCAACGTATTCCCTTATGTGTGCACCCCAAAATATACTATAAGACATATCATCTCCATTGAACTTCACATTATCTGTTGAGTCCAACTCCAAAATAGTTCCTAAAAATCCACCAAAACGAAATCTTGCAATAGCGGTGGTTATTCCCGTGTTGGAATTGTAAAACTGCTCATACTCTGCGTATATGCGATCTTGATTTACATCACCTGCAGATTCACCTGTGCAAGAAGACAACAAAACAACAAAAACTAAAGCGATTGAAAACAAAAATTTTCTCATCCTATTTTTTTTGCTAAAATAACTAATTTTTTCTAACTGGATATTGTTCGAGTGCCATTTTCAAACATTCAACAGCACTTCGAAGGGCATCTTCATTCAACACATAGGCCAAGCGCACTTCGTTGGTACCTGCGCCCGGTGTAGCGTAGAAACCTGTTGCTGGAGCCATCATAACCGTTTGGTTGTTGTGTGAGAAATCTTCCAACATCCATTGACAGAATTTGTCTGCGTTGTCAATTGGAAGACGGGCAATGCAATAAAATGCACCCTTTGGATTTGGACACATAACGCCAGGAATGGCGTTCAATCCGCTCACTAAAATATCTCTGCGCTTCACGTACTCTGCTACTACTCCGTCGAAGTATTCTTGCGGAGTATCCAAAGCAGCTTCTGAAGCAATCTGTCCGAATGTTGGTGGGGAAAGTCTCGCTTGCGCAAACTTCATGGCCATGGCCATGACCTCTGCGTTACGGGTAACGAGTGCACCAATACGCGCACCGCACATGCTGTAACGCTTGCTCACGCTGTCAATCATGATGGCGTGGTTGTCTAATCCTTCCAAATTCATAACTGAATGCGGAATTGCTCCATCGTACATGAATTCACGATAAACCTCATCAGCTATCAAGAACAAGTCGTGCTTTATTACAAGATCACGCAATTGCTCTAACTCTTCCTTTGAATATAAATATCCGGTTGGATTACCCGGATTGCAAATCAAAATCGCTTTCGTATTCGGAGTAATTTTTTCTTCGAAAGAAGAAATTGGAGGAAGCGCGAATCCAGTTTCAATGTATGAAGTAACAGGAACCACGTTCACTCCGGCCATTACCGCGAATCCGTTGTAGTTCGCGTAAAACGGTTCAGGAATAATTACTTCATCGCCCGGATTCATGCACGTCATGAACGTGAAAATCAACGCCTCTGAACCACCCGTGGTGATCATCAGTTGTTGTGGAGTTAGAGTAATTTCCTTCGAAGCGTAATAGCCCGTTAATCCTTTCTTATATGAACCAATTCCATCTGAATTGCTATATTCAATAACCTTAATGTCAAGAGCCTTCATTTTCTCACGCACAATCTCTGGCGTTTCAATGTCGGGCTGACCAATGTTCAAGTGATAGACAGTCTTTCCCGCAGCTTTAGCCGCCTCTGAAAAAGGCACCAGCTTGCGAATTGGAGAAGATGGCATAGCCACCGCTTTCGATGAAATGTTTGGCATAGAAATAAATTTGCACGGCAAAATTAGGCAATTCCTGTCGGCTTCCTTCTTAACTTGCTCCAATGTTATTCTTTTCATCTGAAATACAAGACGGTAGCTGGAAATTGAACGAAGAAGAAAGCCGTCACATTAAAGTTTTGCGCCTGCATGAAGGGGAGAAATTGACCTTCACCAACGGCAAAGGCGAACGCATAGAAGCCGCTCTAGACAAGGTAGACAAGCATTGTACTTTAACAACACTTTCGAGAGAAACCATTGAAAACACGAATCCCCATTTACACCTTTTTGTAGCCCCCACGAAGAATGCCGATCGCATTGAGTGGTTGGTTGAAAAGGCCGTTGAAATGGGCATTCGAAGCATAACCTTTTTGGTTTGCGAACACTCGGAACGTGTTCGCATGAAGCCCGAGCGCATTGAACGCGTGGCCATTTCGGCATTGAAGCAGAGCCTTCAATATTCATTACCCGAATTGCATTTCGATGTGAAATTTCAAGACGCATGGAAAAATGCTGTTGGAATGAAATTGCTCGCACACTGCGAAGACGGCCCGAAGATTCAACTTTCAACATGGAAAGAAAAGCACGCGTGCCTTTCTATTTTCATTGGACCGGAAGGAGACTTTTCGAAAAATGAAATTGCATTGGCGAACGATGCTCCTGCTCTATCCTTGGGGACAAACCGATTAAGAACTGAGACCGCTGCGTTGAAAGCACTTGTTGCAGCGCATGAATATTTCGAACGATAAACTTCTTTTATGAAATCTATTTTCAAATCACTGCTTGTTGTTTTTATGTTGAAAGGCCTTTCAACATTCGCGCAAGTTGAAACCCTTATTCCAATGCCTACCAGCATTGCCTATGTTCATGGAAAAGGATTTCTTTGGACGGCGGGCACACAAGCAGAAGGACTTGGAATGTGTCAGCAAGAAGTTGAACTTTTTAATTCTTGGTTGAAGGAGAACGAACCAGAAACAGTTGTTGAAGTTTCAAACCAAGGCGAGGAAAAACGTCAGCCTAAAAAAGTCATTTTCCAACTCACGAAAAACATACCTTCCAATACCGAATCCTATTACCTAACCGTTCGCGAAAATGAAATCCGTTTAACATCGGCTACGGAAGAAGGCATTTCACGGGGCATGCAGACCTTGAAGCAATTGTTACCGAAGTATTTCAAGACGAACGAAACGTTCGCTGCATTTGAAATTCCGAGCATGGACATTTCAGATGCGCCAGTTTATCCGCATCGCGGAATGCTGCTCGATTGCGGAAGACATTTCATGGATGTCGCTACCGTGAAGAAGTACATAGACGCTTTGGCGTTTTACAAAATGAATGTCTTGCATTGGCACTTAACCGAAGACCAAGGCTGGCGCATTGAAATCAAAAAATATCCAGAGCTTACGCGTCTTGGTTCTTACCGAATGGATAAATTCGGGAATCATGTGAGCGAAGGCTATTACACGCAAGAGCAAATCAAAGACATTGTTGCTTATGCTCAAGCCAGGCACGTCACCATTATTCCGGAAATAGAAATGCCCGGTCATTCGGTTGCTGCCATTAGTGCTTACCCATGGCTCAGTTGCACAGGAGAGCGTATTCCGGTTGAAACGGAATGGGGCGTGTTCAAAGACATTTATTGCGCAGGGAACGACAGTACTGTTCAGTTTTTGAAAGACGTAATGGACGAAGTTTGTGCGCTTTTCCCGAGTAAGTACATTCACATTGGCGGAGACGAAGCACCGAAATTCCGTTGGGAGCATTGCGATAAATGTCAGAAGAGAATACACGATCACGGATTGAAAAACGAAGCGCAGTTGCAGACGTGGCTGATTGAAGAAATGGCGAAGTACCTCAACACGAAAGGAAGACAGATTATTGGATGGGATGAAATTCTAGAAGGAGGAATTCCGGCCGACGCTATGATTCAGGGCTGGAGAGGCATGGAAGGAGGAATCGCTGCTGCGAAGCAAAAGCACGGCGTGGTTATGAGTCCGACCTCGCATTGTTATTTAGACTATGGGCTCGATAACATTAACATGGAGAAGGTCTACAACTTCAATCCGATGCCCGCAGAGCTGAGCGAGGAAGAAGGAAAATACATTCGCGGTGCGGAAGGAAATATGTGGACCGAAAGAGCGCCACAAGAGCTAGTAGATAGCAAAGTATTCCCGAGGTTGTTGGCCTTGAGCGAAGTGTTGTGGACTGCACCGAAGAAACGCGATTACGAAGCCTTTGCTGCTCGCGTTGATAAGAACTACGAACGCTTGGATCAGTTGAAAATTAAATACGGATTCCCCGATGTCCCATTGAATTTCCGTTCACAGGTATTGCCTGCCGGAGAGGTTGAAGTTCGAGCAGTGACAAGTTCGAACAGTTTAATCATCGTTAACTACAGAAAAAATGAAGAAGAAACGAGGCAAGCCTACAACAATCCTGTCGTTGTAAGTAAAGGCTATACCACCTTAAATTTTGAATATTACTTCCCTTGGAGCACCGGATTTTTCTACGAATCACGCACATACACCTCGAACCTTGCAACGGGTAAAAAAGTAACTCTGTCTTATACCCCAAGTGTGTACTACCCTGGCGGTGGAGAAAATGGATTGGTAGACGGGCGCATAGGAACTCCGAATTTCAGAGACGGCATATGGCAAGGGGTTCAAGGTAAGAACATGGAAGTGATCATTGATTTGGGCGATGTGAAGCCCTTCGAACACGTTAGTACGCGATGGTTTCATTACGCGAACGCTTGGATTTTCCGTCCGAAAGCCGTAGAGGTATATAAGAGTACGGATGGTATTAAATGGGACAATATTGCTTTCATAAAACCAAACATTGAAGAGCAAACTTCGGGCGAGCTTATTGACAGCATGACCCACGGTATAGGACAAGTTTACATGGCTCGGTACATCAAGGTCATTGGGGTAAACAATGGACCTTGTCCGGAATGGCACGACGCCGTAGGCGAACCGAGTTGGTTGTTTTGTGATGAAGTAGTTATTGAGTAATCACTTGTTAATCACAAGTGATCAATCAGACTTCGTCTGATCAATTGCTCCGCAATCAATCGCGAAGCGATTAATTCTTATAAGAAAACAACACCTCGTTTATTTACTGCCTAGAACAGCGTTTACATCTGCTAGATATTCTGCGATATTGTCTTGGATTTTTGGTTTGCTCGGATCCAATTTAGCTGGTTTACCTGGCCCCTTAACATCCTCTCCTCCTTCCGCTTCATTCTCTAACAGTTCAATTAAGTTTTCATCACGATCGCAATAGAAGCGTCTTTCAAAACTGTTTCCTTCACCTCCTCCGGTGACAAGAATGAAGAAGATCTTCCCTTCCTTTTTGTATATCGACAAATCATATCCCCACTCATATCCGCGGAATTCTCCACGAATTAATTCATAGTTTGCATCGAGCTTGCAAGTTTTAACTATTTGATCAAACGGCATCTGATCGGCTTCCGGATCAAAGCCGTCGTATTCCACCATCTTCTTTGTTTGGCAATTCTTCATTCCCATTTTTTGAATCTCCGAATACCAAAGTTTAATCTCCTGAATGCGTTCTTCTTTTGTTTGTGGCTTCACTTCCACCGCTGGAGCTTGTGTTGCAGCTGGCGCTGCAGCTGTTGGTTGAGACATCTCTTGTTGTCCACCGCAGGAAAATAACATTACACTGCTCGCGATTAAAATAAAGTTTGAATATATTTTCATGAAATAAAAATAAAACAATTTCATACAAAACAAACAAACCGATTACAAATAAATCACCTAACGGATGACACAACAAGTTTTCAATCACTTCGTGATCAATCAGACTTCGTCTGATCAATTGCTACGCAATCAATCGCAGGGCGATTATTCGCCCAATGCTGCTTTCATTGCTTCCGCCATGCAGGGTTTCACTAAAGCCTCAAGTTTTTTCTCGCTATCGCTTCCCTTAGGATATTTGCTTTGTAATTTATCCATTTTGGGCTCATATTCTTTTTGAAGACTTTCAATTTTCGGAGTGTCATTAGACCTTTGAGCTTCAACCATTTTGTTCATCATATCACAAATAATCTCAGCATCAGATGCAATCTGCAAGTCTGAAAAACTCGTAACAACTTTGAACTTTACTGAATTTTTGTTAGAAGTGAAACCCTTTTCCTTTGTACAATCCCATACAATTTTTTTCTGACCTTTAGTAACATTATAGCCGACATCGCCGGAAACCTCTGTCAATGGCCCTGTCCAATTCACTCCTTTATCATAAGAAACATAAAGAAAAACATCAGAGGAACTTTCGGCATGCAAAACAAAATTAATTTCATATTTTCTGTTAACAACAGATGCTTTAACATCAGAAGTATAAATAACTTCCTCAAAATCGCTAAGATTAATTGAATACTCAGGACTGATTTCAGTTCCTGAATTATTTGTTTGTGCGACAGCCCAAAACTGGGTTATCAATAAAGACAGAAATAAGAATTTGTTCTTCATTAATTAAAAATAAAACAATCCCACACAAAACCAATAAAAGATTTAAAATTATTCGTCAAAAGACGCATAGTCTGAAAGTCATTCGCCAACGGCATTCGTGCGGAGCACATTAGTCTATCGGACATTAGCCATCGGCATTCGTGCGAAGCACAAAAAAAACCCTCCGAAGAGGGCTTTTCCTATTCCTATTGCTAGAAATTATTTTTTGATACGTTCTGCTACTGCTTTGAACGCTTCCGGGTGATTCATTGCTAAATCTGCAAGAACCTTACGGTTCAATTCAATTCCGTGAGCGTGAATTTGACCCATGAATGCGCTGTATGACATTCCGTGCTGACGAGCACCGGCGTTAATACGAGCAATCCACAAAGAACGGAAATCGCGCTTGCGAAGTTTACGTCCTATGTAAGCATAACATAATGCTTTTTCTACTGAGTTTTTGGCTACTGTCCAAACGTTTTTACGTGAACCGAAGTAACCTTTTGCCATTTTAAGAACTTTTCTTCTTCTGGCTCTACTGGCGACTGCATTTTTACTGCGTGGCATAACTTTTTGTTTTTAGGCGAAGGTGTTCTTTCGAACTTAAGACCTTTTACCGGGTTAAACTTTACCTTGCTTCTTTAATGAATGAACATTAGGCTACAAGCAACTGCGCCTTGATAGATCTCTCGTCTGATGGGTGTACAAGACCAGTCTTAGTCAAGTTGCGCTTTTGCTTAGTGCCCTTCTTGGTTAAGATGTGTCTCTTGAACGCCTTCTTACGCTTAATCTTACCGGATCCAGTTACCTGGAAACGCTTCTTAGCGCCGGATTTTGTTTTCGCTTTTGGCATTTTATTTAGGTGTTAGAATTATTTCTTTTTTGGGTTAATTACAACAAACATTTTCTTCCCTTCTAATTTCGGCAACAACTCTGGAGTTCCTAACTCTGCAAGTTCTTGAACGAATTTCAACAACAAAATTTCTCCTCTCTCTTTAAAAACAATAGAACGTCCCTTAAAGAAAACGTAAGCTCTTACCTTACTTCCCTCTTTCAAGAACTCTTGCGCGTGCTTCAACTTAAATTGAAAATCGTGATCATCGGTGTTAGGACCGAAACGAATTTCCTTTACAGTTACGTTCACCTGCTTCGCCTTCATCTCCTTCTGCTTCTTCTTTTGATCGTAAAGAAACTTTCGGTAATCGATGATTCTGCAAACCGGTGGAACGGCATTCGGCGAAATCTCTACGAGATCAGCCTCTAACTCTTGAGCCAGTTTTAATGCCTTTTCTCTAGAATACACTCCAACTTCCACATTCTCTCCAACCAAACGTACTTCGGCTGCGCTAATGCGATCGTTAATTTTGTGTTCCGGTTCAAAGATGCGTCTGCCTCTCATCTCGCGCTTTATGATATTCCCTCCTTGTTTATTAAATTTCTTTTAACATGCTCGCCACTTCATCATTCACCATCGTAGCGAAATCTTCAATGCTAAACACTCCCAAATCTCCTTCGCCTTTTTTGCGTGCAGATACTGAATTTGCTAGCATTTCGTTTTCCCCTACTACCAACATGTACGTCACTTTCGCAAGCTCCGCTTCACGTATTTTCTTACCCACTTTCTCGTTCGTGTCGTCAACGAGCGCGCGAATATCGGAAATTTCTAGCGTATTTGCTACTTTTTTTGCGTATTCGTTGTATTTCTCACTCACGGGAAGAATTCGAACCTGTTCTGGCGTTAACCACAACGGGAATTGTCCAGCGCAATGTTCAATCAAAATGGCCACAAAACGCTCCATACTTCCGAACGGTGCGCGGTGAATCATAACCGGTCTGTGCTTCTGATTGTCCGCACCGGTGTATTCCAATTGGAAGCGTTCCGGAAGATTGTAATCCAACTGAACCGTACCCAATTGCCATTTTCTTCCGATCGCATCGCGAACCATAAAGTCAAGCTTCGGTCCGTAGAATGCGGCTTCACCGTATTCAACTACTGTGCGAAGTCCTTTCTCATTGGCCACTTCTTGAATGGCCAATTCTGCCTTCTCCCAGTTCTCTTCCGAACCAATATACTTCTCGCGATTAATAGGATCGCGAAGCGATACTTGCGCCAAGAAGTCTTGGAAATTCAATGTCTTGAAGATATAGAGCACCAAGTCAATAACCTTCCCAATTTCTTCCTTCACTTGATCTTGCATGCAGAAAATATGTGCATCGTCTTGGGTAAATCCGCGAACACGGGTTAATCCGTGTAGCTCCCCTGTTTGCTCGTAACGATAAACCGTTCCGAACTCAGAAAAACGTAGTGGCAAGTCTTTATAACTGCGTGGCTCTGCGTTATAAATTTCGCAGTGATGCGGACAGTTCATCGGTTTCAACATATACATCTCTCCTTCTTGCGGAGTGTGTATCGGCTGGAAACTATCTGCACCGTACTTCGCCCAGTGACCGCTCGTTTCATACAATTCTTTCGAACCGATATGCGGAGTAATAACTGGTTGATACCCGGCTTTCTTTTGTGCAACTGTCAGGAAATTTTGAAGGCGTGTGCGCAAGTCGGTTCCTTTCGGCAACCACAATGGCAAACCGCTTCCAACTTTTTGAGAAAAATGGAATAAGCCCAATTCCTTTCCAAGCTTTCTATGATCGCGCTTCTTCGCTTCTTCCAACTGAATCAAGTATTCTTCTAACTCGGCAGCCTTTGGAAACGTAATCGCATAGACACGCGTTAGCATTTTGTTCTTCTCGTCGCCTCTCCAGTAAGCACCCGCCACATTCATAAGCTTTACAGCCTTAATGAATCCTGTGTTTGGAATGTGTGGACCGCGACATAAGTCGGTGAAATTACCTTGTGTGTAGAAGGTTATTTCTCCGTCTTCAAGTCCTTCAATTAATTCTAATTTGTATTGATCTCCCTTTTCTGTGAAATAAGAAATCGCATCGGCTTTAGACACTTCTTTGCGAACGAATTCGTTCTTCTGACGTGCCAATTCCAACATCAATTTTTCCACCTTCGAAAAATCTTCTTGTGTGAATGCCTTTCCTTCGAAATCTACATCGTAATAAAATCCGTTTTCAATTGGCGGACCAATAGCGAGTTTAATTCCTGGATAAAGACTTTCCAACGCTTCGGCCATTAAGTGAGCCGAGCTGTGCCAAAGGGTAGACTTCCCGTTATCGTCGTTCCACGTGAGCAGCTTCACCGTTGCGTTTTCCGGAAGCGGACGCGATGCATCTACAACGTTTCCGTTTACTTCTGCGGCAAGCACGTTACGCGCTAGGCCTTCACTAATTTGAGCAGCCAATTGCAATGCAGAAGTACCTTCTTCTACAGAGCGAACGCTACCATCGGGTAAAGAGATGTTTAACATAGGGAAAAATGAGGTGCAAAGATAGCAACAACGCGGCTATTCTATTTTAAGAACTTTGCAATATTCGGTTTGAAATAATTCGTGCTCTTCATCACCTTTCCATCTTCACGATAGATGGGCTGACCATTATCGTCGAGCTTGCTCATGTTGCTTCGCTGAATTTCTGCGAAGATCTCGCCCATTTGCTCATGCAAACCGTGGGCATTCATGGTGCCGCAAAGGATGTAGAGCATATCGCCTAACGCATCGGCAATTTCAACAATATCTCCGTTCTGAGCAGCTTCCAAATACTCTTCATTCTCTTCCTTCATTAAATTGAAACGAAGCGTGTATTCACGTTCTTCCAACTCTCCAGTTGGTGTTTTTCGAACAGGAATACGAAAGGCGTTATGGAATTCTTCCACGCAACCAATGAGGTGCGCTAGCGATGGATTTTTTTCATTATTCATGTTTCGAATTTAATTCAAGTGCCACGAAAGATTTTTTTTTCTTATTCACACAATTTAACAAAGCAGCAATTCGTTCAGAGAGTAAGGTTCACCCATTCGGGTGTAGGTTTTGGTTAAGGAATCGAAAACGCTCTTCAACGGAAGGGCGTTTTTGATTTTCCAGCAAATAAAAAAGGGTTCCGAAGAACCCTAATCTATACTCTATCAAAGTATTCTTATTTCGAAGCCACTGGCCCGAAGTATTTTCTTTCTTGAATACGGCTTGCTTTACCAGTAAGGCTGCGCAAGTAGAAGATACGTGCACGACGCACCTTACCACGTTTGTTCACTTCAATTTTATCAATGAAAGGTGAAGCAATCGGAATGATACGCTCAACACCAACACTGTTCGACATTTTGCGAATGGTGAAGGTTTCAGTTGAACCTGTTCCTCTTCTTTGGATTACTACTCCAGTGAATGTTTGAAGACGCTCTTTCGCTCCTTCAATAATTTTATACGTTACAGAAATTGTATCACCTGCAGAGAATTTTGGGTGTTCTGCGATTGGGTTAATTCTGCTTTCAAGTTCCTTAATGCGGTTCATAGTCGTCTGATTTTCGTCCCTAAAAATAGGGGTGCAAATATATGCATTATTCTGAAAGGAACAAGGGAGAGTTCATTTTTTTTTGATTTTCCTTCCAATCGTACCTTTTTATTGCTGTTCTTTCGGCTTCTTGTCCTTGTGTTTCCAACGTTTGTGGGTCCACAACCACAAATACGGTTCTTTGTAAATATCTTCCGCAACACGATCATTCGATAACTGAATAAGCCCGCCAGTTTCGAATTCACGAGGATTTTCAGTAAGAACTTCGAAGTGCGACTCGTAGTATCCTCTTCTCACTTTACGCAAGTGCCCGAACACAACAGGTAAATTCAAATCTTTGGCATACTTCTCTGCACCATAGTATGCAGGACTTTCAATTCCTAAGAAGTTAATCCAAACGCACTTTTTAGGATCGGCGGGAGATTGATCAACAGCGAAGACCATTCCCATAAGCTCGCCCTGGTGCTCTTCCAAGTACTCTTTTGTTGCACGTGTTGAAACCAGCTGCATTCCATACTTCTTTCGAGATTCACGCATCTTCCGATCGAAATACGGATTGCTCAAGCGCTTATAAATGGCCACAAGTGGCATGTGACTTTGCATTGGCGCTGCCAAGGCCCACATTTCCCAATTGGCATAATGTCCACCGCACAGAATAATGCTCTGCCCTTTATCTGCGTAGTTCTTTAGCAATTCCGGATTGTGTATAAAGAAACGCTTTCGAAGTTGCGATTCGGTAACAGAAAAATTCTTTATCACTTCTAAGATAAGGTCACAAAAATGCCTGTAAAAATCCCACGCAATTTGCTCTCGTTCCTTTTTCGTTTTGTTTGGAAACACCAATTCCAAATTGTACATCACAACCTTCTTTCGATAACCGAAACACACGTACAAGATGAAAAACGCGAAATCAGATATTCGGTAAAGTATGAAATAAGGCATCAAACTCAAAGGCTTCAAAAAAAGCCAAAACAACAATCGACTCATGCCTATTATAAGTTCTGAATCAGATTTTTCTTCGGATATTTCACAGTAAAACGCAGTTGACGTTTTTCTGATTTCTCAGGCTCTATAGTCATTTTCCATGTCACCTTTCCCGACGCCGCATCTTGGGTACCTCCTGAAAGTTCTTCAACCGCCACCTCTAAATCACCGTTTTGTGTTAGCGGAACTTGATCGTAGACTTCAATATTGATTGCTTTCTTCTTCGTATTTACGATGGTAATTTCATAGGCCTTCGAAGTAGATTTCTTCACTCCGAAAACACTGGTCTTGCAAAAGTCTTTCACTTGATCGCGCTTCACTGTAATGGCGTTATCACGACCCAATGATAATTGAAGCGTGTCGTTTGCCAAAGCAGGATCAATGTAACCATTTCCAACAAAAGTTCCTTTGAAGTATATATTGCTTTCTCCGCTCAGCAAGCTGTACTGCATCCAATCGATTATGTCTGCTTGCAAAAATGCGGCAGCTTCCAACTTCGGAATTGCAACATACTTGTAAGACGCTTTCAAAAGTTGTTTTTGCATGACCACTTCAACCGGTTGGTTATCACTCGCGATGTCGTATTTGATTGAAATTTTAAATTCTGTACTTACTGAATTCGAAGTTACTGTTGTAAACGATGCAACTGTTTGCATCGAATTCAAAGCCCATGAAGACTTGTCCATTTCTGCCACGTATCCGGAAGCTATTGCTGCAGGTTTTTCAAGCTCATCATTCGCATATGACTCTCCTTTCGCTTTACCTCGGTAGGCCTGAGGGGCGTATATGTTCACATACCACGGATTCAACGCTGGAACTTGCGCACCTACATTCGGATTACCTGTCGAAATGGTTAAGTTCACTCGCTTCCAATCTACACCAGATGCTTGCCAAACTTTCGCACGATAAGTAAATTCTATATCCGACTCAATATCCTCTGCGCGTAAGTCATAATAAGGCGTCCACCCAGCATTGGTTGCCAAGTAAGTAATCACTACATCCGACTTCTTATCATCTTCGGTTGTTACTACAAACTCGATTTCGCCTGGGTTGGTCACATTTTGCGCTTGAAGTTGTGCAAGTTGCGTTTGTAGTTGTTGAAGTTTCTCGTTGCTTTCGCGATCGGTCTGATTCAAATCTAAAATCTTGTACTCAATTTCTTTCATGCGGCTTCGGTAGAAGTCTGCCATTTCTGAAAGGTCTTCACGAATAAGCAAGGTGTTGTCTCCTTTAATCGAGCGATTGGCCTGCAAGAAAGCCTTTTCTTCTTGATAAACGGCACGCAAACTCGCGCGCTCTGCTGTTTGAAATCCGAGTAGCTTGATGCTGTCTTGTAGCGCACGAACGCGCGAATTCGAAACCTTCGACGTGTAATTCATCTGATGTTTTACACTCAAGATTGTATAGTCTTTATTTCCTAAAATTTGAATGGAATTCACATCCATACCGGCTGTTAGTCCTGAAAGTACAAGCGTATTCTCACCTTTCTTCAAAGTTACTTCACCCTTGTGGGTTACTTGAGCGCCCGTGAGAAACAAGGTTACATCGGTAATTGGAGCGGTAACGCTCTTCGATTGAGAGAATGAAACGAACGCACAAAGCGCGAAGAAAAGGGTTAACCTTCTTTTCATGGTTAAATAATTTTTTGTAAAAATAAGTCTTTTGTCAAACAGAATCGGATTTGAAATATTGCCCTTTCTTAGAATTGAAGGGTTCGTGTTGCGAATTGCTTGTTCAATTGAAGTTCATGCGAGCACAACAGCACGAGTTTATTCTCCTCCTTCGCCCACTTCAACAATTCACCAAAAAGTTCTTGTCGCGCATTCGCATCGAGATGCGCAGCCGGCTCATCGAGCAACACTATTGGCGTATCCTGCACCCAAACCCTTGCCAGCTGTACCCTTTGAAATTCACCGTCACTTAATTCAGTAAGCAAATTGCCTTGAAGATTTTTCAAATTGAATTTTTCAATGGCCTCTTCCACCCGACTCATCTTCCTTCCAACTAAATCTCCAACGGCTATGGCTGTTCTTACTTCTAGCGCAGCAGCAGTAGTCTTTCTGGAAGGAATAAATGAAATGTAATTGGCGCGTTCCGCGAAGGAAAGTTTGGAAAGACTGTTTCCTTCCAACCAAATTTCACCTTTTGAGGGTTGAATTAATCCGGCAAGTGTTTCAAGGAAAGTCGATTTACCTGAGCCGTTGTTTCCTTCAATAGCCACCAACTCTCCGAAAGAGAAGGACATATTCAAGTTGGAAAGAACCGATTTCTTTCCGCGAACAACGCTGACTTCCTTCACCACTAGCTGATCCATACGCCGCTTCGTTTAGGGTTGAACACAATGTAAAACACGCACGGGATGCCTATTGCAGCGGTCACTGAGTTGAGCGGCAATGCGTAATAGCGCGAAAGGGCGTCGGCAATAACGAGCAACAGCGCTCCAACAAATGGAATGAAAAATATGAGCTGAAGTTGATTGAAGGTTCGAATGAATAGGCGCGCAACATGCGGTGCCATGAGTCCAATGAAAGCAATAGGTCCGCAAAACGCGGTGATGGTCGCTGTTGAAATTCCAACCGCAATTAAAAACACCCAACGCAATTTCACCACATCTACTCCGGAAGTCGCAGCAATCTGCTCTCCCATGGCGAAAGCGTTCAACTTCCGTAAGAAATAAAAAGTTGGAATGAAGGGAATGAAAGCACCTGCGAACAGCCAAGGCAATTGCTTCAGCGTAATTCCGTCGAGTGACCCCATGCCCCAAACCACGAGTTGATTGACATTATTGGCACCCGCCATTTTCTGAAGAATGCTTTCAATGGCACCGGTGAAATGCGAAAAGAGCAGTCCAACAACTAGAAGCGTTGAAGCCATTGGAAGTTTTCGCTGAATGAGAAGGAGCAGCGTCAAGACGAGCATAGCACCTATGAAGGCGGGAATGAACAAAGCCCATGTCCCAGCATTCAAGAACCAAGTGGCACCCCATGAAGTAAGAAAAATGACGGCCATGGCCAGCGATGCTCCGCCTGTAATGCCCAAGACCGAAGGACCTGCGAGTGGATTTCGGAAGATGACCTGCATGTAATTTCCGCTTAACGCGAGTGAACTTCCAACTACTAAAGCACCCAAGACATGAGGAAGTCGGTGCTGCCAGAGGACCCGTCCAGCGGGAGATTCACTTCCTTCCAACAACGTATTTAAGGAAAGATATTGGCTACCCAACATGAGGGCGACTACGCTTACCACAATCAGCAATACGAGCAAAAGGAAAAACTTTATTGTTGAATGGGTTAGCTTCATGATTTTGGCAAAATTCACGATTAATTGAAGTGAACACAAAAAAAAGTGGAAGTTTTATGAATACTTCCGACTTTTGCACCTCATTTACAAAACATGAAATTCGATAAAAACACCGTCATTGGTCTTTCATTAATGCTGTTGATTGCCGTTGGCTTCAGTTGGTATTCTGCCAAGACTAAAGCTGAAGCGATGGCTAACGCCCCGCAACAAACCGAGCAAACTACGCAACAGTCGAGCACTCCAACTCCAGAGAACACGGCAGTTGTTGCAACTACGGACACCGCTGCGCAAGCGCAAGTTGCAGTATTAAACGCTGCGCGATACGGATCTTTGGATGCAGCAGCAATGCCTGCAGAAGAGACCTACACGGTTCTTTCCAACAATAAAATAAAAGTTAAGATTTCTTCGAAAGGAGGACTTTTACATTCAGCAGAATTGCTTGAGGCTGACTACAAGAAATACAATTCAGACAAACAAGTTCAACTTTGGGATACTGCTCAGAGTAAAATGGACATTGCTTGGAAGAACGGCAGCGGCGCTGTTTTGCTTTCGAGTGAGTTGAACTTCACTGCTTCTACAACCGTTGCCAACGCAACAGATGGCGCCGCGACAGTTGTCTTAACAGCGACTGGAAGTAACAACGCGCAATTGCAGTGGACTTATTCTCTTGAGCCAAATTCTTACAATGTAAAATGTAGTTTCGAAGCGAAGGGATTGGAAAACGAAATGTTTGGATCGCCTTTGGTTTTCCGTTGGTTGTTGAATGGATTGGCGCAGGAAAAAGGTATTCAAGCAGAGCGCAGTAAGTCTTCTATTTTCTATCGTGAAATGGAAGAAGACCGCAATTACTTGAGCGAAGGATCTGGCGATCAGAAGCGTCCAGAAAAAGAATTGAACTGGGTGGCAATGAAGCAAGACTACTTCACCGCTGCGATTATCAGTTCTGAAGGATTCGATAAAAATGCTGACTTGAGTGTTATGGTTCCTGCAGATTCGCAGCACACCAAATCGTATTACGCTGAATTGCCATTAAAGACCAAAGCTTCTTCAAACGCAAAAGCTGAGTTTCAATTTTACTTAGGTCCGAATGAATACAAGGCCCTTGAAGCCAGCGGTGCAGATGAGTTCACAAATATTATCGACTACGGTTGGTGGATCATTGGATACGTGAACAAGTATGTGGTTCGTCCGCTGTTCTGGTTCCTTTCTGATTACATTTTGTCATTCGGATTGATCATCTTAATTGTGACCATTATTATTAAAATGGTCCTCTTCCCAATCACTTGGAAGAACTTCTTGAGCGGCGCGAAGATGCGTGTCTTGAAGCCAGAGATTGATGAGATCAATAAAAAATTCGAAGGCAAAGATCCAATGGAAAAGCAACAAGCTACCATGGCACTTTACCGTCAGACTGGAGTTAACCCGTTTGCTGGTTGTATTCCCGTTTTACTTCAAATGCCAATCTTGTATGCGATGTTCCGCTTCTTCCCTGCTGAGATTGTTTTGCGTGGCAAGAGTTTCTTGTGGGCAGAAGATTTGGCTGCATACGACAGTATCTTGAATTTACCATTCAACATACCGATGTATGGTTCTCACGTAAGTGGATTCACTTTATTGATGGCCGCATCTACGTTTGTTTATTCGAAGATGAGCATGGGTTCACAACCGACCATGACGCAACCGGGAATGCCGAACATGAAAGTGATGATGAACATCTTCTCGTTCATGATGATCTTCTTCTTCAACAGCATGCCTTCTGGATTAAGCTTGTATTACTTCACAGCGAACATTATTTCTATTGGTCAAATGTGGGCCATTAAGAAGTACTTCGTAAATGAAGATTCGATTCGTGAGAAGATTGAAGCGAACAAAAAGAAGCCTAAGAAAAAAGGTGGATTCGCTTCGCGCATTGAAGAAATGCAAAAAGCGCAACAAGCGAAGCTGGATGCTAACAAAAAGAAACTAAGAAAGTAAAAAGTCAAACATCAAATAAATCAAATGAAAAAAAATCTCATTCTCGCACTAACGGTGCTCATGATGGCTCCAAGCGCAATGTTCGCTACGGAAGGCATGTGGGTGGTGGCTATGTTGAATAAAATCAACGAAGCTGAAATGCAAGGTCTTGGATTGAAGCTTTCCAAAGACGATATCTACAACATTAATCAAGCATCGTTGAAAGATGCAATTGTTCGTTTCGGAGCTGGATTTTGCACCGGAGAAATTGTGAGCGACAAAGGACTTGTATTCACAAACCACCACTGCGCTTACGATGCGATTCAATCTTCTTCAACATTAGAAAACAACATTCTTCAAAACGGATTTTGTGCAAAGTCGTTGGATCAAGAGATTCCGATTCCAGGCTTAACGCTTTCATTCTTGGTTCGTGTTGAAGATGTAACGGCGAGCGTTTTGGGTGCCGTGAACGACAACATGACTGAAGCTGAACGCGAAACAGCTATTATGGCTCGCAACAAAGAATTGGTAAAGGCCGCGAACGAAAGCGGTTTATACAATTCTGAAGTAAAAACATTTTATGCAGGAAACGAATTCTATTTATTCGTTTATCAAACGTATCGCGACATTCGCTTAGTTGGTAATCCTCCTGAAAGCGTTGGTAAATTCGGTGGTGACACTGACAACTGGATGTGGCCACGTCACACCGGTGACTTCAGCATGTTGCGTATTTATGCAGGTGCTGAAAACAAGCCTGCAGATTACAGCAAAGACAACACGCCATTGAAGCCTAAGCACTTCTTCCCTATTAACATGGGTGGTGTGAAGCAAGGCGATTTCGCAATGATCATGGGATATCCTGCAAGAACTTCTCGTTACTTAACTTCTTACGGAGTTGAGCAAGCGGTTGACGTGCAGAACCCAATTTTGGTTGAATGCTTCGGTTTGAAATTAGAGACTTGGAAGAAGAACATGGATGCGAACGAAGGTGTTCGTTTGATGTATGCTGCGAAGTATGCAAGCACTGCAAACTCTTGGAAGTACTACATTGGACAAACACGCGGATTGAAGCGTTTAGATGTTGAAGGAAAGAAAGCTGAAACTGAAAATGGTTTCACCAAATGGTTAACCTCTAACTCTGCTGCAAACGAAAAATTCGGTAAGGCGCTTCCTATGTTGCAAGACTTTTATTCTTCAACCAACGAAACACAAAAAGCATTTTTGTATGCGCGTTTAACTGGAATGGGTGGAGCTGAATTCATGGGCTTAGCTTCTGAATTTCAACGCACATTCGAAAAGTACTTTACCGAAACGGACGCAGCAAAAAAGAAAGAGATGCTTGACGGGTTCAAAGCATCTGCTGAAGCATTCTTTGTTGAATACAACACACAAACGGATAAAGATGTCTTTGTTGCATTAACCAATTTATATCGCAATCGTATTGCAGCAAATGCTCGTCCATCTTGGCACGCAGTGCTTGATGCTAAGTACAAAGGAAACGTTCAAGGGTATGCAGACAAACTTTTCGCTACTTCAGTTATCGTTGACAAAACGAAATTGATGAACTTCTTAGCGAAGCCAAATCAAAAAGTATTTGAAAAAGACCTTGCAGTTGCAACAGCTAAGAGTGCAGGTGAATTCGGAGATGCATTGGGCAAACTAATTCCTCGCGAGAAAATGACCAAAGGTCAGCGTCAGTTTGTAGCTGGACTTCGTGAAATGAATCCGGCTAAGCAATACGCCCCAGATGCGAACAGCACCATGCGTATCACCTACGGACAAGTGAAAGACTACACTGCTGCAGATGCTGTTCATTACGATTTCTATACCACTGCAAAGGGAATTATGGAAAAGCGTGATAATAGTAATCCAGAGTTCGTTGTACCAGAAGCATTGGCGCAAAAAATTCAGAATAAACAATTCGGTCGTTACGCAAATGAGAAAGGTGAATTGCCAACTTGTTTCATTGCTGACTTAGACATCACCGGTGGGAACAGCGGTAGCCCTGTGTTGGATGCGAACGGTCAAATGATCGGTATTGCATTCGACGGTAACTGGGAAGCTATGAGTGGTGACATTGCATACGAACCAGAATTGCAACGCACCATAGCTGTTGACATTCGTTACGTATTGTTCATTGTTGAAGAGCTTATGGGCGGTAAGAATATTGTAGATGAGATGTTGTTTGTGAGAGGCCGTAATTAAGACTGCTTTTCTGCTTAGAAGATTATTCTTATCAAAATAGATTATTTCAAATCAAGATTGAAGATTATTTCAAATCAAGATTGAAGATTATTTCAAATCGGGGTGAATGATTATTCACCCCGATTCTGTTTAAGAATAATTCTTTTCAATTAATTCTTCTTTCTCAGATTATGTTCATTTATTCAAATAAGAGAATCTTAGAAATTCTCTGAATGAATATATACAGTGCTTGCAAAAGATTGACTCTTCCAATAAGCCGTCTATGGAATCTTGATAATGTGGATTTCTCTTTGCAGAAAAAAATATGCAGAGAAAAAGATTAAATAGAAGATCGATTCGACTGAAGGGATTTGATTTTTCACAAAGAGGAACATATTTCATTACGTTGAATTGCATTGATAGAAAACACCTATTCGGAAAAATAAGTGATGCTAAAATGCACTTGAATCCATGGGGAACCATCGCACACAACTGCTGGCTTGAAATACCCCAGCACTTTCCAAATGTAAAACTCCACGCATTTGTAATAATGCCAGATCACACACATGGTTTGCTAGAGATAACAGAAGATTCGCTCAAATTCTCAAGAAACACAAAAGTTCAACATCCCGAAGAATCTTGCTTTTACGCACAAATCTGGGGCAATAAAAATTGGAAGATTGCAGGATTTGAATCGCCTGTCAAAACAATTGGATCAATAATTAGAAGTTACAAAATAGGTGTAACGAAGGGTGTTCGAAAAGAAAATCCAAATGCCATAGTTTGGCAGCGCGATTATTATGCACACATTGTTCTAGACGAAAGGGCTTTTCAAAATATTTCAAAATACATCGAAGAAAACCCTTCCAAATGGTGAACCACCAAGAAGAAAATCTTCAATCGAACAATAAAATCACGCATGCATAAGTTTCTTATGTATATTTGTCCTATGTATTCATCAGAACTAATTAAAGGCACCCTTCGAACCATTGTTCTTAATCTTTTAAAAGAGAACGGACGCATGTATGGTTACGAAATAACGCAACGAGTAAAGGAACTTACCGACGACAAAATACAAATCACGGAAGGAGCTTTGTATCCCCTGCTTCACGCATTGGAAGCCAGTGAGGACTTGGAGACCGAAGTGGAGTTTATTGGAAAGAGACAGCGTAAATACTACTGCCTGACCAAACAAGGTAAGGCAACGAGCAAAAAGAAAATAGACGAACTCCGAGAGTTTATGGAGACACTTCAAATTCTCTTGGATGCGAATAAAGGAACGAGCCATGGTCTCATTAACTGACGAACAAGTTGATTTCATTCGAAAAGAAATTGAATCGCATGGAATTAGTTTGCCTGATCTGCAAGCTAATTTGGTAGATCACATGTGTACAATTATTGAAAATGAGATGTCGGATAACGACGACTTCCACTCGTTCTTTTATTCAATTCTTCCACGTTTTTTTCATGACAACTTACATGAAATTGAAATGGAAACCATTCAATTAATTCATCAACAAAAATTCAAACACATGAAAAAGGCACTGAATTTATCTCTTTTGGCATCAGCCGCAATCTTAGTCCTTGGCGTAGTATTTAAAATTTACCACTTGCCTGGCGCTGCCGCTTGTTTTGTAGCAGGCACTGGCATTTCGGTGCTCGCTGTCTTTCCTCTTTTACTAATTCTACTCTACAAACAGCCTATTTCTCTTATTCAAAAAGGAGTAGACTTTCTCGGAACCTTAAACGTTCTTTTGTTCGCGGTAGGATGCCTATTCAAAGTCATGCACTGGCCAATGGCAACAATCTTAATGCTCATAGGAATTTCCATGCATTCCCTAATTTACGTGCCTTTGTATTTCTATCATCAACGCAGAGTTAACGCGGACAAGTGGAGAGGCGCGCTGAACAGCTTTCTTTTCTTGCTTATTGGAATTATGCTCTTTATGCTCTTCAATTTGAAAGTGCAGTTATAAAACAAAAAGGTCGACCAATGGTCGACCTTTTTTATTTCATTCTATGTTGAATTACAAATGCATGAATTCCTTCTTCTTCAACAAATATTCTTCTGTCTCTCTGAATTCTGGATCGTCTACGCAGCAGTCTACTGGACATACTGCCGCACATTGAGGCTCGTCGTGAAAGCCAACACACTCGGTGCATTTGTCTGAAACGATGTAGTAAACATCCATACTCTTCGGTTCTTGAAGTCCGTCTGCATCTAATTCACCACCGCCGTTCAATGGGGTCATGATACCACGAAGTCCTGTTCCCTCGCTATACTTCCACTCTGCTCCACCTTCGTAGATGGCGTGGTTCGGACACTCTGGTTCGCATGCACCGCAGTTGATGCACTCGTCTGTAATCATTATTGCCATATTCTGCTATTTATCTAAATTCAACCTTAATTTCGCGTGCAAATTTAATACACCTACGATGAATTCAACTCTAGAACAACGAATTCAAACATTTGTTCAACTGGGACAGGCCCTGCAGAACTTTTCAGACAAGAAAGATTGGCCTGGATACGCATGCGGATTAACCGAAGAGGAGTTCAGCGGTGTAAATGACGTGATTGAATCGGCGTTTACCTTCAACGGTTGGTTCACCCCTGCGAATGTTCGACAAGCCCTTACAGCATGGTCGAATGAATTGACCCTAGAGAAGCTTTCGGCTTGGACGAACGGTGTTTCATTCGCGAGCAAACCTAAGACTGTTGCTATCATCTGTGCAGGAAACATTCCTATTGTTGGATTTCACGATATTCTTTCTGTTCTGATTACTGGAAACAAGGCGTTAATCAAATTAAGTTCAGACGACCCCATTCTTATTCCTGCTCTTTTGAAGATTGCCGGAAAATTTGAAAACGATTTCGATTTGAACTATTCCTTCTCAAGAGGAAAACTAGAAAACTTCGAAGCAGTAATTGCTACTGGAAGCAATTCAACAGCTGTTCACTTCCACAATTATTTTGGAAAGTATCCGCATATCATTCGTCAGAATAGGAACAGTGTAGCCATTCTCGATGGAAATGAAACGCCCGAGCAACTTGAGAAATTAGGAAACGACCTTTTCGATTACTTCGGTTTGGGATGTCGTAATGTGACCAAACTTTATATGCCCGTAGATTTCGATTTAGACAGAATCTTCAACGGTATTTTCAGTTTTCAATCCATTGCTACACACAACAAATACGCGAACAACTATGACTACAACAAAGCTGTTTGGTTGTTGAACAATGAAGAACTATTGGAAAACGGATTCGTAATTTTCAAGGAAGACAAAAACATTGCATCGCCCGTGGCTTCGGTGTTTTACGAACGCTATGAAAACAAGGAGGCGTTGCTTCAGCATTTGGATAATCATGCCGATCAAATACAATGTATTGTTGGAAATGAATTCATTCCATTTGGAAACAGTCAATGTCCTGCATTAACAGATTATGCGGACAATGTGAATACCCTCGATTTTTTAATTTCTTTGAACAAGTAAGAAATAGCTAAGATTTGATTTCATTGAGCTTAAACGCGACTTATATTTGAAACATGAATAAGATTTTTTCTTTATCGATTATCGCAGCTGCTTCATTGGCTGTTTTTTCTTCGTGCGATACCAACGTTGATTTAACTGCACCTTATGCCAGCACCACTGTTGTTTTCGGATTGCTCGACCCGCAAGCCGACACACAGTTCGTAAAGATTACCAAGACTTTTTTGGGTGATGGAAATCTAAATGATTACGCCATGATTCGCGACAGCTCTGAATACA